>DATJMI010000151.1:0-15428 GCA_035508775.1 Methylacidiphilales bacterium
AAATTGATTCATCGCCTCATCCACTCGTCCCTTTTGGATAAGAACATCGCCGAGGTTCGTATGCGCTTCGGCATAATCTGGATCAATCTTTAGAGCCGCTTGATATTCGGCCATGGCTTTGTCGATCTGTCCGATTTGTAAAAAAACATTGCCCATACTATTGTAGGCTTCGGCAAAATTGGGGTTTACTTCCAGGATTTTTTGATATTGCGCCATCGCCTGATCCATTTGTTCTCTTTGCGCCAAAACATTGCCGAAGCTGTAAAGAGCCAGGACATAATGAGGATCGGTTTCCAGGGCTTTTTGAAATTCGTTCACGGCTTCATCGATCCGCCCTTTTTGCACCAAGGCATTGCCGAGATTGGTGCGCGCCTCGGGATAGCCGGGCTTGATCGCCAGAGCTTTTTGAAATTCGGCAATCGCGTCATCCAACCGCCCCTTTCGGAAAAGAGCATTGCCAAGATTATTATGGCCTTGGGCGTCGCCGGGATTGATCGCCAAGAGTTTTTTGAATTGACCGATGGCCTCATCCACATGTCCATCTAAAAGAGCCGTACCGAGATCATTGTAACCCGCCAAGCAAGCCGGATTCTTGGAGAGGGTGTCGGTCCAGATTGTCACCTCACTCTCATAAGCCCAACACCGTTGCCAACTCCATATTCCAAGCACAAGAAGTATCCCGGTGACCAGGCCCCCTTGCGCCCATCGTTCTCTGGAAAAAATATGGTTTAAAAGCCCGGCCAATCCCGCTCCCGCCAAAGCCAATGGCCCCATGCCCGCAAGATACTGAAGATGATCGGCCACCAAACAGTGCGCGGTGGAACCCATGGTGACAAATCCCAATACCGGAACCAATGCGATGAGGAAATAGGCAAAGACGAAAAAAAAGGGCCGGAACCATGATTCGCGTTTGACCCACAAAATCAATAGGATGGCTATTACTGTCAGCGACGGAAAATAGGAAATCCATTGTCGGGCATCGATTTCCCAACTGGGATAACTGTTGATCAAGGGATGCGGCCAGAGCACCTTGCCCGCATAAAACCAGACCACCTCGCCCGCGGCGGCGATCCGTTCCGGCCAGCTTCGCACCCATCCCGTATCGTTATCTCCATGCAATTCTCCCCGCGTCCACATTGAAACTAAACCGGCGGCAATGGATAGGACAAAAACGGGCGCAACTCTTAATAAATTGCGCCACTGCCACCGGCCTTCGATCCACCAGGCACATAAGCAGAGGACGCCCGGCAATATGACGGTGGATGATTTGCTGGCCAGGGCCAACACGGCAAAAAACAAAGCCCACGCATAGCTCCGGCCATTTTGAGATCGTCTCCCATTCTCTTTGGCTCTCAGCCATTTTATATAAAAAAGCACCGAGAGCAGATAGAATAGACACGCTTGTGTGTTTTTGAGTTCACTGACCCACGCCACCGTTTCCACCTGGAGTGGATGCAATGCCCAGAGCGTCGCGCACAACCACGCTCCCGGCACTTTCAAATTTTGCCAGACTTGCCAAAGCACGATTGCGCATGCCGCGTGCAGCACAACATTTGCCAGATGATAAGGCAGCGGTGCCAAACCCCATAGCGCATGTTCCACCCAAAATGTGGTGAAAACCAGGGGACAAATATCAGCGGCGCGCGTGCTCCAGATTTCTTTCAGCCCAAGTGGTCCGACAATACAGGGATTGGCCGTCAAATTGAGATCGTCATCCCAAATAAATCCCGCTTCCCATACCGGCGAATAGGTTAGAATAACGGCCAGAATCAGGATCAGTCCCAAAATCCAATCGTGGCGAAACCATGGCGGAAGCGAAGAAAAGAACGCGGTTCCCGCCATTTGCCGCGCGGAATCGCTCTGGTCCACCACATTCTTTTTCCGGAATCGCCGCGCCATGAAATCTTCCGTTAAGATATTATGCCAGGCCTGGTCATTTATTGCTTTCCATCCGCTGCGCCTGAGCCAGATCATTTTGGACCTCGCGGTTGCCGGGATTTAACCGCAAGGCCTCTTGAAATTGGACGATGGCTTCGTCCCATCTTCCCTTTTGGACAAGAATCTTGCCAAGCCCGCGGTGAGCCGGGGCAAAATTGGGATCGACTTCCAAGGCTTTTTGAAATTGGCCGGCGGCTTCGTCCGCCTGTCCGTTTTGGAGAAGAGCAGCGCCGAGATTAGCGTGAGCTCCGGCATATTCCGGCCTGATCGCCAGCGCGGTCTGATATTCGGCGATAGCTTTTTCTATCTGCCCCCTTTGTAAGAAAATATTGCCCAAACTGTCGTGAACATCGGCAAAATGAGGATTTAATTCCAAAGCTTTTTGAAATTGGATGAACGCCTCGTCCACCCGGCCCATTTGGGCAAGAACATTGCCAAGGTCGTAATGAACCAAGACAAAATTGGGTTGAATTTCCAAAGCTTTTTGAAACTGACCGGCCGCCTCGTCCATTTGCCCTCTTTGGAGAAGAGCATTGCCGAAGTTGGCATGAGCTTCCGCATAGTTCGGATCGATCGCCACCGCCTGCTCGTATTGAGTTATTGCCGCGTCCACTTGTCCTTTTTGCAGAAGAGAATTTCCAAGATTATAATGAGCTTCGGCATAGTTTGGGTTGAGTTTAAGCGTCTCTTCGTACTGGGTTATGGCGGCATCCACCTCGCCTTTCTCCGAAAGAACCGCGCCGAGATTATAGTGCGCCACCCAGCAATTCCTATTCTTGGAGAGGGTATCGGTCCAAAGCGCCTCCTTGCTTTGATAAGCCCAGGCTTGCCGCCAGCTCAAAATTCCGAGAACCGATAATAGTCCGAGTCCGGTGTAAAATATCGCTTCCTGCCATAAACGGCCTGGAATGATCCAAGCGAAGAAGCGAACCAAGCCCGCGCCCGCCAGGGCCAGCGGCCCCATGCTGGCCAGATATTGAAAATGATCGGCAACGAAGGAATAGCGCTGAAAATAGATGTTCACCAATCCGAGCACCGGAAGCAACGCCATCAAAAAATAGACCCAGGCAAAAAACCAGGGCCGCGCCCAGGAACGGCGCCCGAACCAGAAAATAAATAAGACGGCGATCGCAACCGCCAAAGGCAAATAGGAAAACCATTGTCCGGCATCAATTTGCCAGCGTGGATAAATCGCCATCACGGGATAGGGCCAAAGCAGCTTGCCCAGATAAAACCAAATCTCATACCCCATCGTCACCAGACGCTCCGGCCAGGTTCGCGTCCATTGCGGGTCATTGCCTCCACCCAATTTTTGCGTCCATAAAGTCAGTGCCGATGGGAAGATGGCCATCAAAGCAACCGGACTTACTTTCACGAGGTTACGCCATTGCCACCGGCCCTCGACCCACCAGGCACATAAGCAGAAAACCCCCGGCAAAATGACGGTGGATGATTTGCTGGCCATGGCTAACGCGGCAAAAAGCAGCGCCCAGACATAATTCCATCTGTCGGTTTGCCCGTGATGATCTTCCGTCTCTATATATCTTGTGAAAAAGCGGACGGATAAGAGGAAAAACAAACCCGATTCGGTGTTTTTCATTTCAGTAATCCATGCCACCGATTCAACCTGCACCGGATGCAACGCCCAGAGCGCGGCGCCCAGCCAGGCGCCGGGTATTTTCAGATCCGTCAAAACCCGCCAGAGCAAGACCGCGCAAATGCCGTGCAGGAGGACATTCACGAGGTGATAAGGCAACGGGGCCACTCCCCAAAGAGCGTGTTCCAGCCAAAACGTCGTAAAGGCCAGAGGGCAGATATCGGCGGCGCGCGTGCTCCAGATTTCTTTCAAGCCGAGCGGCCCGACAATACACGGGTTGGCGGTTATATTGATATCGTCGTCCCAAAGGTACCCTGCTTGCCACACCGGCGTATAAATCAAAATGACGGCCAGCATGAGGATTAGCCCAAAAAGCCAATCATGGCGCGAGCGGAACAGCGCGGGCAAAACTCCGGTTTTACCCGCGACTTGCGCCAAAATATCGCGATTCACTCCCTTTTTTTTCGCGAATCGTTTCGCCATGGTTCTTTTACCTCAAAATCGCGCCTGAGACCTATCTCTCATTTCGCGATTTCATCTTCCGCGCCTCGGCCAGGCTCTTTTGCGCCTGGCCATTGTTGGGATCCAATTGCAGCGCATCTTGAAATTGCGCGACCGCCTCGTCCGCTTTCTTTTTTTGCAGGAAAATAGCGCCTAAGTTGTAATGAGCTTCAAAATAATCGGGGTTAAGTTCCAAGGCCTTTTGCAAGGGCCCCATGGCCTCATCCAGCCGACCCTGCCGGGCAAAAGTAACGCCCAGATTATTGTAGGCTTCGGCATAAGAGGGATTGATCTCCACGGCTTTTTGGAATTGAAGCAACGCACCGTTCATTTGTCCCCTTTGCAAAAGAACGCTGCCGAGATTGTTGCGGGCTTCGGCGTAGTTGGGATTAATTTCCAGCGCCTTTTGATAATCGAAAATCGCCGCATCCACTTGTCCCTTTCTGGAAAGGATAAGACCGAGATTATTATAGGGCAGCCAAGCATCCGGATAATGCCCCAGCGTATAACTCCAAAGCGCTTCCTGACTAACAAATTTCTCCGCGTAATTCCGGCTTTCCATAATCATGGCCCCAAAAATCACCACCAGAGCGCCGATGCCGCCATAACGCACAGGCGGTGACAGATGCCGCTCCACCTGCTCCAATCCGGCCAGGGCAAGCCCAATCAAACCGAGAATCGGAATATAGAGAAAATGATCCATGACCCAAGTGAAGGTCATAAAACTCGCCGGCGCCACGCCCGAAAAAGGCACCAGCATCAGCAGAAAGAAGCCAAAGCCAAAGAGAGCGCCTCGTCCCCAGCTTTGCCGCGCGGTCCAAAACCAGAAAAGAGAGCCTCCCATCACTGGCCAGGGTATAAATTCCATCAAGGCGGGCGGATACACCGGCCACTGGGGATAAATCGGCAAAAGGCCCACAGGCCAGATCGCCTTCCCAAAATAAAAAGCCAGGGTCAGCCCCATTAACGCGATTCGCGAAAAGATGCCATCGAGCGGAATCGGATCCGGTCCTTGATGATGAAGATATTTGTACCAGGAGGTCATGGAGAGCGTCACCACGCCCAACAAAAGCGAAACGGCAAAGAATGGAGCGCTCGCGCGCACATCGTCCCATCCTACGCGCCTCCGTTTCCACCAAACATAAAGCAAGAGCGCCGCCGGCCACATCACCATCGACGGCTTCGTCAGCATCGCCAGCAAAAATAATCCCAGCGAGAAAAAATAATGGGTTCGTCGCCCGCTTTGCTCGTATTGGAGGTAAAAAATCATCGAAAACAAAAAGAAAGGCATCGAAAGCGTATTTTTCAGTTCCGCGATCCACGCCACCGACTCGACCAGCGCCGGATGAATGGCGAAGATCAACCCGCCAAGCCAGGCAAACTTTAGTTCCAGGCCATGGAAAAGCCGCCAGACCAACAACGCGCTGACGATATGCAAAATCAGATTTGTCACGTGGTAACCAAAAGTGTCATTGCCCCAGAGATGCCACTGCGCCCATTGGACGCTTGCCTTCACCGGATAATAATCGAGCTGCGTACCCGGGCTGAACCAGATGCTCCAGAGACCGCCGGCGCTTTGGGTAACCGAATTCTTCGTGATGTCGGTATCGTCATCCCAAAGCCAGTCTCCATGCAGAACCGGCCAGAAAATCGCCACCGTGGCGACAATGATGACCAGCGCTTGGAGCGCCGGCGTCCAGGTGGCTTTTCCAAAATCGGAAAAATAATCTTTCTTTCCGCGAATTGATCCAGGCTGAATTGCTTCCGCCAATCTTTTCCTTTTTTTCGGACCTTTCACCATAGGGACTTCGTGCCCCTGGAGGCTATCTGAAAAGCAGACGCAGGTCACACTGGAAGGAATCCTGCGGACGGTAGAAAAACTTCGCCGCAACGAGAATCGGCCGTGCCCGGCGCCTCCGTCACGTCAAACCGGCGAACGCGAGCTTTTCCGGCCACGGCAGGGCACGGAAATGGCACAACGTTTGGCGCCGTTGTTCGAGAGGCACATGGCGCAGTTGGCGGAGAAAACCGAGAGCGCAACGTTGCGCAACGCCATAACGGGCGCGCAGCTTCGGCGTGGGAAAGCGGCGATGGCTGGCGTCGAAAAGCTGCCGGCGCAGCCACGCGCCCACCCGCCGCGGAATGCGGCCGCCGCAGAGGATTTGCGCGAATTTGCTCAGGACAAGATAGGTGTCGATGCGGGCCTGGGTTTCAAGATTGCAGGCGTAAGCCTCGGTGCCGATCAGACGCTCGCCTTCCTGAAAAAGAAGCGCGGCCTGAACGCCATGGGCAATTTCCTCGACAAAGGTGATGAGAGCGGAAATATTGCGCTCATTGAGAGCCAGGCGCGGGTCGTTGACTTCAAGTTCGGCGATGACGGGGCGCGAATAAAAAATGGCGAGGTGAAGCGAATCACCAGCCTGACGCAGAAATGTGCGGCCACCTCCGGCCAGATGGCTGGCCTCCTCGCCGGCCAGGCGGTTGAGCACGGCGCACCGATTCTCGCCAATAATGCAACTTTCGAGATTAATGGAAACGGGTGAATAGGTCCGTTCGAGCAAAAGCTGGATTTCGCGCAGGAGAGTCATGGAGCGCGGATAAAAACGGGAGGCGCGTGTAAATGGAGCAGGGTATCGGCAAGCTCATTAAGGGCGAGCCGGACCCGGCGAAATTCGCCGCCGAGTTGCTCGAAAACGGCTTGCAGACCGGTTTTCTTCGCCTGCGGATAACGGGCGACCGCTAGGTAGGAAGATTGACCGACCGATTCGTAAAAACCGAGGCCGGGCGCGCCACGGCGCTGGGCGTGGGAATAAACACGCTCGGCGAAGAGTCCGCTCAAAAAGAGAGCATAGTTGCCCAGATGGGCGCGCAGCAGAAAGACTTGTTCCGGCGCACATGTGTTAAGCTGGACGATGAGATCGGACACATAGGTGAAACTACGCGCGGCCGGCCCGGTATCACCGGGACGCTTGAGTTGGTTGATATGCGAAAAGGAGAGCAAGACCGCGGCGACGTAATCGGTCAAGGCGCGCTCGTCGAGCGCGACGCGGCGCAAAACCCGCCGGGTGAGAATGTAGAAATAGAATGCGGTGGAGACGCGCAAACAACCGCCGTGATCGACCAGGGAATCGTAAAGGAGATCGTGATCGAGAATGGCGTCGCGTTCGTTTTCGTCGCTGAGCAGGGAAACGAGCGAGACGGCATCGCGCGGCGACTTGGCCAGCGTGTTGACGACAAAAGAAAAGTCGTCCGCGGTAAATTGCGCGCGACAGTTCGCTTGAATCACATTTTGCATCTAGCATAAGGGATGCCAGCTTTATTTCCGGGCGACGAAGCCCTCCGACAGATAAAGACTAGCCTATTTTGCGCGCTTGCATGAGAGGATTTTCGTGATTAGAAAGGGGGCCATGTCTGACACCTTATCCGCCGCGTCCACAAAAACGTGTCCTTACGAACGTTTCGTGAAACCATTTCTGACACCCTATTACTTCACGGTAGCAGGAGTGCTGGGCGGCATCACCGCCGTGTTCGCCGTGGTGACAGTGCTGCTGATCCTCGTGGTGACGAATTTTAACATCCTGGACTGGATCGAATAGCCGGAATCGTTGCGCTCTTTTTAGCCTGAACGTGCATTCCGCAAGATTATTGCCGAAAGAATCCCTCTTTCCCGAAACAGGCAGCCCCGCTATCAGTCAACGATGGAACTGGCGCCGAATATTCAAGTCCGGCCTGGATGGTGGCCATCCTTGTGGGTGGTGGCATTTTTGTCGCTCCTGGCGCAGTTGTGGATTTGCCAGTTTTTCACGTTCGGAGAAAATGTGCCGATTTCCATCGACGTCAATCCGTCGAATCTTTGGAAGTACGCCTATCATTTTCCGCCGATCGGTTCTTTTTTGGTGCTGAATTGGCTTGGCCAGGCTTATCTGCCGCTGCCTCTCAATCCGTTCAGCCTGGCGGCCAATCTGCCGCCTTGGTGGTTTTTCACCGCTTACACTCCGGTGATCGGAACGTGTTCGCTCTTAGCCATGACCATTTTTTTGCGCGAACTCGAACTGCCCCGGCCGGCGGCGCTCTTGGGCGGCGTGGTTTACGCGTGGCAGGGAGATCTTTTGCCGTTTGTTTATCCGGGACATTATGCCTACATCACAACCTGGCCATTTTTCTCACTGGCAGCGTGGGGAGCCTTGCGGTCGCACCGGTTGCGACACTGGGCCTATGCGCTGATCAGTGGGGTGAGTTGCGGATTGATGGTGGGGATGCAGCCGGACCGTGGTGGGATTATCAGTCTTTTGATCGCGGCATTGTATCTCGCCCCGGCGTTGCCTCCGGGAAGCGACTGGCGTGCGCCGGCGCGACGTCTCGCATTGTGCGCGAGCGTGGCGCTCCTGGTTTCGCTGGCGCCGCTCCTGGCCCTCTTCCAAAGCAACATCGTGGGCGTGAAGCTAGGGGGCGAAACCGACCGGGAGAAAACCTATGATCTGGTGACACAATACAGTCTCGGACCGGACGAGACACTGACCTATCTGGTGCCAGGCTTTTTCGGATGGTTCGTAGGCAGTAATGACACGCCCTACTGGGGTTGGATCGGCGAATCACAAAACTGGCCGAACGACAACCAGGGCGATAAAAACTCTAATCTCGCGATCAGCACCACGGGAACGGTGGCGACAGTTTTGGCGCTGATCGGCGCGATATTGCTGTTGCCTGCTCCGCTGGGCGGGCTGCTCGGAGCGCCCGGCCTCTCTCCGCGGCAAAAACTCTATGGACAGGTTTTGCTGGCATTGGGAATCATCACGCTCGTGCTCTCCTGGGGCTGGCATACGCCGTTTTACCGCCCGCTTTTCGCGCTGCCCTTGATGGACAAATGGCGCAATCCGCTGAAATGGCTCGAAATGACGAATTTTGCTCTCGCGACCCTCAGCGCGTTCGGCGCGCGGCACGTCATGCTTTCGCTGGACGCCGGCGCACAACGCCTGCGGCATGGCCTCTTTTGGTTTCTGATCGCCATTTTCTCCGCGCTGGCGATTTCCTTGCTGGCCAGTTATCCGTTCACGCTCATTTTGCAGAACGCGCTGCTATCGGAACAGTACACCAGCGTGGAAGTGGCCCACATCGCGGCGACGATTCATAGTTCTCTCTTTTTCGCGCTGATCCTGGTCGCGCTTTTTTGTGTTGTGGTCTATCTGCTTTGGCATCCGGAACCGCTCCATCGCTCGAAAATTCCCAATCCGTGGCTCGACCGCATCCGGGTGGCGTCACTGCGGCAGGAAAATGTGCCGCTGACGCTGGCTTTGTTGCTGATCGTCCTGATCATCGTGCAACTGGCCTGGGTGGCGGGCAAGTTCGTCCAGCCCCTACGCCTCAGCGTGCTGACCTCCACCAATCCGATGCTGGAAGAATTGCGCAGCGAAGGCGACCGGGTACGGGTCAGCGTAGCGGTGCAGGATCCGATTCTCAATGTCATGCTGCAAAACCAGTTTGCGGCCAACCATATCTCCTGTTTGGAAATCTCGGCGGCCTCGCGTATGCCCGACGATCTGGAGGCCTTTCTTCAAGCGTTCGGCCAGGACCGGGCGCGGCTCTGGTTTCTGACCGGCGTGAAAAACGTGGCGGTGCCACAGGATTTTGTGCCGCAATTACAACACGACCCACAGGTAATGCAAAATAAGGTCCGCGCCGACGGCTATACGCTGGCGCCGACCCCATCGCCCGACTTGCCATCTCATGCGCTGGTGATCTTGCGCGATTATATGGCCAAGGCGACCTTTGTTCCCGGCGTGACATTTTTCCCATCGACGGAGGACGTCCTGAAACACCTCACCGATCCGAAGTGGAATCCACGCGACACCGTGCTGCTAAGTTCCGGCGAAAGCAAGCTGGCCTCCCTGCCTCCAGCGGTGACCGAACCATTGCTGACCGCCCGGATTGACTTGAGACTTTACACCGCCAACGAGATCGATGCCGGAGTGTGGGCGCCGCAGCCGGGATTTTTGCTGATTAACGATCAATACGATCCCGACTGGCGAGTGGAAGTCAACGGAGCGCCGGCGGAATTACTTAAGGCGGATGGCCTCTTGCGCGCGGTGCAAGTTCCGGCGGGCCAATCCAGTGTAACCATGCGTTACGCGTCCCGTTATCATCTTGGCGAGATCCTCCAGCAAATGACGCACATCGATATCGGAGACTTTTCGGCGCCGGCGGAAGGGATCAATGATTTTTGCGACGCCATCATGCTCGGCGCGTGGATCGTGGCGGGCGTGACTCTCTGGCGGCGCCGGAAGCCGGGCGTGATTCCCTCCCCTTAAAAGAGGCTGGCCGGAAAACCGGCGCAGATCATTCCACCACCTTGGCGCCTTCGTTGTCGGCCTTGAGCACAAGAACCTTGGCCGGCAAGCCCTGCTTTTTCGCCGTATCGAGCATTGCCGTGCCAATGGCATCAGCTTGGCCGAGCGTGATCGCCATCAGCGCAGAACCCGCACCGCTCAAGAAACTCCCCAGCGCGCCCGCTTCGGTCGCCGCGGCCAGGATCGCCGCAAAGCCGGGCACCAAAGTCTCGCGAAAAGGCTGGTGGAGATGATCGACGAACAGGCCGCGCAGCGAGGCGTAGTCCCGGTTGCAAAACGCCGCCGCGATGCGGGCCGTCCGCTGTGAATTTTCGACCGCATGCCGGAAGGGAACTTCCTTCGGCAAAAGCGCCCGCGCGGTTTCGGTGGAAAGACGCAGATCGGGCGCCAGCGTCACAAAGGAAAGCTCCGGCCCGACCGCAACGCGGGTATAGCCGAAGCCATCGGCGGCTTGGGCGGTGGCGCGTGAACAAATGGCGAAGCCACCGAAAAACGAGGGCACCGCATTGTCGGGATGGCCTTCGAGTTCGATCAATAGTTTCAAAATTTGGTCGCGCGGGATGGAAACCGTTTCCCGAACCAGTTCGGCCAAGCCGAGAAGAATGCCGAGCCGCACGGTGACACTGCTGCCGAGGCCGCGTGAAATCGGGATGTCGCCTTCAATTTTTGCCGCGAAAGGAAAGGATGCGAGTTTTTCCCCCGCGGCCCGCTCGAAAAACGCCTCCGCGGTCTCCGCGATCATGCCGTGGAGCGGCCGGGCCTGAGCCAGGCGCGAAACGGTCACTGTGTTGTAGAGTTGGAGGCCCAAACCAAGACAATCAAAACCGGGGCCGAGATTGGAGGTGCTGGCGGGTACGCGGATTTGAACTTGGGAACGGGACATGCCGTTTTCTACCCCATCACCGCACACGCGAACAGCCCAGAACAGCACCCCTGATTCTTACGAAACACCTTGCCAAGCCCCGCATCATCGGAGATATTGACCTTCCCCGCCATCTCAGAGCGAGATGCAAGCTCACTTCCGGCAGATTGCGGGCGAAACCTCATCGCGGGGTGGAGCAGCCCGGTAGCTCGTCAGGCTCATAACCTGAAGGCCGCAGGTTCAAATCCTGCCCCCGCAACCCTTTTATTCTCTTATAAGAGGCTTTTTATCAGCTAGTTACGAGATAAGTGAGCTGATTTTTGAAATTTCTTTAAAACTCATTCGGACGGTTCTAATCATGCCCGAAATTGTCCGCAATTTGTCCGCCCGAGAATTTTTTCGTGCGGGCTTGAAATGGTGAAATCCAGAAATTTCAGCGATCATCGCGTTCAATTTGCGATTTTTGGTGTTGTTCTTGAATGACGCACTCCTCTGCAAAACAGTTTGAGAAAATGCCTGTCAGAGTTTTCTTAAATGGACAAGCAGTATGAAGTTGGGTTGTCTTTCATTTCCACATGCAACTTGATCGCTTCTTGTGGGGATGCGCGGCAAGCCTTGTTTTGGTTGTCCAGCCTATCCATTCCGCAGAGCTGGCGGTTTATCCGCTTTCCGGCAATAAGGCGAACTACATACCGACGGACGTTGCTGACGCCGTACGGGTGCTAAAAACCAGTCTGACCAAAGAGGACCTTCAGGAAATCAAGGAGCCCTCGCCATCAGGCGAATTTTTCATCATGGGCACGGGTCTGCGAAATAGTTGGGGTCTGTGGCAGGATTCGCGTCTGGCCAAATGGTTTGTGGCCCATGGCGTGAATGCTCCCGAAGACATGTCGGGAGTCATCTTCGATGCGCTCCGCGCCGACCTCAAGGGCGAACCGTTTGATGTGGAAAAAGCCCTCAAGGAAACCCACGACGGTGAAATGGAGGAAGTGGAAAAAGCCAAAAAGGAAAAGATCAGGGCCATGGAGGCCGTCGAGAAAATAAAGACGATGATGCTCGGTCTCAAGGTTGCTAACCAAACCGTGCCAGCACTGAAGGTCCCGCAGCTCAAGGTTGATGACGGCACACGTGTCCGCTACATCGCACCATTCGCGGGTGGGTTTCTTATTGGCGGCAAATATTCGGATGGGGACAAGGACGACGATTGCCATTCTCCCATTTTTTTCTCGATTTAGCGAAGCGGACTTTCCATCCGGTAAAGATTGATGGCATGATCCACACAAATGGAGTGGTTGTCTTGGGCGACAAGGCGTATTTCGCAGGCCCTACAACGGGAGGCAACAAGATAGTGAGGACCGACGGACGCTCCACTCAGCCAATACCCGATCCGCCAGGTGAAGGGCGATTGCGCCTCGGTATGGATGGAGATCATCTGCTCGCCATTCGGACCGACACGGTTTACCGATTCGACGCCGGAAAGTGGACCGTGTTGGTGAAGACACCGACACCAATTCCTTGGTCGCTGGTTCCACCCGTGCGTTTTGGTAATCGTATCTATGTGCGTGATGAAGGACGCATGGAGGACGACAAGCGGCTCTGGTGGATTGATCTTGCCGCCGGAGGCAAGTTAGTCGCATTTGACCAGGATTGCGGCGTGGTGGGGCCCGCCGGCCCGCGTTGGGAAAATGTGTGGAGCTATGCTGTCGAGCCCAGTGGGTGTCTCTGGGTTGCTGCAGGATTTTCGCTTATTCGCTGGGACCCGGTCGGCGGCTATCGTATCGCCCTAATGAACGGCTCGCCCAGCTTCAAGGGCCAGCTGATTGCTGGGAGCGATCCCGCGCAAACCAATACATCTTGGACCCTCGTGGCCGACACCTTCAATCCCCCGCCGCTCGCCGTCTGCGGAATTTGGATTCAAGATGACCGGTCAATTCTACTTGCGGGGCCACAAGGCTTTTTCCATCTGACCGGCGATACGCTAACAGTGCTGGCAACCTTCAATAAAGCGGCGCCAAAGAAATCCAACGAGTATTATTCAGACGATTACAAGTGGCCGTGGGACTTCACCCACCTGGTCCCAGTCGGTAAAGACAGATGGATTCTCGGCGACCACTGGCATGGTCTCTTTCTTTTGCAGCGGGATTCAGATGGAAATTATCACTGCTCATGGCTCGATGAAAAATCGGGCCCAGCCCTGACTTTGGATCAACTCCACGTTCCTTGATGCCTGAGGAGAATGCTGAAGGGAGTGACTGGCGTCTGGCCGTGGATGCGCATGGTAACCCGCTCCGAGTCCTTATTACAGCAGGTACCACGACAGATTGTCCGCAAGCTGGCCGCCTGATCGCAGGCATCGCGGCCGAACATCTTGTGGCGAACCGGGGCTACGATACCAATTCCTAGAGCAGATTAAGCGGTTCGAAACTTTTCTGGGCGCGTTCCCAAAAGTAGGCCAACGACGGCGTTATCGATTTCGGAATCGTCTTACGGAATGCGAACTTTTCGATCTCGTCTTCGCGAAGGTGCAGTCGAGTCCCCGATTTGAGCAGGACTCGAAATAAAAATGTCACGTTCGCCTTTTCTGGACGGTCGTAATAATCAACAAGCGATGCCACTTCGATTCGCAAGCCCAGCTCTTCCTTGATCTCGCGATGCAGGGCCGAGATCAGAGTTTCATTCGCTGCAACCTTTCCACCAGGGAATGTCCACGCCTTGCGACCAGCTTTTTGTTTTATCAGCAGAACTTTGCCGAAGGGATCTTCAATCCAAGCCATGACAGAGAGGTCCTTCTTCCCGAAGGGGCGCACGGAAGGTGAAGTCGGATTTTTCTTAATCCTCAGCTTTGGTTTTGACGGCATGACAAAATGGGCAACCCAACTCCCTTTTAAAAAGAGGGACAGCGAAACAGGATAATAACTCCAACGAGACTCGCCATCCGGTAATCGGGGACGGTTTGCAGTCTACGACTTCAGATGGCCGGAGACGAGCTTGGTCATCTCAAACATCGATACGGCCTTCTTACCGTTGAAAACGGGTTTCAGCTTATCGTCAGCATTGATTTGCGTCCTGACTTTGGCGTCCTGAAGTTTGTTCTTCTTGATGTAGTCCCAAAGCTTTTTGGTAAGGTCGGTGCGAGGCAGCGGCTTGGCTCCCACAACCGCAGCCAGAATTTCATCAGGCTGGACTGGTTTGAGAAATGCAGCATTAGGCTTTCGGGCCGACTTCTTCTTTGCGGTATTTTTAACGGTTCTTGAGGTGGATTTCTTCGCTGCCATGGTGGGTGACTCTGGCAAAAGGCTCTCCCGACTGCAAGCTCGGGACTCTCTGGCATTAACTACCCCTCTTTGGCCGTTATGAAATAATCTAGCGATCCGCTCTGATGAAGAAGCGGCAATAACATTCAACGGCAACGTATAGGACGAAAAAGAGTCCTGTAATCCAGAAAGTCACGGGACGATCCGTCAGACAGGCCAAAAGGATTCCCACCCAGACTGCGATAACGCCCAGAAGAATCGATACGATCATGCCGGACCAAAAGGATCGGCAGAGGCGGAGGGCAATCCCCGCCGGGGCGATGACGAGGGTGAAGGTGAGCAGGACGCCGACCACCTGGCTGGCGAGTGAGACTGCGATTGCGAGGATGACCATGAAGGCGACGGCGAGGGCGGAGAGAGAGAGACCGCGCGCTTCGGCGAGGCCAGGCTGGACGCTGGCGAAGAGGAGGCGGCGCGCGAAGAAGGCGAGGCTGGCGAAGCAAAGGACGGAGAGGAGGGCCATTTCAACGACCTGGCCGAGAGAGACGCCGAGGATATCGCCGAAGAGGATGACCTGGGCTTCACCGGCGTAGCCGCGGTAGAGACTGAGGAAGAGCGTGCCGAGGCCGAGTGAAACAGAGAGGACCATGCCGATGGCCATATCGCTGCGATTGAGTTTGTCTCCGGAGAGGCCCATGAAGGCACCCGCGCCGATGGTGAAAAGGAGCATGCCCTGGAGCGGGTAAAGGCCGAGCAGGGCGGCGGCGGCGGCGCCAGCGAAGCCGATGTGGGACAGGGCATGGGCGGCAAAGGCGACATTGCGAATAATGACAAAATAACCGACGACGGCACCGAGGAGGGCAGCGAGCGATCCGGCCATGAGGGCATGGCGAACGAAGTCATAGCCGAGGTAGGTGGAGAGCGTTTCAATC
>DATJMI010000152.1:0-4905 GCA_035508775.1 Methylacidiphilales bacterium
CGCTCGTGTCCAGGCGTCCAACCTTCGGCGATGAATTTCAGGTAGAGATTGGGATCAGGCCCGTAAATTTTGTCGCCGATGATGGGATGGCCGATATGGGCCAGATGGACCCGCAGTTGATGCAACCGCCCGGTATGAGCCTGGAGGCGCAGCAGCGATGCCGGCCGAGTTGCTTCGGAACCGCTGACCGCCAAGCGCCAAAATTCGGTGCGAGCCGGGGCCGATTTGCGGCCCTGCGGATCATCCGGCGCGAGAACGCCCTGCCGCAGCCAGATGGGATTTTGCGGAGAGAGGCCGAGCCGGCCGATGGGCGCATCGATGACGTTATGTTCCGCCCCGACCCGTCCCGAAACGAGCGCGAGGTAATATTTGCGTATCTGGCGCCGCATGGTCAGCGCGCCGAGTTGCGATGCCGCCTGGGGTGAACGCGCGACGAGCACCGTTCCGCTCGTTTCGCGGTCGAGCCGGTTGGCCAGAGCCACAAATTCTCCCGGGAATTTTTCCTTCAACCAGCCCAGCAGGGAGACTTGCTGACCGGGCCGGGTGGGATGCGAAATCAAGTCCGCCGGTTTCGCCACGACCAGGAAACCGGGTTCCTGGGCGAGAATGAGTGGTTCGGAGATCATCCTGCGGAGTTTGGGTTTCGATTCGCTTTTGTAGCTGTTTTTGAGTAAATTGGGCGCCGTGATTCCTCTCAATGAACCTATTGCCGCAGTCATTGTCGGCTTGCTCTTAAGTCTTTCCGCCGGTGTCCGGATCACGCTTCCGTTGCTGGCTCTCAATCTTCTCGCTTTATATCATGTTGTCACGCTGCCAGCGAACCTGGCCTGGCTCGGCGGCGAACCGACGCTCATCATCGTGTCGGTGGCTGGTGTGGCCGAGACGGTCATTCACTATATTCCCGCCGCCGGGACGTCCCTCAAGGCGGCCGCCACGCCGATGGCCTTTATCGCGGGGACGCTGCTGATGGCCGTTCCGCTAAGCGGGCACAATCCGCTGTATCAATGGACATTGGCCGCGTTTTTTGGCGGCGGACTTTCCACGCTCGCCCACCTGGGGCTGACCGGCACGCGGGCGGTGGCCGAGCCGGTCAACGTTTCATCTCTCGGCCTTTTCGGTTTTATTTGGAGCACGGGCGAACTGCTGGTTTCACTTATTCTCGCGGCGTTGGGCGGGTTGTGCCTGGTCGCCGGCTGGATGGCCGGGATTATGGGTGTTTTGGTATTGACCGGTTTGGTTTTTGGCCTGTTGCTGATCTGTTTTAGGTTGGTTCGCGCGCCTCAAACGGTGTCCCGAGCTTGAGGATGGCCATCGATAGGCACGATTTGATGCCGCTTAAGCGGAAGAAAGGGTCTCGAATTTCGAGGCGACTTGGGGGGGATTGCCTTTGGCAATGGAATTGGCCGGGATCGATTTCATTAAAACGGTTCCCGCGCCAATGACGGAGCCTTGCCCAAGACGGGTTCCCGGGCCGATAAAGGCCTGGGCGGCAATCCAGACTTGATCCTCCACGGTAATGGGCCGGGTCTCGAGGTCAAAGGTGTCGCTCTTCCATGCATGGGAACCGGTGCAAAGAAAGGCTCTCTGCGAAATACAGACATGGGAGCCAAGCGTGACGGTGGCAAGGCTGAGGATGAGGACGTCATCGCCGATCCAAACGTGATCGCCGGTTACAAAACGCCAGGGGAAAGTGATGTTGACGCCGGAGCGGATGACGGCGTTTTGTCCTATACGAGCGCCGAAGAGGCGAAGAAAAAAAACGCGGAGGGATGAAGGCCATGGAAACGGACCGAGGAAGAAGAGGCATTTGCATAAGATCCAGAGACCCTCCCTAAGGCGTCCGCTTCCACGGTCGAAGCTCGAATTATCGTAGAGGTCTAATCTCATCGTTGATGATCTGAGGTTACTTGTTTTTCGGACGGCTTCCAGGGGGAAGAAATGGGAAAGGGAGACGGTTTTCGCGGATGGAATTTTCCCAAGCCGCACGGAATAATCAATTACTGCCAAATTCAGGCGATTCGGGCATTTCGCTTTTTTGGAAGGAGGGAACGATCGCGCGAATAAAATCGGATAGCAACTGACGGGTCTGTCCGTCGTTAAGGCCATCCGGGCGAAAGGAGGCGGTAATCGGCGACATGGCGATAACGTAGGCCCAGCGGTGATCGCGATTATGGACAACACGGTCCCAACTGCTGAGCCAATTGCGGGTGGTGCTGGAGGGAGTTGAAATACCATCGGCAACATACCAATACATATAGTAGGCCTGGATGAGATGGCGCATTTTGTGGGCATCGATTGCCTCGCTTTGAATAGTCAGATTGCGCACCACGATGTCGTGGCCCGAGGAGAGGTGGATGGGAACATTTTCTTCCTTAAGGATGTTCCAACCCTGAGCCACCAGACAGACCTGCGGTGGGTGAATGGTATATTGTTGGAGTCCGCTGAGCACAATGGAAAAGAAGACGTTATGGCCATGGAGATCGTTGTAATTTTTCCGGGCGAACTGTGTATCTTTCGGCAAGATGTTGTGTTCGACATCACTGACTGGCGCGGTGGCGCCGAAAAACTCATCTCCGTCCCCATCCGGTTTGGCCAACGTTACTTGTTCCGGCAGGTTCATGAGAACGCCGGCTTGGGGCGGCAGATAAGGGGGAGGATTGGTCCACGCCACCACCAGCATGACGGCGGCGAGGCCGAAAATAACACCGCTGCGCCAACCGGGAATTGTGCCGTGGCTTGGCTGGCGATCAGCGGGCGGAGACTGGCCGCCAAGCATCGCCGGAGGCGTTTTATCAACAAGGTTAGGTGAGAGAGCCTTGCGACGTGACGGGCGGGAAAAGCGCCGCTCGATCACGATTAAAAGAAAGCCCAGAAGGCATTCTAGTCCCAGGACGACGGCAAAGACAGCCAATCCGCAGTCTTCATGAAAAGATGACGGAGTTTCGTTGGTGCCGATGGCGAAGGCAGATCCCCAGGTGATACAGCCGATGACCAGCAGGAGGATGCGAATCACATTGCCGATGATCGTGAATGGTATGGCGCTCAGAAAGATCATCCATCGTTGCCACGCCCGCTTGAGGCAAAAATAGCCGAAGACGACGGAGAACATGAGCAGGGTAAGAAGCGAATTGATCCCGCTACAAGGATTGGCGATGTCAATTTGAAACCGGTCGCCCAGTTGGAGTCCGGCGGCTGGATTGGAGGCGGAAAGAAGTGCCGTCCCATTTTGAATGCTGGGAATGCCGATAAAATTCAAGACGTGAAAAGCCGAACTGGCGACGAGCATGCGCAACGGGAAGGCGATTGCGGAATCGACAAAGGGCAAAGGCCAGGCAAAGACGAGGAAAGCCCAAACGAAAAGAAGGCGGCGGAAAATGGCCCCACCCCAAAACCAAAAGATGACTCCGGCCAATAAAATCTGAACGGCCGCGCAGCCGATGTACTGTTTCCCCGCTCTCGAACCAATCCAGAAAAGGCAAAGTCCAAGCACGATCAGGAAGATGGCTCCATTGCGCCCGGATATAGGTGTTCGGGTCAATTGCGATCTTTTATCATATATAAGATAAGCCACGATCAATGGAACCAAAAGGCAATAGGTATAATCCTGTCCGTCGGGTGTTGGATTTCTCCATGTCGCCCACAAAGCCAGGCCAAATGGATCCCTGACGGTTGAATAACCAGTGTCAAAGGGAAATAGAAAAAGAAGCACCGCAAAGAGAAGCCCTATAGAAATGCCCGGAATCAACCAAGGGCTCCAGTTCCTTGCATGAACGCTAAACACCGGCGCATTTTAAAATATGGGCGATCCCAAGCAAGGTCATTACTTCGGAATCGGAAGTCGTAACTCATTTGTCACAAATCTGCCTTTTAACTCTGAAAATGACACCTTGGTTACATATTCCCAAAGAGACTTTTCTTGCTTCTGAAGAGCCGGTGTCTAAACCGAATTTCGGATACCATGAATAGGACCTGGCATTTCAAAGATTTGGCTGACGTGATGATATTTTAACTTAAGTGTAAAAATCACGGCTATGAAATCGTTGTTTAATCGCAGGGAAAAATCGCACCGGCATTCCTTCTGCCGGGGAAGTTTTTTCACCGCGGTGGCAATTGCTTTTGCCGGAACAACTATTTTTGCTCAGGCTGCCGACCAAACCTTCAGTGGAAATTCCAATTCGGATAATATTTCCCTTATACAACATGGCGCCGCAGTCATTTACTCGACGCCATTAGCTAACGGTGCTTCGCCCAATTTACTGGTCAGCGGGAAGCCTGCGCCGGTCTCTTTTTCGAAGTCCAACAAAATCGGCCTCAATCTGGTGGTGATTGATCTGGGTAAGTCATATCAATTGAACACCATTCAACTGAAATTCACCACTCCTGTGGCGATGCAGGTTTATGCGCTCAAGAGTAAGCCGGACAGCAATACCTCGTCGTCTTGGACGAATTTGCTCGTCAAAGCGCAACCCGGGGGCGTGATCAATTCATCCGGCGTTCCCGTTTTACTAAAAGGAGCGGAGGGAGAGTATTTGGTCATTGTCAGCGACATGAATCCCGGCCTTATTTCCGGTTTGTATGTCACGGGATTTCCCATACTTGGAAATGGCAGTGGTGATTTGGCGGCTTCACTGAACCACGGGAATGGTCCCGGCCCTGGTGGAGTCCAGGGCCCTGGACCTTTAGCTGAAACTCCGCATGTGGGTTCGAGTTTTCCTCAACCTGGGCAGCAGGATCGGTCTTCATTCCCACCGCCCCCGTCTCCACCCCGCCCGCCGTTATCGCCACCTCCAGCTCCCCCCCCACGTCCACCCCCGCCCCCCCCTCCACGTCCACCGTCACCGCCTCCCCCTCCACCACGCCCACCACCCTCAGCTCCGCCACCACCGCCACCGCCGCCACCACCAG
>DATJMI010000153.1:0-40242 GCA_035508775.1 Methylacidiphilales bacterium
TCGATCCCGCTCGTGCCGTCTTCAAAGTGGAACGACTTGGCCACGTCCTCCTCCAGATGGATGCGCACCAGCCGGACCGCCTTGTCCGCGGACGTTGCGGGATCTTTTTGCGCGTCTGTGGGATAGGCCAGTAAGTCGAGCCGGACCGTGCCGCCTCGGCAAAGCGGCTCGTCATACTGCGAA
Source organism: Methylacidiphilales bacterium (assembly GCA_035508775.1). GTDB lineage: Bacteria > Verrucomicrobiota > Verrucomicrobiia > Methylacidiphilales > UBA1321 > JABDGH01. Next base: position 184 of record DATJMI010000153.1, read on the forward strand.
ATCTGGTAATTCTTCGGCATGTCCGGATAGAAATAATTTTTCCGGTCGAACTTGCAGCGTGTGGCGATTTGGCAGCCCAGCATCTCGCCGGTCAGGATCGTTTTGATAATCGCCTCCTCGTTCGGCACCGGCAGCACGCCGGGCAGGCCGAGGCAAACCGGGCAAACATGCGAGTTGACCGCTCCGCCGAATTCGTTTTTGCAGCAGCAAAACATTTTTGTTTTCGTCTTAAGCTGGACGTGGACTTCCAGTCCGATGACGGCCTCGTAGTCGGCGGCGGTGAGAGAGGTAGTGGCAGACATGACGAGTAATGGTTACGGTTACAAGTTGCGCCGTCGCGGGATCGGATTCGGCTTGGCCAGGATCATATTATAAAGGCGGTTTTTCCTTATGCCAGGGCGTGGCCCGTTCGTAGGCATGGGCCGCGCGCAAAATCGCCTCTTCTCCCCATTTCGGGCCGATAATCTGCAGTCCGATCGGAAGCTTGGCTGAGGTGAACCCGCACGGGATCGACACGCCGCAGATTCCGGCCAGATTCACGGCGATGGTAAAGATATCGGCCAGATACATCTGCAGCGGGTCCTGCATTCGTTCGCCGAGCTTGAAGGCCGGTGTCGGCGAGGTTGGTGTCAGCAGCGCGTCGCATTTCTTAAACGCCTGGCGAAAATCGTCGGCGATCAGGCGCCGCACCTGTTGCGCCCGGTTGTAATAGGCGTCATAATAGCCGGAACTTAAGACGTAGGCGCCGAGAATGATGCGCCGCTTTACTTCGGGGCCGAAGCCCTCCGCGCGCGTCCGCCCGTACAGGTCGAGGATGTCCTTTGGATTTTGCACCCGCCGTCCGTAGCGCACGCCGTCGAACCGCGCCAGGTTGGACGAGGCTTCGGCGGTGGCGATAATGTAGTAGGCTGCCACGGCATATTTGGTGTGGGGTAGCGAAACTTCCACGATTTCCGCGCCCTGGCCGCGGTACTCGTCGATGGCCGTCCGCACGGCTTTTTCGACTTCCGGGTCAATTCCGGCGATAAAATATTCCTTCGGGACGCCAAACCGCATTCCCTTCACCCCGGTCTTTAGCGCCGCCGTGTAAGCGGGTGCCGGTTGCTCCCCGCTCGTATTGTCGCGGGTGTCATGTCCGGCGATGATTTCGAGCAGCAGCGCCGCCTCTTCCACCGTTTTGGTGAAAGTGCCGATCTGATCGAGGCTCGAGGCGAATGCGGTCAGGCCATAGCGGGAGACGCGCCCATAGGTCGGCTTCAGTCCCACGCAACTGCAAAGCGCCGCCGGCTGCCGGATCGAACCGCCCGTGTCGGTTCCCAGGGCGGCAAAGGCCTCGTGGCCAGCTACCGCCGCCGCCGAGCCGCCGCTGCTTCCGCCGGGAATTCTCTCCAGGTCCCACGGATTGTGTGTCGGCCCCCGGGACGAATTTTCCGTTGAAGATCCCATGGCGAACTCGTCCATATTCGTCCGTCCGAAAAGAATCGCGCCCGCCCGGCGCAGTTTGGTGATGACCGTCGCGTCGTACGGGGCGACGTAGTCCTCGAGAATTTTTGAAGCGCAACCGCAGGGATCGCCTTTGACGTTGATCACGTCTTTGATCGCAATGGGTACTCCGCCCAGCGGCAAAGCCGGGTTTGCTTTGTCCGCCTCGGCACGCGCCTTTTCCACGTTTAGATGCACGTAGGCTTTGATCTTCGGATCGACCGCCTCGATTCGCGACGCCAAATGGTCAACCACTTCGCGCGGACGGACCTCGCCCGAAGAGAGCTTTCGCCGCAATTCTGGAATGGTCAGGCTTGCCGTCTCCATGGAAATTGAAATCCTCGCGCCCTTAATCGACGATTTTCGGTACGACAAAAAGATTGTTTTCCTGCTTCGGCGCATTGGCCAGCGCGTCGGCCACCGGCAGGCTTGCCCGCACTTCGTCGGCGCGCAGGCGGTTGGTCATATCCTCTTCGCCCAAGAGCGAAACTCGCGACAAATCGGCCTCCTTGAGTTGGCTTATGTAACCGAGAACGTCGCCTAATTGCTTCTGAAATGTCGCCGTTTCTTCCGGTGAAAGTTTCATCCGCACCAAATCGGCCACATAGGTCACGTCGATGCTGTCAGGGGTTGGATTGGCCATAAGTCGCAAATGCTCCGCCGTTCAATGAAAACGGACAAGCGTTTTTTCCGTCCCGCCGCAAAGAGGAACCCGGCGGATACGCGGGAATTTTCGCCAAATTAATCCTTCCATGCAATATATCCTGCCGCCGCCGGAAACCGTTTTTACTTTAATGCCGAATAGTTTTTATCGTCGAACTTGACGAAATAGGCGTCCGCCGCGTCATCCAACATCTCCGCGGTTACAGTTGGTTCGATTTGCCGGTAGCGGCACACGTCAAGGATGTTGTCCAGTATGTCGCGAGGGAGGCAGCCGCGCAAGGGACGCCCAAAACTCCGCATATGCTTTTCCACGAAATAGTCGACGATTTCGTCTGCGTAGGGTACGCCTTTCACCTCGCTTACGATGCGCCAGATCGCGCGGAAACTCTCGTGTGTCGGATCGTTGATCGGAATTTTGTAACGGATCCGGCGTAGAAACGCGTCGTCCACCAGATCGCGCGGATTGAGATTGGTCGAGAAAACGATCAATTCATCGAAGGGCACCTCGATCTTCGTCCCGGTGTGCAAAGTCAGGAAGTCGACCCGTTTTTCCAAAGGGACGATCCACCGGTTTAGCAATGTTTTCGGATCAATGCGCTGCCGGCCGAAGTCGTCCACCATGAACGCGCCGCCATTGGCCTTTAACTGAAACGGTGCCTCGTAAAATCGCGATTCCTCATTCCAAATCAGGTCGAGCGATTCCATGGTCAATTCGCCTCCGACAATGATGACGGGCCGTTCAATTAGCCGAAAACGGCGGTCATATTTTCCCTGTATCCGCATGTCTGTGGTGGGAGGAATCTCCTTGTGGTTATACTCGTCGAAAACTTTGATGATTGATCCCTTGACCTCGATGGCGTAAGGGATGAAAATCGATCCGCCGAACGATTTCACAATCCGCTCGCAGATCGATGTTTTGCCATTGCCGGGAGGGCCATAGAGAAAAATGGACCGACCCGAATTCACCGCCGGGCCCACTTGGTCGAGGATTTTTTCTTCAAAAATCAAACCCCGGAAGGCGTCGCGCAAACGTTCCGCATGCACCGTGATGTTTCTGAGGCTCTGTTCCGCGATGATCTGCACGTAGGTTTCGACGGAAACCGGCGCCGGACCGATATAGGTCGTTTGTTCGAAATATTGCAGGGCCCGGGTACGGCCCGCGTCGGTGATGGTATAAACGTAAGAGATCGCCGCCATGTCGCCGCGCGTAATCTCGATAAGCCGGTTGTCCCGCAGCGAATTGAGAATGGTTTCGACCACCCGGAAAAACGGCAGGCAGACTTCCGCCGCGATTTCGTGCGCCACCATCGAATTGTTCACATGCATCAGCCGCAGGATCAATCCTGCAATCACATGATCGCTGATATCGAGTTTATCCAGCCCTTCCGGTTCGGGTGGCGTGTACAGCGACGCATTGGCGAACAATTCCGTGGCCATAAGTTAATGTTGGAGGCGATTCCCTCCCTTTGCCAAGGGATTTTTAACCTTCCCGATGGCCCTATAAATCGGCCAGCAGTTCCGCGACGTGCTCCGCCGGTTTCACCTTGCGGTAAACCGCCTTCAGCTTCCCCTCGCCATCGATCACGAACGTGCTTCGCTCCACGCCCATATATTTTTTGCCGTACATGCTTTTTTCGACCCACACGCCGTACGATTCGGCGATCCTATGCCCCACATCGGCCAGCAGGGTGAAGGGCAGGGAAAACTTCCCGGCGAATTTCGCGTGCGATTCGGAGCTGTCGGGGCTTATGCCAAGAACCAGCGCGCCCTTTTTCCGGAAGGCGGCGAACTCATCCCGGAACGAACAGGCTTCAGCCGTGCAGCCCGGCGTGTCATCCTTCGGATAAAAATAGAGTACCACGGTCTTGCCCTTGAAATCGGACAACGAAACCTTGTTGCCCGCTTGGTCGTGGGTTGAAAAAGCCGGGACCTTCGCGCCTAGTTTCAGTTCTGTCATCGCCTCAAAACAAGCATTGCTACCGATCTTGTCAATGCTTCAGGTGGGCACCGGAGATGCAGTCCGGGTCTACTTTTGCTAAGAATACTTTTCGGATAGCCTCTAGGACCTTCATGGCGAAACGACACAAGCAAAAGAAAGCGGTGGGCCGTGAAATTTTCCCGCCGGCGGATGGAAAAGCTCCGCTTGCTTGGGCCCTGCCGTCTTGGTTGCGCCACGGTGGTTTTTTTTGGCTGTTCCTGATTTTGGCCGTTTTTCTGGCTTATGCACCGGTATGGGAGGCCGGATTTATTTGGGACGACAACACTTTTGTCACGCAAAATCCATGCATAACCGGACCGCTTGGATTGAAGGAGATTTGGACGACGAGCGCCGCCGATATCTGTCCCCTGGCATTGACCACGGTATGGGTGGAACACGCCCTCTGGGGATTAACGCCTCTGCCCTACCATCTGATGAACGTTCTTTTGCATGCGGCAAACGCGGTGCTGCTATGGCAAGTTTTGCAGAGATTGAAAATACCAGGCGCGCGGTTAGGCGCGGCACTATGGGCTCTGCATCCGGCGGAGGCCGAGTCGGTGGCGTGGATTACAGAAATCAAGAATACGCAATCAGCTTTGTTTTTTTTGCTTTCGATTCTTTTTTTCGTTAAATGGATCCAAACGGGAGATCTCGCCGGCCGGCCGGTTCGCCGTTGGAATTATGCGTGGACCTTGTTCTTCGCCGCTCTGGCGATGGCAAGCAAATCATCGACAATGATCTTGCCGGCCGTGCTTTGTCTATGCGCCTGGTGGGTGGAGAGACGATGGCGGTGGCGCAACCTGACAAGGGTAGCTCCCATTGTTCTCATGGCGGTTGCCTCCGGCGCTTTGGCGATCTGGACGCAAGGCCTGAAGGTTCCCATCATTAACGATTCGACATGGATGCGGCCTTGGCCGGAGCGCCTCTCCATAGCAGGCGGCGCGGTCTGGTTTTATCTGGGCAAGCTGCTTTGGCCCTATCCCTTGGTCTCGATTTATCCGCGCTGGCGGATCGATGCCGGAGACTGGATCTCCTATCTGCCGCTGACAGCCATTACCGCTCTTTTCTTTGTTCTTTGGCTTAAACGCGAGTCGTGGGCCCGCCCTTGGTTTTTCGCCCTGGCCTATGTCCTGGTGGCGCTGCTTCCCGCCGTGGGATTGGTTAACATGAACTTTTTCCGCTACTCGCCGGTCGCGGACCATTTTCAGTATTTGGCCGGCATGGGATTGCTGGCGCTGGTGGGGGCGGGACTGACGCGGCTGGCCGGTTTCATTATTCCAAAGAGGCCTCTGTTGCAGTTAATTTTCTCAGGCGGATTGCTCTTGATTCTCGGATTGCTCACTTGGCAACGGACATGGGCATTCCATAGCGATGAGACGCTTTGGGCCAACGCCGCGGCGCATAATCCAACAAACTGGATGGTGCAAAATAATCTTGGCGAAGCTTTTCTGCAACAAGGGCGGATGGACGAAGCGATGGAGGCCTTTCAACGGGCCCTGAAAATCAACCCCAAACTCGCCGAAGTCCACGATAATCTTGGCAACGTCCTGGCTCAAAAAGGAGAGTGGGACAATGCGATCGTTGAGTTCCGCAAGGCCCTGGCAATAAATCCCAAGCTCTACGAAATCAACGACGATCTCGGCACTGTTCTCGCCCAAAAAGGAGAATTGAACGATGCCATCATTGAGTTCCGCAAAGCCCTGGAAATAAATCCAAATTACGCGCGTGCTCATACGGACCTCGGTCATGGATTGGCCCAACAAGGGCAGGCTGACGCGGCGCTGGCGCAATTCCAAAAAGCTCTGGAAATTGATCCTGCTTTTGCCTCGGCTCACTACGGTCTTGCCGATGTTCTGGAGCAGAAGGGGCAAATCGATGCGGCGGTGGCCGAATTCCAAAAGACCGTGGAGCTTAATCCCAACTTTGCCGATGCCTATTTTAGCCTCGGCAATCTCTTCATTCAAAAAAGGCGATGGGATGAAGCGGCGGACGCATTTCAACAAGCTTTGGAAATCAACCCAAGCTACGCGGAGGCTTACAATAACCTCGGTTGGGTTCTCTTGCAGCAAGGGCAGGCGGACAAGGCGATCATTCAGCTCCAGAAAGCTTTGGATTTGAATCCCAACTACGTCAATGCACAAAATAACCTGGCCCAGGCACGAGCGATGGCGCTGGCCCGGCAAAATGCGAGTCCGCGGTGAATCCCAGACTCAAAACTGCAGATAGGTCGACGTTCTGAGACTTTGTTCGTACGATTCAAGCAGACGCATGCCTTCATTGGGCTTAAGGACATCGGCCTTGATCGCGCGGTCGATTTGTTCCTTCATCGCCCGCTCTAGCATGGCGGTGTGGTATTGCACATTGCCCAGGACTTCGGCGATCGTGCTGCCGGGGATGGTCTCCTCGATGTAAAAACCGGTTTCCTCGTCCGGATCGAGAAAAATATGGGCCTCGTTAACCCGGCCGAATAGGTTGTGAAGATCGCCCATGATATCCTGGTAGGCGCCGAGGAGAAAAATGCCAAGATAGTAAGGCTTCCCGTTGAGCGAATGAAGCGGGAGCGTCTGGCGGACTTCGTCTTCGCTGTCGATAAACTTGCTGATCTTACCGTCGGAATCGCACGTGATGTCGGCCAGAGTGCCAAGATGCTCCGGAGCCTCATTCAGGCGGTGAATCGGCGTGATGGGAAAGAGCTGGCCCAGAGCCCAGTGGTCAAGCAGAGATTGGAAGACGGAAAAATTACAGAGGAATTGATCGCCAAGAAAATCCTTGAGCTCGTTAATCTCCCCGGGAATCGATTTGGCGCTGCTGAAATTGGTCACGACCGCTTCGGCGATTTCCCAGAACAGCGTCTCGACCTGGGCTTTGGTCGCGAGATCGAGAAGGCCAAGATCGAAGCGGGCCTGGGTGTCTTCCTTAATTTGAACCGCATCGTGGAAGTGTTCGCGGCGGTTTTTCCGGTTGAGTGTGGCGCGAAGTTCGAGAAGGTCGGCCACGGCCTTAGCGGGCTTGACGCCTTCGGGCGGGGTAAATGGTTTTGCCTTGGTCTTCTCAATCACGCCGAAAATATCGACCACGAGAACGGAATGATGGGCGACAATGGCCCGTCCGCTCTCGCTGATCAGCGTCGGATGCGGCACTTTTTCCTCGTTGCACACATCGGCCACATTGTAAACGACGTCCCGCGCGTATTCAGCCAGGGTATAGTTCGTGCTGCTATCGTGAGCGGCGCGGCTGCCATCGTAATCGACCCCAAGACCGCCGCCGACATCGAGATATTCGAGCGGAAAACCGAGCTGGCTGAGCTTGGCGTAATAGCGGGCAGCCTCGCGGACGGCGCGTTTAACCGTCTGGATGTCCGGAATCTGCGAACCGATGTGAAAATGCATCAACCGGAGGCAATCTTCCATCTGATGGGTCTTGAGCAATTCGGCCGCCTCCATCACCTCGCTGGTGGAGAGCCCAAACTTGGCATTCTCGCCGCCTGAAGTAGCCCATTTACCTGAGCTTTTGGCCAGAAGCCGGATGCGAACGCCGATAAGGGGCCGCGCGCCCATTTGCTGCGAAACGTCGATAATAGCTTTGATTTCTTCGACCTTTTCCACCACCATGATGATCGTTTTGCCCAGCTTCCGCCCGAGCAGGGCCATCTGGATATAAAGTTGGTCCTTATACCCATTGCAAATCAGCAGGCTTTCGGGGTCGCGGTGAATGGCCAGGGCGGCGACCAGTTCCGGCTTGCTGCCGGCTTCGAGCCCAAACTTAAAAGCCGCGCCGGCATCCATGATCTCTTCCACCACTTCGCGGAGCTGGTTAACCTTGATCGGAAAAACACCCCGATAGGGCGCTTGATAGCCGGCTTCGGCAATGGCGGCGCGAAATTCCTCGTTGAGCACCTGAACGCGGTGGCGAAGGAGGTCCTGGAAACGGAGCAAGAGCGGAAAAGTGAGACCACGGCTGCGGGCCTCTTCGACGACCGACATAAGATCAAGGGCGGGACCTTGATCCTGAATCGGGCGGACCGTCATATTGCCCGCATCGTTAACTCCGAAATAGGCATTGCCCCATCGGGCGATGTTATAGGTTTGCAGTGCGCGGGCGACGTCCCACGGTTCCGGCGAATTTCCCATTGGCGTTCCTGAATGTTGTAATTTTATTGTCATGCGGAGCCAAGATTATTTTCGGATAAATGAATGACGGAAAAAGTCACAAAAAGGAAACAGTAACGTAAATTCGATCCATTTGGGCACAAGACCGGAGATCCCCCCTATTTTTTATCCCCAGAATCTTTTATCTGACTTGTTCGGGAAGATTCGGCTGCAAATGCTTAACCTGTTCGGCGGCATCGCGATGGCATACCAGGATGGCATCATCCGTCTCGATTACGATCAAGTCCCGTACGCCGCAGAGCGCGATAAGCCGCTTTTTTGCCACCGCGATATTGTCATGCGAATCGTGCGTCACCACCGCTCCGCGCGCCGTGTTGCCAAATGCATCCTTCGGCAAATGCGCGGGCAACGCTGTCCAGCTTCCGACATCGTCCCAATCGAATCGCGCCTCCGCCACTGCCACCTGAGCTGCCTTCTCCATGATAGCGTAATCGACCGAAATTTTTGGTAGTTGCGGAAAATTCTTTTTCAGATACGCGTCCCGGCCTTTCTTCGGAAAGGCCTCGATGAACGCCGCCAGTTCCGGTTTCAACCGGCGTGCTTCGTGCAAAAACGTCTCCGTCCTCCACAGAAATATCCCCGCGTTCCAGAAAAAACGGCCGCTCTCGAGGTAGGTCTTGGCCCGCGCGGCATCGGGTTTCTCGACGAACCGTTTGACGTGAAAAAGGGGGCATTCCGCCGAGCTTTCCGGCAACCGCTGTCCCGTTTCAAGATATCCGAACCGCGTCGAGGCATGGCCGGGCCGGATGCCGAAAGTCACAATGGTACCGCCTTTTGCCGCCAGCGCTGACGCCTTGCGCAATTGCGCCGCGAAAACCGCCGCATCCTTGATCAGGGCGTCCGCCGGAAGGAAAACCACCACCGCGTTCGGATCCAAGCTTCGTACCAGCGCCGTTCCCAACGCGCAAGCCGGCGCCGTGTCGCGCTTCGCCGGTTCCGCGATAAACTGGTCCGGTTTCAGTTGCGGCGCCGCCGCGCGGCAAGTTTTGATTTGGGCTTGATTCGTCAAAACAAAAATGTGGCTGGCCGGCAAGGCCCGCTTGACCCGCCGCACGGTCTCCTCCAGCAACGTCCGCTTGGATAACAACGGAACCAAATGTTTGGGCGTTGCCGTCCGGCTGAATGGCCAAAAACGTTCGCCGCTGCCCCCGGCCATGATACAGGCATAAAAGTTCATTTATTTTCCATCCGGTTGGCTTGAGCTTTAACCTGCGATCTCTAGTTTGGCAAGAAGCAGTCCCCAAAAATTACCGCCATGGTTCGCTTCTTTCTCCGCTATATCGGACGTTCCCTGGTCTGGCTCCGTTACCGCGTCAAAATTCATGGCGCTGACCAGTTGCGCCGGCTTTCCGGTCCCGCGCTCTTTCTGCCCAATCATCCCGGTTACATCGATCCCGTTTTGGTGATGACCCAGTTGGGGGCTGAAATTCCCCTGCGCCCCCTTGTGGTCAGTTTCATGTACCGGCCTTTTTTTCTTTACCCGTTGATGAAATTCATCAACGCGCTGGAAGTTCCCGATCTGGTTCAACACAGCCAAAGCGCCCGCGAAGGCGTCGAACCGCTGATCGACGCTGTCGTGGCCGGACTGGACCGCGGCGAGAATTTTCTCGTCTATCCCTCCGGACGGATCGAGCGCCGCGGCATCGAACAAATCGGTTCCACGCGGGCCGTTCCCGATATCCTCGTCCGCCGTCCGCAGACCACCCTGGTGCTCGTGCGCACCATCGGTGTCTGGGGTAGCATGTCCACCTGCGCGCCCACCGGGAAGGAACCAAGGCTTGGCGAAAATTTCATCCGCGCCCTCGGCATCCTGGCGGCCAATTTCCTTTTTTTCACGCCGCGCCGCTGCATCGAAATCACCCTCGAGGTTGTCGAGCCCAAGGCGCTGCCCGGTTTTAGCCGCGAAGTTCTTAATCCCTTTCTTGAATCGTGGTATAACCGCGGTCTCTCCACCCAGCCGGTCTACGTGCCCTATCATTTTTGGTTCGGTCCGCGCGCTTATGAATTTCCTCCGATTCCCGCCGCGCGTGACATTCCCCTCGATGAAATCAAACCCGCGATCCGTCAGGCGGTTTTCGACATTCTCGAGGAAAAATTGAAGCGTCCGCTGGCGGAAGCCGAAAAAAATCCCGCCACCCTTCTCGAAAATCTAGGCCTCGACAGTCTCGACCGCATGGATATTGCCCAGACCATCGAGCAGCGTTTCGGATTTCGCACCGAACAAGTCGCCACCACCGTCGCTGAACTCTGGGCTCTTGCCCATGGTCTGGTTGAGACCGCTCCCGCGCCACCCATTTCCGTGCCCAAAATTTGGCATGCGCCCCGCCGGGAGGCTGATGCTCCCTACGCCGTTCCTTCCACCTCCATCCTCGAGGCCTTTGTCCGTCAGGCCCTTTCCCATCGCGGCGAAGCCGCCGCGTTTGATGACCTTTCCGGTGTCGTGACCTATGAGCGCCTTCTCACCGGAACACGGCTTCTGTCCCGGGGCTTTGCGCTGTTGCCCGGCTCTGCCGTGGGAATCATGCTGCCAGCCTCCGTCGCCGCCGATTCAACATTTTACGCCATTCTTTGGGCGGGCAAGCTTCCCGTTCTGCTTAATTGGACCACGGGGCCGGTTAATCTTAACCACGCCACACAGGTCATGGGCATTCAACGCGTCATCACTTCGCGCAAATTTGTAGATCGCCTTGGCGTTAGGATTGAAGGCGCCGAGTATGTCTACCTGGAAGATCTCCGCCGCGAAATCGGCCGGTGGGAAGCCCTCGGCACGCTCCTGGCGGTCCGCTTTGGGCCCGGTGCCATCCTGGCGTCTCTGCCCCGGCCCGATCCTTCTGAAACTGCCGTCGTTCTCTTCACCTCCGGATCGGAAAAAGCTCCCAAAGCCGTCCCTCTTACTCACCGCAATATTCTTGCCGACGTCCAGGCCGGCGCTTCCGCGCTCGGCTTTAAGCGCGGCGATATTCTCCTCGGTTTTTTGCCACCTTTCCATAGCTTCGGGCTCAGCGGAGTCATCGTTTTGCCTCTGGTGGGCGGCGTCCGTGTCGTCCATCATGCCGATCCCACCGATGCTCCCGCGTTAGTCCGCAAAATCGCCGCCTATCGTCCAACCTTGCTTCTTACCACTCCGGCATTCTTCGGCTACATCCTCAAAGCTGCCAAGCCGGGCGAGCTCGATTCACTCCGCCTAGCCGTCACTGGAGCAGAAAAATGCCCGGACGCTCTCTTTACCCTGGCGAAACAGGTTGTGCCCCGCGCCATTCTCACCGAGGGCTACGGCATTACCGAGTGTTCTCCCGTTGTCTCCGTCTCCCGTCCCGGTGATCTGCGGCCCGGCACCATCGGCCAGCCGTTGAATGGGGTCGAGGTGCTGGTGGTCGATCCCGATTCGATGCAACCGCTTCCATCCGGCCAGCGCGGACTTCTTCTCGTTCACGGCATCACCGTTTTCCCCGGATATTTGCATTATGGCGGCCCCAGCCCTTTTCATGAACACGGCGGCAAGCGTTGGTACGTCACGGGCGATTTAGCCAGCGTTGACGGCGATGGGTTCATTCATTTCGCCGGACGTCTCAAGCGTTTCATCAAGGCCGGGGGTGAAATGATTTCGCTGCCGGCGCTCGAAGAACCGCTCACGGCCGCCTGGCCGCCGGGAGAAAATGGCCCGCAGGTCGCCGTGGAAGGAATCGAGACGCCAGACGGACACAAAATAGTCCTTTTCACCACCGCCATCATCACTCTCGCCGAGGCCAATGGGCTTCTGGCCAAAGCTGGTTTTCGCGGAATCATGCGTCTCGATGAAGTTCGCCGTCTCAGCCAGCTTCCACTGCTTGGAACAGGCAAAACCGATTACAAGGTTCTCCGTGCGCAGATTCAACAATCTTGATCTCTATATTGCGGGTAGGGTAACAGAGAGAATTCTCCAAGGCCCTCCCCCGAAAAATCACACCAAATCGGGAAAATTTTGAAATTGATCCAAAATGTCGTTGGCGAAATCGTCGTACACATAGTCTTTATTTCCCCGCGCCTCCCAGAGCGCGCCCGTCGACGGTAATTCTTCCCACGGCCGCGCATCGAGCAGGCAATTGCCGCTGTACCCGATGCCGATTTGTTTGACCAGATGGTTGGCCGACACCAGAGCATGGCCGAGCAGCAGTCGGGGAGGTATCCTTTCCGGCTTTTCATGCAGCGCCACCGCTTCCACCAAAGCATGCGGCAAGCCCTGATCTTTTAGCCAATTGGAGCCGATTTCCGCGTGATCGGTGCTGAACATGACCTTTTCGCACACGATCAGCGGCTGCTCTTCCTGAAGCGACTGGTTGATGGCGGTGAAATAGGCGTAGGGGAACAATTCCGCCATGATGAGTTTGCCGATGTCGTGGCTCAAACCCGTCGCGTACTCAAACCCGGTGCGCTTCAGGCTCAGGGCGTCGTAGATAAAATCGATGACGATTCCAACCGAAATTTGGTGACGCCACAGAGGCATCCAGTCGAAATGAGTCGATTGATGGAATTCATAATTCAAAGCAAAAAATGTCAGCGCCAGTTTGCTCGCCCGCTCCACTCCCAGCGTTTCCAGCACCTCTTCGGCCGGCCAACCAGCCGCGCTTTCCGATTCATCCCGAGCATTGATCATGAAATCGACCAGAGACCGCACTGCGGCCTCGTAGCCTGGTACCCTTTCCATCACCTCCATCAACGATTCCGTGTCTTCCACGCGGGATTTGCAAAGATCGCGCAAAGTGTTTGCCATCGAGGTGACTTTAAGCGGCTCCGGCAAATTTTTTATCGCCTCGTCGATCTGTTCCCGCGTGATATGGATTGACGACAGTCCCCCCGTCTTTGTCACCGCCGTTTCCCATTGTGACTTGGTCCTGGCCAACAGCCCGTGGATCGTCTGCGTATTGCCGCCCGAACGGGGAATCGAGACCGGCTTTGGCGCGCGCGGCGCCTCCAGCGGTAAAGTTTCGTAGCGGAAAGAATGCACATTCTCCAGTGCCGTGCGCAACTCGCGATAATTGGCGAAGCGGTCTTCGGGCGAGCGCTCCATCATCTTTTTCAGCAAATGAATCCAGCCGGTCGGGAGGTTCGCCTCGCGCGCGATTTCAATCGGGAATGGCTTTTCGAGGTGCCCCCAGACGATATCCTCCACGCTGGTGCCGTTGAACGGCGCCTTGCCGGTCATCATGTGAAAGAGAGTGGCGCCCAGCGAATAGATATCGGTGCGCTGGTCAGTGGGGCTTCGGGTGATCTGCTCCGGCGAAACGTACGCCGGTGTTCCGAAAGCCTCGCGTTCCATATCCCCCGCGTCTTTAACGATTTTTTGCGCCAGCCCGAAATCGGTCAGCATGATGTTGTTGGCGCGGTCGACCAGAAAATTGGCCGGCTTGATGTCGAGGTGCACGATATTCGCCTTGTGCGCGGAATGGAGCGCCGCGACGGCATGGCTCAGAAACCACTTGGCCTGTTCTTCATTGAACCATCTCTTGGTATCGATCCAATCGTCAAACGTTTCGCCCTCGATATAAGCCATGCTGAAGAAAACGACGTTGCCTTCCTGGCCAATGAAAAAAATCGGAATGATGTTCGGGTGCCGCAGCGCCGCCACCGCGCGCGCCTCCTCTTGGAAATACTGTACATACTTCGGATTGGTCGCGTACTCGGGACGCAGTACTTTGATGGCAACGTAGCGTTCCAACGCCGGCTCCAGAGCTTTAAAGACAGTTCCCATCCCGCCCTGGGCAATATTGTCGGTAATGACGTAATGGCCTAAGTGTGTTCCAGGGACTAAATCCGAAAGTTCCAGCGGCATATAGATCTTTGCATGCGTACACTCGTGTGCGCACAGACCGAAATTAGCCGTCTTTTTACGGAAGCAACAGTGGAAAGTGCTGTTCGGTAAAATTAATTTCTTTAGAGACCTGATTTTTCGAAAACGGTACGATTTATTTGCTTTGCCTCGTCACCGGCGGATTGGGCGTCGTCCCGGCAATCACGGGCGTACTCGTATACGCCTTCAATAACCCCTTAGTCACACAATCGGCGTACTCCCGGAAGATGCTCCGGTAATTCTTCCCGTCAAAATTGCGCACTCCGTCATAGTCCCCCGCCAGAAGCCGCCGGTAAACGATTTGGTTATTCATAAAATAAGGTTCGGTGCAGACCACCGGCCCATCATATTCGCGATTGGCCGCTAGATTGCGCGCCACGACGTAGAGATTATTCGGAATAACCTGCCGGGTTGTACTCGAATCCCCATATTTAACTGGCCCAAGCCCTGTTACCTCCTGAAAGACGCTGGCAATATCGCTGGCGACCTCTGCTTCAATATCTGAACTCCCCTCTAACATCTTGTAGAGACAACGTGTGCGCATCTCCGGATCCGCCATCTCCGATCTCGTATAGCTGCCATGAACGAAAAAGATGTTAGAGTTCGCAACGGTCAGCCGTCCACGCCCGCTTCCCGGCGTCGCGTCGATATAGAGCGTTATGGTGATATCCGGCACGAAATTATTTCGAATGCGGTTGCCTCGCTCCACAATCTCCGAACAGCGATAAAATAGGAATTCCGCCAATTCCATTAGTCTCTGCCCGAAAAGAAGATTAAGTTTGTCCTGCGGCAATGCCCGCAAATTCGTTGAATGCGAAGAATGCGCCATCAGCAGATCGCGCGCCGCTGGGATCATGTCTTCGGGGCGATAGGGAGTTACCGGTTCGGTCGAATCCCGCACCATGAACACGGTCGCGCCGAGATTGGTCAGTTCTTGTCTTAATAGACGCGCCGTAATGAGATTGAGGTCACCCTCCTGCACCGGCGCGCTGCCATGATAACGGGTGCTTCGTTCCTCCATCTGCGCCCAGGGTCCCCCAATATGCCCGGGATCGATCGCCACCCGCAATCCGTTTAGCGGTTTATCCGCCGGATGCGATTCGGCTCGAAACTCTGCGGGCGTGCGGAACCAGCGCATGGGCGGCTGCGGCTGATTCGGTGGCGCGAATTGCAGCACAAATTGCGGATACCGCCGCTCTTTTACCGACGGATAGATCTCCACTTGGGAATCGGTGATTTGATAATAGGCCGAGAAAACCGAGAACGGATCGTAAAGCGTACGCAACTTTTGTTCGAATTGCTGTCGCGTAATCGTCCCCTGATAGGGATCGAGCGTGAACCACGGATTTGGACTCGGCAGCCGGGGCACGCCGGCGGGCGTTTCGTAATGGCGCAAAGAGCTGATGCTCCGCGCAGACAACGAAGCCTCCGGCGTAATGACCGGATAAGTCCACGGCGCGGTTGGTGGCTTGGTATCTGGAGCGGACGCGGAAGGTGGCGAGGCTGGATCGATCGCATGAGCTCCCATGGCTAGGCAAACAAATGTCCCTATCCCGATGCAGACGGCAACGCCTTTGATAACTAGCCTCTCTTTGCCTGGAAACATGGGGGTCAAAACTGTCAGCGCTTTCTCAAAAACGCAAGGTCGCAATTACGCTGGAGGGCAACAAATCAACGCAGCCTTTCGGAACATTTGCAAATAGAGCCATACTCGGACCCGGTAACCCGGATTTTCGTCAGACAAAGGACGAAGTCCGCCAACTTTGCCTCTCTTTTGAGACGTCTGTCGTATACCGAATAGTTCAGATTTTCTTCCGCCCGGCTAAATTTTTTTTCCATCGCGCCAGTTGCGCCTTCACCAATTTGGGGTTGGGCGAGCCGATGGCCTTTCTTGTCCGGAGTGCCTTTTCGGTGGAAAAAACCCTCATCACACTCGAATCAAAGACCGGGCTGATTTTCTTCCAATCGGACAAGTCCAATTGTGTAATCGGAATCTTTCGCTGTTCGGCGATTTGTACTCCTTTACCCACCAAGTGATGCGCCTCGCGAAAGGGCACGTCCCGGCGCACCAGCCAGTCGGCCAAATCGGTCGCCAGTAAAAGCGGATCGGATGCCGCTTGTTGACACGATGCCTCGTCCACCTCGATGTGCTCCAGCATTTCGGCAAAGACCAGCAACGTCGCCTGCACCGTCTCCGCCGTGTCGAAAAGCCGCTCCTTGTCCTCCTGCAAATCGCGATTGTAAGTCATCGGCAGGCCCTTGAGCAGCGTCAGCGACGCCACCAGATTACCGATCACCCGCGCCGATTTTCCCCTCGCCAATTCCGCAATGTCGGGATTCTTTTTTTGCGGCATCAAGCTCGATCCCGTGGTGTAGGCATCGCCAATCCGGATAAAATGAAATTCCGCGCTTGACCAGAGAATAAGATCCTCGGCCAGCCGGGAGAGATGCACCGCCAGCACCGCCGCCGCCGCGTTGTATTCGATGACGAAATCGCGGTCGCTCACCGCGTCCATCGAATTATCCGAAATCCGCGAGAAGCCGAGCAACCGGGCCACCAATTTCCGGTCGAGCGGCAACGTGCTCCCCGCGATGGCCCCCGATCCCAGCGGCAGGACATCGGCCCTTTTCGCCGCGTCACCCAGCCGCCCGAAATCCCGCTCCAACATCTCGGCGTAAGCCAGAAGATGGTGCGCCAGCAACACCGGCTGCGCCCGCTGTAAATGCGTATAACCGGGGATGACCAGGCCGCCAACGCGCGCGGCCCAGGCTACCAAGGCGCCTTGCAAAGAGGCAATCGCCTCCCGGTTTCGCGCGATTTCGTCCCGCAGCCACAATCGCATGGCGGTCGCCACCTGATCGTTCCGGCTCCGGCCCGTATGAAGCTTGGCCCCGGCGGGATAGCGCTCGGTCAAAGCCGCCTCAATGTTCATGTGGACATCTTCCCGGTCGAGATTCCATTTGAATTTGCCCGCGCTGATCTCGTCCCGAATTTCCTCCAGTCCCTTGACAATCTGGGCCAATTCCGGCCGGTTGAGCACACCGATCCGCGCCAGCATGGTCGCGTGAGCGATGCTTCCTGCGATGTCGTGCCGGTAAAGTTTCCAGTCAAACGAGACCGATTCGGTGTAATCGCGCAGCCGCCGTGCCGCGCCCGATTTGAACCTGCCGCCCCAAAGCGCTTTCGATTTAGCCATGAGCCAACTCCCCTGTTTTTTTCTGTTTTTTGTCCATTGCGCCGGCTGGAAAATGACGCCGTACTTCTTCCCGGGTCAGCACCCGGTGCTGACCTGCTGGCAACGTGCCGAGCGGCAGCGAGCCAATCTGGACCCGCACCAGCCGTTTCACTTCGTAGCCGAATTTCGAAAACATCTGCCGGATTTGCCGTTTTAATCCCTGTGTCAGGATAACCTTGAGCGTCCGCGGCCCCGTCCGGAAAACATCTTCCATCCTGGCGTAACCTTCTTCAATAGGAAAACCTTTCTTCATTTTCGGGACGAAAGCAAAATCAAATTCCCGGTCGAGCGTGACGATATAAGTCTTAGGCAGTTTGCCGGAGGGGTGGGTCAGTCGCTGGGCCAGATTTCCGTCATTCGTCATCACGAGCAGTCCCTCGGAATCCTTATCGAGCCTTCCCACGTAAACCACCCGGGGCCAGCCGGACGGAAGCAAATCGTAGATGGTCCGTTCCGCCGCCGCGCCGGGCGCCGTGCAAACGTAGCCCGGTGGCTTGTGCAGGATGGCCACGATGGGCTGCGGCATCTTCACCGGTTTGCCGTGAACCAGGACGCGGTCCTCCGGGCCAACCCGCGTCGCCAGCTCCCGGAGCCGGTGGCCATTGATTGTCACGGCGCCCTCCCGGATCAATCCTTCACAAGCGCGCCGCGAGCCGAAACCAGCCCGGGCAAGAAATTGATTCAAACGCACAGTTCACCATTGGCCTAAACCGCGCCAAAAAGCAATCCGCGCCTCGCGGATGCCATATCCTCATTTGAAATTAATTCCAACGGTGACTACGATTGCATGACAATTCTTTTCCGTCGGATGAAGCGATAGAGTAGTGACAGCCAAGGTAACGCCCAACATGAAACGCAAAGCCTTCCTCTGCCTCGCGTTGACTGGGTTTGCGTCTTTCGCTCCCGCCCCGGCCAACGAAGCTTCCTCCACGGTGGCTACGCCATGGCGCGTTATTGACTATGGTTGGACGCCCAAAATTCCTTTTTTCAGTCTTTGGCCCAACAATGGCGAACAAGGACTTTACCTCCAGATTGAGGGCCTCTCCCTCGATATGTCCAAACCGACTCACTTTACCGCGCGATTGTACCGGGAAAACGGAGAAGTGGTCGATTTGACTCCGGAAGGGAAACAATTACTCAACGCACCCATGAGTATCAGTACTGTATCCGTTCCGGGCCAGCCGCCGGTCGGTAATATGGTGGTGACATTCTTTCCCTGGGGGCCAAACACTTTGGAAGCAAGCTGGATCGAAGTCTCCATGGGCACGGAACGCTATTGGCTCGAAATTCCTTACGGATTGGACCGAAATCCACAAGACCCGCTGCCTCCTCCCGTCCCAGGAGGTCCGCCCAAGATAATTCCAGCCATGAAGCACCTGACCAGCCACGATCACGTGATACATTGGGCGGGGGTGCAATATGATTTGGATAAAATTCACAACGTCTGGAATCTCTCTTTGGGGCAATCCAATTTGAGTAATGGTCAAAGCGAGGCTGTACTTCATTGCTGGGGTGATACGCTGCAAGCCACGCTGCGAGTGCTGGACCTTCATGGAGACGGAATCGGGATCAGTAGCGTGACCAGAATCGAACGTCCTCCCGATTCGGATGCCGATTCACAGCCGAGAGACGTGTTTCTGCTTAGTCGCATCGGGGGCGACGTGCGCTGCTGGGGCCAGATCGAAATAACTGTGGGTAGTAAGAGCTGTCGGGTCGTCGTTCCTTCCAGCCTTTACAAATACACTCACGGCCACGTCGCAGGGGATTGATTTCAAATTAATGCAACCACCATCATCGCGATAACTTAAATTGAACTTGGTCCGCTGGACTAGGCCAGGTTAATATAAGCACTTCTCTCCTTTTCGTTATGTGCGCAATTTGCGGAAATCCCTCCCATCGGCACCCCCCAGGTTATTCCCGGCGAAATTTTCTCAAATTAGCTGCGGGCGCTGCCCTCAGCTTGGCCTTGCCCGAACGCGCGATTTTTGCCGCCGGGGAGACTCCCAAACCGCAGAATGTTCTTTCACCCGGAGAGGCGCTGCAACGGCTTCGCGCCGGCAATAAACGTTATGTCAGTGGGGTAATGCAACAGCGGGACTTCATCGCGGAGCGCAAAGTTCTCGCCGGGGGGCAGAATCCTTTCGCGGGCATCCTCAGTTGCGCCGATTCACGGGTTGCGCCCGAATATGTGTTCGATACGGGCCTGGGCGATTTGTTCGTTCTTCGTGTGGCCGGTAATTTCCTCAACCGGGATGCCCTCGCCAGTTTTGAGTACGCGGTCAAATTCCTCGGCACTCCCCTTCTGGTCGTCTTGGGTCACGAGAAATGTGGGGCGGTCGATGCCGCGGTTAAAACCGTCGTGGATGGAGCTGCTCTTCCGGGACATCTTCCTCAACTCGCTGAGAGCATCCGTCCCGCTGTTCAATCGGCCATAAAGCAAGGAGGCGACTTGCTGGCGAGCGCGATCCGTGACAACGTCCTGCAGAACGTCCAAAAGCTGAAAACGGCGACGCCCATCATTAGTCAGTACGTCGATGAAAAGAAAATCGATGTCGTCGGCGGCATCTATAAACTCGACGACGGCCGCATCGAATGGGTGGTGTAACGCACGCCCATTTTTCGGACAGCCGCTAATCTCTAAGCGTCCGGCTTCGTCTTTGGGAGATTCATCAGACTCCGGCCTTCCTTCCATTGGCCCCGCTTTTTGAGCAGATCGACGCGCTCGAAACGTTTGAGAACGTTGCGCTTGGCCACGATGGTACCGGAGGAACGGAGACTGCGATGCTGTGACATAGAGATGCTCCCAGGTTCAGGGAGGGCTTATCCAAGCAGAATCGCCGTCGAAGACAAGGAGAAAGTCGCGGTGCCGCGCACGGCACACGTAGCTATTTTTGGCGCAGCTTTTCCGCCATCCGCAGGACCTCCTCGTTAAAAGGCAAAAATCCATTTTGCAGGCGCCTGGTTAATTTTGAGATAGGTTCTAGTTTCAGGGCATGCTAGCTAGTTCTTATGAATCGTGTCGGCATCGGTTACGACGTCCATCCTCTCGTGGAGGGGCGCAAGCTTTTCCTCGGCGGCATTGAATTGGCCCACAGCAAGGGGCTGGACGGCCATTCGGACGCGGATGTTCTCATCCACGCCATCGCCGACGCCATTCTCGGGGCGCTCGGGGCCGGCGATATCGGCCATCATTTCCCGAACAGCGACGAACGGTGGCGCGGAGTCAGCAGTCTCGTTTTCCTGCGCGAGATCCGGCTTTTGTTAGAAAAGCGCCGGGCGATGCTCGAAAATATCGACGCTTCGGTCATCGCCGAGGCTCCCAAGATCGCGCCCCATCTGGAAAAAATGAAAGCCGTCATCGGCGAAGCGGTTGGCCTTGCCGCCACCCGGATTAATCTGAAGGCCACTACCAACGAGAAGCTCGGATTCGCCGGCCGCGGCGAGGGTATCGCCGCCATGGCCGTCGCTTGTGTCACGTTGCCGGAATAGGTTCATGTCCCGCCCCGCCTTGCGCCTCTTTAACACGCTCACCCGTGCCGTCGAGCCGCTCGTTCCGCTCGATCCGGCCGGCCAGCGCGTCAGCCTCTACGTCTGCGGGCCGACCATTTACGACCATGGCCATATCGGGAATTTCCGCACTTACGTCGCCGTTGATCTTCTGCGCCGTACCCTGGGGCATTTTGGCTATCAAACCGACCATGTCATGAACTTCACGGATGTCGACGACAAGACCATCCGCGGCGCCCGCGAAAAAAATATCCCCCTGCGCGAATTCACCGCTATCTATCGCGAGGCTTTTCTCGAAGACATGAAGACGCTCCATATCGAAATCCCCGAGCGCACGCCCAACGCCACCGGCTCCATTCCGTCCATGCGCGACCTCATCCAAAAGCTGATCGATAAAAAAGCGGCCTATGTTTCCGATGACGGATCGGTCTATTTTCGCATTGCTTCGTTTCCAAAATACGGTTGCCTCTGTCATCTCGACCTCGGTAATCTCATGTCGGGTGCCCGGGTCAACCAGGATGAGTATGAGAAGGAAGGCGCCGGTGATTTTGTCCTTTGGAAGAAGTGGATTCCATCTGATGGCGAGGTTGGATGGGATTCGCCCTGGGGCAAGGGCCGTCCCGGCTGGCACATCGAATGTTCCGCGCTGAGCATGGAGCACCTCGGGCCGCAGATCGACATTCATGGCGGCGGTGTGGATCTCTGCTTCCCGCATCACGAAAATGAAATTGCCCAGAGCGAGTCTGCCACCGGCAAGCCTTTCGTGCGGCATTGGTTTCATGTCGAGCACCTCCTCGTTGACGGCCAGAAAATGTCCAAATCGCTCGGCAATATGCACACTGTGCGCGATGTTCTCGCCCGGGGCTACACGGGCCGCGAACTTCGGTACGCTCTGCTTTCCGGCGCGCATTATTCCAAGAATCTCAATTTCACCTGGCAGGGGATGGACGACGCGAGGACGGCGCTGGCGCGGATCGATGAGTGGAGGAAACGGATCAAGGAATTGGCGGGCCTTGCCACGGCTTCGGATAAAGAGATGATTTCTCCAAATTTGGCACAGACAATAGATGCTATCATCGCCGATAATCTCAATGTGGCGGATCTTCTCGGGCATCTGTTTATTTGGATTCGCGCCGCCAATAAATCTTTTGATGCTGGCCAGCTTACCCCGGCCCAAGCCTATGCTTACAATCAGGCTTGGGCCGCATTCGACGCCATTCTCGGTTTAGGCGGCGCCGTGATCTCCATTCCCGCCGAAGTCCAGGCTCTGCTCGATCAGCGTGCCGAGGCGCGCCAAACGAAGAATTTTTCCCTGAGCGACGAACTTCGGAAGAAGATCGAAGCGCTGGGCTGGAAAGTCAAAGACACCGCCAAAGGCCAGGAAGCGCTGCCGGGATAAGGCAAGGTTACCGACTCCCGCTTTTCGGAGAGTTCCCAGAGTCTACTGCGTTGGGACGAACTTGAACTGCTGATTGTCTGCTCCTGTCCATGGATCTTGCTCAAGGATGGTTTCCTTGGAGTTATCTTTGGCCTCGAGCGCCATATCGCTGTTGACATTCATCAGCCGGTAATAATCGGCTGTGGTTGGCAGGATCACCCATTCATCGTTGCGGAAAGTTTTGTTGGGCTTGGAGTCAAATTCAGACTGCCACACCTGGGTCCCGGCTGTGGTCATGCCATGCTGCACGGCTATGACTTCGCTGCTGTTGCGATTCACCAGTTTGTAACGCCCGTTAGGCAAGAGAACGATTTGCCACGCGGCGCTGGCGTCCGGATCCGATTGGATAATATTCGCATGTTTGTTCCTGGAGGCGCCTTCCACGGTGATAGCCAGTCCACTGCCTTTCGAAATAATCTGGTAGTATCCCGGGAATTGGGTGGTAGCGGGCGGATAATTAATAGCTACCGTTCCTTGGCCAGGTTGCATCGCGTGGGGAGATGGCGTCGTGTTAGTGGCGGACGGGGATGTCTTAGTTTTCTTGTGAGAAGGCGAAGCCTGCTGCTCCTCGGCAACGGGCGCCGGGGGTTGGGAAAGGGGAGTTATAGCGGATGGCTGGGGCTGGGGAGAAGGAGGAGGAGTAATGACCGCGACGGTTACGCCGTTGACCTTGAACAACTGGTTGTCTTTTCCCGTCCATGCCGCCTGGTCGAGGACGGCTCCCTTGGCTGTGGAGTTGTCTTTGACCTCCAGAGCCAAGCCAGTTTGGGCATTCATGAACCGGCAATAGTCGGGGCCGGTGGGTTCGATGATCCACTCATCGTTGGCGCTCGTTTTGGCTGGATTGGTATTGAAGTCATGTTGCCAGACACCCGATCCGATATAGGCCACCGCGAGGGCTTTTCCGCTGACGCGATTCAATATTTTGTAATGCCCGTTGTTCAGGAGGGAAATTTGCCATTCATCTGTCGAGTCCGGGTCGGTGGTTTGAACGATATTCGCATTATTGCCCTCGTCGTCGTTCTGTACCGCCATGAGCATTCCGCTGCTTTTGGAAATAATCTGGGAATAGCCATCAAGATTGAGGCTTTGCGGGAAAGGCAGGTGCTGCTGCGGCGCCGGAGGCGGCGGAGCTGGAATATATTGTTGTGGTTGGGGCGTTGGGATGATCACCTGGGTATTTGGCGGGACAGGCTGGGGCTGAGGTTGAGGCTGTGCGTTAGTCACTTGCGGGGCCGGCGCACTCTTTTGGGACATGGAATTCCAAACAAAAAATCCGACTAAAAGCACCACGGCGGCCACCAACCCGATAATGATCCATTGATTATAATTGTTGGATTTGCGTTCCGGTTGGGAAACTCCGACGTTTCGGAATGGCTGGGTTTGAAGATTGGGAGCGCGAAGCTGCTGGGTTTGATAATTGTTGGGACCGTTACGAAGATGCTGGGTTTGGTAATTGGGATCGGTGAGAGCTTTCTTAGCATCTTCCAGGTGCTCGATCAAGGAGGCATAGGACTCGAAGCGGTCTTCCGGATAACGGGCCATTGCCTTGCCCACGATGTAATTCGTTTTGTCCGAGACATCGGGGGCAACGCTCTTCAACGGGGCCACCTTGCCGCTAAGGTGCTTGATGGCCACGGCATTCGGATCCTCGCCTTCGTAGGGAGGATGGCCCGAGATGGCGTGGTAAAGCGTCGCCGCTAGGCTATACATGTCGCTGCGAAAATCTTCCGGCTGATGATCCAATTTTTCGGGAGGAACATAATAGGGAGTGCCCCAGATCTCGCCGTCAAACTGGCCCATCGTCTCAAAAGAGAGCGAGAGACCGAAGTCGACCACTTTGGGCGTATTGTTCGAAAAAAGGATATTGCCGGGTTTGATGTCCCGGTGGATCAGTCCCCGCTGTAAGGCGGCTTCCAGAACACGGGCCACGGCGAGTCCGACTTCAATTCCCTCAAGCTCAGTGATCCGGCCCCGTTGCGTGATTTTGTCGTCGAGCGAACCGCCGGAAACATACTCGATGACCAAGTAATGGACGCCCTCGTGCTCGCCGAACGTGTAAACGTGCACGATATTGGGATGATTGAGCGAAGCCGTGATTTGCGCTTCCCGCAAAAAAGTGGCCAGAAATTTTTTGTCGGTGACCAATTCCCGCTTCAAAACTTTCACTGCGACCACGCGGTTGAGCGTTATGTCTTTGGCCAGATAAACCGCGCCCATGCCGCCGCTGCCCAGCTGGCGTTCCAGCAAAAAGTTGCCAAATTGGCGGGTAAGAAGAAATTCGTGGCTGCAGTAGGGACAGGTAATGCCCACTCCGGGCTCGAAGCCGGTGACATCAATGGTATTCCGGCAACTGGAACAAACGGCGGTGACTGTTTTTTCAGCCACCGGATTATCGGCTATCGGCTCTTCCATCGGTTCAAAAGTGCCATACTTCTGTTCAAAATGCAATTGTGGCAATCATCGGTGAATTTGGGTTTGGGTAAAAACCAAACCAGTGATCAGCCGAATACCACCTGTATTTCTCCCTTTATTGCGGAGATTCCTGCAAATTGACAATTCTAAATTTCTGGTTGTCACTTCCGGTCCAAGGCGCTTGGTCGAGGCGGTCTCCCGCCGTTTGAGAATTATTCATTACTTCGAGCGCCAGGGTCGAATAGACATTAAGCAATTTGTAGTAGCCATCACCTGTGGGCTCGATATTCCATTCGTCGCTGAATTCCCGCGGAATGATATGTTTGGTAAAGGGCCATTGGTTGATTTTTGCGCCGGGATCGGTCTGATTTCTCCATACGCACATGACCATCCGGCTGTTGCGATTTGTTATCTTATAATGTCCATGATCGAGAAGGGTGAACTGCCACTGATCTTCATAATTTGGCCCCCCCCCGGGCCCTTGTACCATAAGCGCCGCCTTTGATGTGGAGGCGTTCTCGGTAATGACACACAGGCCGCTGCTTTTTGCGATAATTTGTGAAAAGCCGTTATAGTTAAGGTCGGTCGTGGGAAGAGGGGTGAATTTTGTAGCGGAAGCGACCGCTACCGCTGGCTGAGGAGACGCGCCATTGGACGGCAGGGGCTGCATGGTGGGTGGCGCGGACGCGGGTGTGGCAACCAGAGGCGTGCCCACAATGCTGAATTGCTGGTTGTCCGCTCCCGTCCATGGATCTTGCTCAAGAACGCTGCCTTCGGTGGTATCTTTCACCGCGAGAACCAGGTTGCTTTCAACATTGGTGAAGCGGTAATAACCGGCGTTGATCGGCTCTATTACCCATTCATCGTTCTTGTGCAATTTATCAGGTTGGTCATTAAAGGCATATTGCAACACGGGAGATCCCGGAGCGAGGGCGGCATGGCCCACGACCATGGCTTTGCCGCTATTGTCATTCAAGATTTCGTAATGTCCATCGGGGAGAGAGATGATCTGCCACCCGCCACTGTTTTTGGGATTGTGGAATTGAATGATATTCGCGTTGTTGCTCTTGTGGCTATCCTCGACCGTGACATACAGACCAGAGCTCTTTGAAACAATCTCGGAATATCCCTGGGCGACCGAGGTTGGTTGTTGCTCCGTGGACGGCGTGGGAGCCGGCGGGATTGGCACTGGCTGAGGGGTATAAGCCGGGGTGGGTTGAGGGACATTATTAACTACGGCAGCAGGAGCAGGAGTAACAGTCGTGGCTAGCGACGGAGTTGGATTGATTGGGGTGGTTTCCGCCGAAGTAACAGAAGCCGGGGCCGGGGCATTGCCGGACGTTTCCTTCCAAATAAAAAGTCCGAGTAAAATCACCAACACCGCCGCCAAACCGGCGATCAGCCCCACATTGAATTTGGGTTTCTCCTCCTCGGGTTCGGGAAGCACGACATTTGGCGGAGGCTGACTTTGAAAGCTGGGTTCCGTGAAGGCGCGTTTGGCGGCTTCGAGTTCTTCAATGAGAGCCTTGTAGGATTCGAAGCGGTCTTCCGGATAACGGGAGAGCCCCTTGTTTATGATAAAGTTCATTTTATCCGAGATTTCCGGGACCACGGTCTTCAAGGGGGCCACTTTGCCGTTGAGGTGCTTGGTCGCAACGGCATTCCGATTATCTCCCTCATAAGGAGGGCGACCCGCCATGGCATGGTAAAGTGTCGCCGCCAGGCTGTACATGTCGCTCCGGAAATCTTCTGGCTGATGATCCAGAATTTCGGGAGAAACATAGTGGGGAATCGCGGGGTCAGCGTACTCAATGGTCTTCAGGCACAGGGAAAGGCCGAAATCGACCACTTTGGGCGTATTATTGGTAAAGAGGATATTGCCGGGTTTAATGTCCCGGTGAATCAACCCCCGCTGCAAAGCGGCCTCCAGCACGCGAGATACCGCCAGACCGATTTCAATAGCTTCCAATTCCGGGATGCGACCGCCCCGTTGCGTCATTTTTTCTTCGAGTGAACCGCCGGAAATGTATTCGATCACCAAATAGTGGCTACCCTCGTACTCGCCGAACGTGTAAACGTGCACGATGTTCGGGTGATTCAGCGAAGCCGAGAGTTGCGCTACGCGGGTAAAAGTGGTCATGAACTTTTTATTCGAAGCAAACTCGCGCTTCAAAACTTTGACCGCGACTACGCGGTGCAATGTCAGGTCTTTGGCCAGATAAACCGACCCCATGGTGCCGGTGCCCAAATGACGCTCCAGCAGGAAATTGCCGAAATGGCGGGTAAGGAGAAATTCGTGGCTACAATAGGGACACGTAATGCCTACACCGGGCTCAAAGCCGGTAACATCGATTACATTTTTGCAATTCGAACAAGTTGTCGTGAAGGGCTTGTCCGCCATCTCGGCTCCAGGATCAGCAGCTATAGGCTCTTTCATGAGGCAAAAGTGTCACATTTATGTTCAAAATGCAAATACTCTAATCATCAGTGCAATTTAGTGTAAAATGAATAAATAGATTTATTAATTAAATGTATTATTTCTCTCAAAAAAGAAATTTGCTCCTAAGTTTTCAACGGACCGGGACGGTTTCCAAAAAATTCTATTCTCCACTCTCACACGGTTATGTAATCACTGCGTATTTTGAAGATTGACGATTTTGAAGAGTTGGTTGCTTTTTCCCGTCCATGGTGCCTGATCCAGGCGGGCTCCCTCAGACTTGGAATTGCTCTTTATTTCGAGCGCCAACGTCGTGTAGACGTTGGTAATTTTGTAATAACCGTTACTTACGAGTTCAATGTTCCATTCATCACTGAACTCTCTTGGCAAAATGTGCGCGACCTTGGACCATTGGACGATTTTGTTTCCAGGGTCGGTCAAATCTTTCCACACATGCATGACCATGTTGCTATTACGGTTCTTGATTTGGTAATGGCCATTACCGAGAGGAATAAATTGCCACTGATCCTCAGGGCTTGTTCCACCTCCCGTCCCCTGGACAATAGTTCCGCCTTTTGACGTGGAGGCATCCTCTACTATGACAGATAACCCGCTGCTTTTCGAAATAATCTGAGAATATCCGGCGTAATTGAGATCGGCCGGTCCGGGCGTTGCAACCGCTGTTTCCGCAGGAGCGGGAGAACTGCTTCCTGCCGCGCTTGCACCTGACGGGAGGGTGCCGGCAATCCTGAATTGTTGGTTGTCTGCTCCCGTCCAGGGATCTTGCTCCAGGACGGTTCCTTGGGAATTATCACTTACCGCAAGGACCATGTTGCTGTTGACATTGGTAAACTTATAATTGCCGCCAGTGGTAGATTCGACGATCCATTCATCATTGCGATACGTTTTGCTGGGTCTGGTGTCGAATCTATATTGGATTAACTGGGCTTGTGGAGTTTTTTGGGCATGCTGTATCGCCATGGATTTGTCGCTACTGGCATTCAAGATTTCATAATTTCCACTTGGAAGTTGAACAAACTGCCATTGGCCGCTACGAGAAGGGTCGGCTGATTGAACGATCATGGCATTGTCACCCTGATTGTCATCTTTGACAGTGACGTAGAGTCCACTGCTTTTTGAAATAATCTCAGAATATCCTCCGGGAACCGAGGGCTGCTCTTGTACGGCGGGTGGCATGGGAACGGGAACCGGAGCCGGTGGAGGAGTATAAATAGGCGTTGGAGTTGGTTGAGGGGTATTATTAACCACGGGTGCAGCAGCCGGTGTAGGGTTGTTGACGGCCGAAGGAGTGGAATTGACCGGCGGGAAGGTTCCCGCCGAAGTAACGGGCGCCCGGGCGGGCGCATTGCCGGATGTTTCCTTCCAAATAAAAAGCCCGAGTAAAATCACCAACACCGCCGCCAAGCCGACGATCAGGCCCACATTGAACTTTGGTTTCTCCTCCTCAGGCTCGGGAAGCACGACATTCGGAAGTGGCTGGCTTTGAAAATTGGGTTCCGTGAAGGCGCGCTTGGCCTCTTCGAGTTCTTCAATGAGAGCCTTGTAAGATTCGAAGCGGTCTTCCGGATAACGGGAGAGTCCCTTGCTGACAATAAAGCTCATCTTGTCCGAAATTTCCGGGACAACGGTCTTCAAGGGGGGCGCCTTGGAGCTGAGGTGCTTGGTTGCAACAGCGTTCCGATTGTCTCCCTCGTAGGGAGTGCGGCCCGAGATGGCATGGTAAAGTGTTGCCATCAGGCTGTACATGTCACTGCGAAAATCTTCGGACTGACGTTCCAAAATTTCGGGAGAAACATAGTAGGGAATCTCGGGATCAGCGTACTCAATGGTTTTCAGGCAGAGGGAAAGGCCGAAATCGGCCACTTTGGGCGTATTATTGGTAAAGAGGATATTGCCAGGTTTAATGTCCCGGTGAATCAACCCCCGCTGCAAAGCGGCCTCCAGCACACGCGATACCGCCAGACCGATTTCAATGGCTTCAAATTCCGCGATGCGACCTCCACGTTGCGTAATTTTCTCATTGAGCGAACCGCCGGAAATGTATTCGATCACCAAATAGTGGCTACCCTCGTACTCGCCGAACGTGTAAACGTGCACGATGTTTGGGTGATTCAGCGAAGCGGAGAGTTGCGCCACGCGGGTAAAAGTGGTCATGAACTTTTTATCCGAACCGAACTCGCGCTTCAAAACTTTAACCGCGACCACGCGGTTCAAGGTCAAGTCTTTGGCCAGATAGACTGACCCCATGGTGCCGGCGCCCAATTGGCGCTCCAGCAGAAAATTTCCAAACAGGCGGGTGAGGAGAAATTCGTAATTGCAGTAGGGACACGTGATGCCGACACCGGGCTCAAAGCCGGTGACATCGATTACATTCCTGCAATTCGAACAAGTTGTTGTGAACGGCTTGTCGGCCACCTGGGCTACGGGGTCCTCACCCATGCGCTCCCCCTTTCGGGAAAAAGTGTCACATTCGCCCGCAAATTATAGTCAAAAAAAAGAAATGTCTACTTAATCTTTGCTGAGCTTTTCGCTTCCTGCCCAAATCGCAGGCAAAAAGTCCTTTCGGCGTGACGCCAGGCTATTTTTTGGACACCTTTTGACAAGCAAAAGCACTATTTTCATGAAATCATTCATTCATCTGGACTTCCTCCTTGATAACGAGCCCGCCCGGGAACTTTATCATCACCACGCGGCATCCCAGCCGATTATTGACTATCATAATCATCTTTCGCCCGGACAAATTGCCTCCAACTACCAGTTTGGCGATCTGGCCGAAGTTTGGCTTGCGGGCGATCACTACAAGTGGCGGGCTATGCGCGCCAATGGGGTAACTGAACGTTTTATTACCGGCGATGCTTCGCCCGAAGAGAAATTCAAGGCCTGGGCGGCGACGGTGCCCTACACCTTGCGTAATCCACTCTATCATTGGACCCACCTGGAACTGGTACGCTACTTCGGAATTGAGGATCTTCTGGATGCGAGTTCCGCGGATCGGATTTGGCGCGAGGCCAATGCGCATTTGCCCAGCCTGCGCATTTACGACATTCTGGAACGCCATCATGTCCGCATTTTATGCACGACAGACGATCCGGCCGATTCGCTCGATCACCATCACGCGATCCGGAAGAGCAAGCTCAAGACCCGCGTCTATCCCACCTTCCGTCCGGATAAAGCGCTGCGTATTCAGCAACCCGCCGCCTTCAATGCCTGGAGAGAGCGGCTGGAACAGGTAACCGGCGGTCCCATTCAAACTTTTGACGATTTACTCTCCGCCCTGAAAAAGCGCCACGACGAATTTCATGCCGCCGGATGCCGGGCCTCGGACCACGGGCTCGAAACGTGTTTCGCCTCACCTTGCTCCCACGCGCAGGCCAGCCAAATCTTCAGCGCAACGCGGGCGGGGAACGCCTCCACGCCGGAAGATTGTTCCGCCTACGCTTCCTTTCTGATGCTCGAATTTGGACGCTGGAACGCGGCCCGGGGCTGGGCTCTGCAGCTTCATCTCGGCGCCCTGCGCAATAACAATCGTCGCATGCTCGCCGCCTTGGGACCCGACACCGGTTACGATGCCACCGGCGATTTTCCGCAAATAACCGCGCTTGTCCACTATCTCGACGCGCTCGATGGCACGGGCGAACTGCCCCGCGTCATTCTCTATAATCTTAATCCCGCCGATAATTATGCCTTCGCTTCGGTTCTTGGCAGCTTCCAGGACGGTGTCATCCCCGGCAAGGCGCAGCTTGGCAGCGGCTGGTGGTTTCTCGATCAAAAAGAGGGCATTGAGTGGCAACTCAACGCGCTTTCCAATCTTGGGCTGCTGCGCCGTTTCGTGGGGATGGTGACCGATTCGCGCAGTTTTCTTTCGTTTCCGCGGCACGAATATTTCCGGCGTGTTCTCTGCAACCTGCTCGGCCAGGGTCTCGTCTCGGGCGAGCTGCCCGCCGACATGGCCCTCATCGGCAAGATGGTGGAGGAGATCTGCTTTGCCAACGCGCGGGATTATTTTGGATTTGAACTTCCGCCGGAATAGCTGGAGTTCAAACAGCAGACTTGGATTTCAGACTTTTGGCAAGCGGGAACGGTTTGTCCGAAATTCCAGCAGCGTTAATTCACACTTTATCAATTGACAAGCAGGTGTTCTATACTTAATAGTACGCAAAGAAAGGGATGGTGTGGCACTTCCTTTTAGCGTGGATTTTCAGCCGGGCGCTCCCCTGACCGAGCAGCTTGTCTATGCGGTGAAGAAGGCGGCCATCTCCGGCCTGTTAAAACCAGGGGAGAGGTTTCCTTCCGTGCGCACGCTTAGCCAGGAATTGCGGATCAATCCCAATACCGCCCATAAAGCGACCGCCGCTTTGATTGCCGATGGGATTCTGGTTGTGGAGCCGGGGATCGGCACCCGGATGGGAGAAATCCCGCCCGGCACCGAAGAGGAGCGGGCCCAACTTCTCGGCGCGGAGGCCGAGCGCCTGGTGGTTGAAGCCAAAGCGCTCCGCCTTGCGCTTCCCGATCTTCACAACGCCGTTGAAACCCACTGGAGACGTCTCTCATGAACATCATCGAAACCGAACGATTAACGCGCCGCTTCGGCAGATCTTTGGCGGTGGACGACCTCACGTTGCAGGTTCCGGAAGGGGCGATCTACGCTTTTCTGGGACCGAATGGGGCCGGAAAAACGACGACGATTCTTATCCTCCTCAATATTCTCCGCCCGAGCGCCGGCCTAGCCCGCGTGCTGGGGACGGAAACGATCCGTTTTGGCCCGGAGCAATTGGCGAAGATCGGCTACGTCTCGGAGAACCAGAAACTTCCCGAAACGATGACGGTGGCGCGCTTCATCGCGTGGCATAAGCCGATGTATCCGACGTGGGACGATGCTTTTTGCGCCGAATTGCTCCGACGCTTTGAGCTGCCGCTGGACCGGAAACTGCGCAATCTTTCCCGGGGCATGAAGATGAAGGCGGCGCTGCTGGCCGCCATCGCCTACCGGCCGCGCCTGCTTGTTTTGGACGAGCCTTTTTCGGGCCTGGATCCGCTGATGCGGGACGAGTTCATTCGCGGCGTGCTGGAGCTTTCCGACCAGGAAAAGTGGACCGTTTTTATTTCGTCCCATGATATCGACGAAGTGGAACGCCTGGCCGATTGGGTCGGCATTCTCAACGCGGGAAAGCTTTATCTGTCCGAGGCCAGCGAATCGTTGCAGCGCCGCTTTCGCCACGTGGAGTTTGCCGTTCCGGAGGAAAATCGCAAGCTTCCCCCCGTCCTGCCCCGCGAATGGATGGTGGCCGAGGCGGCGGGGCACGCGGTCCGTTTCGTGACGGGAAACCATGTTCCGGGGGAAACGGAAGCGAAGATCGCGGAGCTGTTTCCCGGCGCCTCCCGGATCATGGTCACGGCGATGCCGCTGCGGGAAATTTTCCTCGCGCTGGCCCGGACGTTCCGAATCACCCAATCCAATCTCTAAATTCTTATGAAACTTCTCTTTCATCAATTCCGGAAAGATTTGCATGAGACCTGGATTATTTGGGCTCTCTGGTTCTTTTTTGTTCTGGTTCAATTCGGGCTGGCGGCGTGGACGGTTAATCCCGGCGATCTCACGGGAATGGGAGTCTACGGCCAGATCGTTGGGATGGTACCCGCCTTTCACGCGATCCTTCTTTTCGTTCTGATTCCGCTGCTGGTTTTTCAGGAATCGCCGGTGGGAACGACCGCCTGCTGGCTGACCCGGCCGATGCCGCGCCTCACGGTGCTGGGAAGCAAACTGATCTCCTTCGGCATCCTCGTGCTTTTTCCCCTGCTGGGCCAATGCGCCGTGCTTATCGCCCATCATGTCACGCCGGGGGATGCGGTTCTGGCCGGTGGCGAGATTGCGTTGAAGGAGCTGAGTTGGATCGCGCTTGCGACGGGGCTGGCGGTGCTGTGCCCAAATTTCGGCGTTTTCCTGATCGCCGCCGCCGTTCTTTATGTCTTGCAGTATTCGAGCGGTTGGGTGTGGAACTGGCTCGATTCCCTTTGGCCGAGTCTCTCTTCCTCCGGGCCGGAGCCGGCCACTTTCCTGGAGCAAAGCCGCACCGTCGCGTCCGATTTGCTCTGCATCGTCTTCGGATTGGGCGTCGTTTTTATTCAATACCTGACGCGGCGCACGCGCCTGGCAATTGCGATGGCCGCATGCGGCCTTCTGGCCGCCGCGATGGTGATGCGGTATTGGCCGTGGGACTTCGTCGGCTACTTCTCGACAACATCCGCCGTACCGCAAGGCTCGTTCGACGCCTCCCAACTGCGCTTCTATGCCGACGGCAACTCTGGCTGGGAACAAGTACCCGATGCGCAGGGAAAAGAACTAGTAAATCTAACGGGCCGGTTTGGCGTACTGGGTTTGCCGCCGGAAGAAAACCTGAGTCTGCAAAGCATGGGAGGAGAACAAACCTTTTCCGATGGAAGCAAACTGGAACTCAAACCCGATCCCAATCTCAATTCCAATCGGCGTGTCTTCAACCCCTGGGTAAATCAGGAGGATAACTCGTCTTATTATGCCAGTGATAAAGCGATCGGCGATCTGCCCATTCTTAATCAGCAGTTCAACGCCAACTGCGAATTTGCCGTCCCGGATCTCTTCACCCTCGACTCAAAGATCTATTCCCAAAGGCAAACCGATCCCGGCACGGCGGTGTTTCATCTTCAGGGCCACGCGAGCGGTTACCGGATCACGGGTGAAATTCCACTTCATCCGGGCGCTTTTTTCTCCCGCTTCTCGAACCGCACAACCTTGACGGAGATTTTCAAGGATAGTGACGGGGTGAGTCTTACGCTCCGGGAACGGTCGCTCGATCTTCTGCTCCATCCTTCCCGTCCCGAAGATGAGCCGCAAGCGCTTTACTTTTTGGTGAATCGAAAACGGAGTGAAGCTTTGTATGCCGAAAGAGCCGAGAAAGTTCCCGATAACAATAATTCGAGTCCCAACGGGTTGTTATCGGCCTTCAATCTTGGCGACAGCCGCTTTGAGTTTTTTTTCACTTTGCACCTTTCGTTTAATTCACAAAATTCCGGCGACTTCGGGGTTTTCCAGGGCCAGCGAGGGTTCGACGACCGGAACCGCGAACTGCCGGTGGCCATCGACGATGCCTGGGTTGCCGAGGCGGTGCTGATTCGGCTTGAGCCTGATTTTCACGGCAATTTCATTTCGACGGTACGGGTACCCGACTTTACTTTGGATGGCCATGACGCCGATCCATGGAACGATGCGCGTCCCGATGGGCCGGATGTTGAGGCCCTTAAGAAGGTTGTCCTGCCAGCCCAGCCCACCCGGGCCGATGTCTGGCGTTACATCACCCGGATTCTTTATCTTTCGTCCCTACAACGGAATAGCAACCCCGATGATCCCCAGGTCGATTTGCTGGCCCGGGTCGGTCCCGAACACGCGGTGCATCTGCTGATCGCGGCGGTGACTTGCACCGGATATGGGTATCCCCATTTGGCCCTTGCTTCGCTCGATCTAACGAAACAAGAGGAGGCCAAGAAAATGCTCTTCCGGTTGCTGCCCGGGCACCAGGATTTGCTTGATCTTGTCACCCATAATCACTGGGAAGCGGACGCCAAGCCGATTCTCCTGGCCCGGCTGATTCACCGGCAAGCCGGCGAACAGATCGACGACAGATGGCTCGATGTTCTTAACGTTTCCCGCGACGACCCGAAGGTCAAGCGGGCGATTCTCGATCTTCTTCGTTCCCAGCCGAACGTGATCCGGTTGGTGATCGGGAACCATTGGGAAGCGGATGCCAAACCGATTTTGATCGATGTGATCTCCAAGAGCAGGCCGGGGAGCCAGATCGACGACCAATGGATTCAGGTGCTCGATTCCTTTCACGACGACAGCCGGGTCAAGGCGATATTGCTCCGCGCCCTGCGCTACAACCAGGGGACGATTGAAACGGTGATTGAGAACCATTGGGAGGACGACGCCAAGCCGGTCATGCTCGATGTCCTGAACAAGGCCAAACCGGGAGACAGAATCGATGACCGCTGGTTTCGGGTACTTGCTTCCCTTTCCGACCCGAGCGGGGTGAAAGAGGCTGTCTTTCGGGTGCTTCCTTTTTGCCAAAACGCGATCATCACCGTGACGCAGGAAAATTGGGAGACCGAGGCGCTCCCGGTCATGCTTCAGACCATGGCCAAGATCACCAGGCCCACGAATGTCGATGGCCGATGGTACGATGCGCTCAATAACGTGGCCGATCAAAAGGGAGTCAAGGAGGCGATTCTTCGCATTCTTCCGTTCGATCAACAGGCGCTGGCGGTGGTCATGCAAAACCATTGGGAGGCCGAGGCGAAGCCGGTCCTCATCGGCATGCTCAACAAAGCGAAGCCGGATGACCGGATCTCCGGGGATTTGTTCCAAACCCTTGGCGCGGCTCCCGATCAAAGTGGCGTCAAGGAGGCTGTTCTGCGGGTGCTGCCTTTTAGTGACGGCGCCACCGAGATGGTGAAACAGAATCATTGGGAAGCGGAGGCCCGTCCGATTGTCCTGGCCACGCTGGCCGGGGCCAAGCCGGAGGATCATTTTGAAAAGGATTTTATCGGCATTGCCGCCAACGCGCCGGAGATGCCGGGGGTCAAGGAGGCGATCCTCCATGTTCTTCCCGCCAACGACGACGCGATCGATTTTGTTCTCCAAAACCATTGGGAGGCCGAGGCCAAACCTATTTTGTTGCGGGGAATTTATTCCTCGGCCGTCAACGGACAGGATGTCAATGACAAATGGATTTACGCGCTGGCTTTCCTGCACGATCCGGCCACCTACCCGATGCTTCTGCGATGGGAGGGTGAGAATTTGAACAGAAATCATAATTTCTCATTTTTGGATGATATCCGTCCCTTGCCGGCATCCCTGGTGGTTCCGCTGATCACACGGGCCTGGAATTCGACCAAGGGTACGGTCCAAGAAGGCAACGCTTTCGATCCGGTCGCGGAGTGGGGAATTACCGACGCCCTCGATCGCGCGGCCGCGATTCTTTCCAAGCCTGCCGCGACCGGAAAAGAGGAAGACTACCGGCAACGTTTCCTAAGAGAGAGGTCTCACGAGGTTCTTAATGATCATACGCCATGTCCGGACCGGCTACTCGATGCCGATCTGGCGGCCTGGTATAAGGCCCACAAAGCGGAGCTCGGCTTTGACCCGGGCCTTGGAAGATATCTTTTCCACCCCAAGCCGCTATCGCCCGATCAGAGTTGGCCTTCCGCCACGGATACGATGAAGGCGTTCGGGGAGCGCGCCGCGGCGGGTGATACCGAAGCATTCGACGAAATCGAGGCCACGATGGACCGGGCGACCGAAGGGCTCGATTCCAAATTCGATGCGGACAAAATCCATGGCATCCGGGATAAACTTGGGAATGACGCTTTCAGCGTTTTGGGAAACGAGGTGGCAACCGATCCCGGTATTCTCAAATTGCTGCAGGAGGCCAACCGGCGGCCCGGCCTGCGTCCTTATATTGTGGATGCCTATGCCGAGGGGGCCGGCGCGGGAAACGAGGCTGCTTTTGATGCCCTGGTCCATTACCAAGATTCGCAATGGAATCTCTTCGATGTCGTGAAGTCCCTGGCCGGTCTGATCAGGAAAGGAGACCCGGGGGCTCTTGCGTTCGAGGAAAATCTTCCGCATGATCCCAATTGCACGCCGGCTATTCTTAATTGGGCGGCCTATGAGTTGCGCCCTCCAGCCAATGCGGGAAATGAAGAAGCCCAGAGAGCTTACCGGGCCGTGATGAAGGCGTCGGGCGGGGCTTGAAGCGAGGTGGATGAAATGAAGCGAAGAAATTTCGGTCTTCCTCACTCCACCCACAACACGGGCTGATGGAGCGGGAGGTTTCTCAGGATTTCTTCATTTACCGGGTCGGGGTTTAGCGACTTCCATAAGTCGATATATTTTTGTTCGTGAAAGGCGATCCCGGCGAAGAGCCACGCCGGGCTTCGCACCGGCCAGAATCGATAAACCATGACGTCGGGCGGCAGGGGCCATTTCGATTTGTCTTTCACATAGGGATACATGTACTCGGTACCCTTATGGATGTTCTGGCCGCCCGGCAAGGTGTAGTTCCAGAGGTTATCCTTGGGCGTGGAGAGAATCCGGCAAAGCGTCACCATTTGATCGAGGTTGAAGAGCGAGTAGCCGTAAGGCTTGGTGCGATGCAGTTCTTTTGGGAAGCTGCCATCGGGGGCCATCTGGGGCAAAAGCTGTTGCTTGTAACGCTCGCGGCATTGGTCGAGCAGGACGGGATTGCCTGCGACCGTGGCAAAAGCCGCCACCTGAAGCCAATAACAGGTGGCGTGGTTGTTCGGAGCGTTGCCTTCCTCAATTCCATACGGATGGGTGGTCATCCATCTCACATAAGCGTCGAACCAGCCGGTGAGGCCGGCGGCGTCCCTGGGACTTAAGGCTCCGCGCTGGCGCAGCACCACCACGGACCGCGCCACTTCGACCAGATGGAGAGTGTCGATGATGCCGATGGAGCGGCCCGTCACTTTGTTCCGGATCGCCTGGGAGTAGAGCAGGTTTGGATTCATTTTGGTGGCGGGAGTGATGAACCAGGCGCGGAGGTGATCGATGGCATGATCGGCATACCTCTTGTTGCCCGTGATGACATATGCCGCGGTCAGCGCCCCGACCTGGATGCTCATCCGGCGCAAGGCGAGGCGGTGATCGTTGAAATTACCGGGGTTGGACATTCCGTCGCGGTCGATATAGGGCCCCTGCGGATTTTTCGGATCGGGCCAGTAGTAATCGGCCTCCGAATAATAATCGTGCAAACCGCCGGCGCTCCGCGTGGCCGGGAAGGAGGTGATGGTGACGGGCGCTTGTTGCAGATATTGATCGGCCGCTTTCAGCACGCGGGCACGTTCGTATTCCCGCATGTCGAAATTCAGTCCGGGGGATGGAGAGGCGTTCGCGGGCCGGATGAGAGTCAATACGGCGAGCGCGGAATGGAGAATCAGATAAAAGGGAATCGTTCTTGGGTGAAACATGGAAGGTTGTTTAGAGGCTATCCGAAAAGTAGGCGCAGGTCACACCGAAAGGATTTTTGCCCTGGAGCAAGGAGCCGAGCGGCCCTGCGGACGGCGGTAACGCTTCGTCCAAAAAGAATACTGCCGTGCGCAGCAGCGCACAAAGCCCCAAGGCAATAAAAAAAGCACCGATTCTGCCGGCGGAAAACGATCTTTTCATGCGGTGAGCCAGCTCTACGCTGATTGCTGCACGAAAGGAGAGGCGCATGAGCATTTTCAAGAAAATCTTCGGTCAAAAGGAATCGAATCCTCCGGCTGGCCCGCGTCTGGGGGATCAAGCCAAGGCCGGTTCGGAGCAGGGGCCGAAAATGATCCGGCTCTTCGATGAGTATGGACGGGAAGTCCAGATGACGCGGGAAGAATGGCGGACCAAGGTGCTGCCTCTCAACTTGAAAAAGGCGTGGGATCAGCCGGACGGCCTCTATCGGATGATCGTTTCGGCCCTGAATGACGGTTTTCGCGCCGATGTCATCGAGGCTTCCCGGCGCCTTTATCAGATCGACTCCGATCCGGTGCGAGGGGCGTTGATTTGGGGCGTTGTGCTGCGGGAAGAAGACCGGTGGGACGAAGCCGAGAAGGTTTTCCAGGAGGTGACGTCCCGTTGTGGAGAAAAGAGCATTATCTTCGCGAACTTGGCCAGGGTTTATGCCAAGCGGGGCAATGAGGCCAAGGCGGAGGAACTTCTTTGGCATGCCCTGGAGCTAGATCCCAACCAACCCAACGCCATGGGTTGGTATGAGGCGAGCTTGCGGGAGCGCGGAGGGAAAGAGGCGGGGCTGGAAGCGTTGCGGCGCGTGGCGGCGCTGCCGGGAAGCTGGCGCGCCCGGCTTTGGCTGGCCCGCGCCGAACTGGAAGGCCGCCGGTTGGACGGGGCCCTGGCTTTGTACCAAGAGGCCCTTGCTCTGGCGCCCAGCCCCGTTCCCGCCGACCTGCTCATGCAGATGAGCGGCGATTTGGGAAACAATGGCCATGTGCCGGAAATCATTACGTTATGCGAACCCCACTTCAGCACGGCTCATCATGGCCTCCAGGTGGGCAATAATCTGATCAAGGCGCATCTCGATCTTGGGCAGCTTGATGCCGCGGGCCAGATTCTCAACCAGCTCTATGCCTTGAAGCGGCCCGATTGGCAGCAGAGTCTTAGTTATTGGGATACGGCCATCGCCCAGGCTCGCGTGGAGCTCAACAATCCTCCCCCGTCCAACTTGCGGATGGAAATGGTTGTTCTGAAAGGGCCGGTGTGGCTGCGCGAAGGTTCTCCGGCCCTGAGTCTCTTTAGCCCCAAAGAGGCCGGCAGTCCGGTCGTCGCTTTTTTGGGCAGCTCCATCAACACCGGAGAGACACAAACCAAGCAGACGTTGAGCGATACGGCCGGGCGGATCAGCCGGGCTTTGCCGCTTTTTTTGGCGGAGCAGATTCATCTCACCACCTCGGGTGTGGGTTTAGCCGTGACGCCCTGGGTAACGGACGGCGGCGGCGGCAGCGGTTTCGCCGTCAGCGGAGTCGCGTGGAAGGCGGACGAATATTGTGACCGGGCCCGGGAGACCGAACCGAAGGCGGATTATCTCGTGGCCTTTCATATCGGCGCCACCGAGGAGCCGTGGAAGGTGGAAGCGACCGTCTACCGGACCATCGACCGCGCGGTTTTGGACTCGGCGCGAGCCAATTTTACCTCCGCCCAACCTGAAACGGCTTTTGTCTATCTAGCGCAGGAGGTGTGCGCCATCCTCCAGCGCGAAGCGGGACTCGGCCCGGTGGCGAACCCGCTCTACCAGACGCCGCCGGGCGCCGATTTTCCCTTTTACCTGCTCCGCCTGGAGCAAGCCCT
>DATJMI010000154.1:0-6832 GCA_035508775.1 Methylacidiphilales bacterium
CCGGAGGCAGAGACACTTCACTCGTGTTGACTGATGTCTTCATGCGGTTTTCATTCATCCACTGGCCGAGACGGGCACTCGCAAGCGGTCAATGGCTTGGAGGATGGATTGGAACAACACCCGTGGAATCGCCACCTCTGCCATCTGGAAGATGACCCTGCGGGCATGAGTCACAACCTTTGCGCCAATCTTGATGAGCTTTTCCCTCAAAGTTGTCAGCGTCCAATGACTCACGCAACGGGGCAACAGGGCCTCCCGCAAATAGTTCCCCAGATTGCAAGTCTTATGAACGATTCCATCCCGCATGGCCTTGTGGCGGCCTCCCGGCAGATCGTTGCGCCAAGAGACAAACCTCTACCGGCGATGGCCGGATCTATCAAAAAAGCTCCTGCTGGGATCCGCTCGGTTTAACGCCAAGCTTCTCGTAGGCGCGCTTGGCGGCAACCCGGCCTTGCGGGGTCCGTTTGAGGAAACCTTCCATGATGAGGTAGGGTTCGTGCACTTCTTCCAGAGTGCCCGCTTCTTCACCAACCGAAACGGCCAGGGAGTTGAGACCGACGGGGCCGCCGTCGAATTTGTGAATGACCGCCTCGAGCAGCCGTTTGTCCATTTCATCAAGACCGTCTTGGTCAATCTCGAGCATGGCCAGGGCGGCATCGGCGGTGGGGGCGGTGACGGGCGGTGTGGAGCGGACAAGGGCGTAATCCCGCACCCAGCGCAGGAGATTGTTGGCGATGCGTGGCGTGCCGCGCGAACGGCGTGCGATTTCGAGCGCGGCGGCAGGTTCGATTCCGAGTTCAAGCAGGCGCGCGGAACGGAGGACGACTTGTTGCAAGTCCTCGGCTGGATAATAATCGAGCCGGTTGACCAGGCCGAAGCGGGAGCGGAGCGGCGCGCTGATCATGCCGGCCCGGGTTGTCGCGCCAATGAGGGTAAAGCGCGGGAGATTAAGCCGCACGCTGCGCGCGTTGGGCCCTTGGTCGATGATGATGTCGAGGCGAAAATCTTCCATGGCCGGATAGAGGTACTCCTCGATGTTTTTGTTTAGCCGGTGGATTTCGTCGATAAAGAGGACGTCGCCCCTTTGCAGAGTGGTGAGCAGGCCGGCCAGATCGCCCGCCTTTTCGATCACCGGGCCGGAGGTGGTGGTGATGTTGGCGCCCATGGCTTTGGCGACGATGTGGGCCAGCGATGTTTTGCCGAGGCCGGGCGGGCCACAGAAGAGAAGATGTTCGAGTGAGTCGCCGCGGTGTTTGGCGGCGGCGATGAGGACGTCGAGCCGTTCCTTGATCCGAAGCTGGCCCACGAACTGATCCAGCAATGCGGGCCGGAGGGTCAACTCCAGCCGCGGATCGGGCGGGATGGCATCAAGGGCGGGTTTGCCACTCATGGATTGAGATTAACGTAGGCGGAACTGATCCCTCGACAAGCCCGGGATGACAGAGACTAAAGCGCCTTCAGCGCTTCTTTTACCAATTCCTCCACCGTGGCATGGGGCCGGGCATCGCGGATGGTGCGGACGGTTTTATGCGCCTCGGTTTGCTTGTAGCCAAGGGAAATGAGAGCAAGGACGGCATCATTGACGTGTTGCTCCTCCGGCGTGAGGCCCTGCCTGGCGGAAGCGGCTTCCCAGGCGGCGGAGACGCCGACTTTGTCGCGCAACTCGACGATGACCCGCTCGGCGGTCTTCTTGCCGACGCCCTTGATTTTGCTCAAGGCGGCGATATCCCCGGCGACGACCAGCCCGCGAAAGTGGACGGGCGTAATGCCGTTCAGGATGGCGAGCGCGAGCTTGGGGCCAACGCCGCTGACGTTGTGAACGAGGAGAAGAAAGAGATCGCGCTCCTCGGGAGTGGCAAAGCCATAGAGCGTGTGCGCGTCTTCCCGAATCTGGAGATGAGTCAGAATTTTGGTTTCAGAACCGGACGGCGGCAGCTTATCGTAGGTCGAAAGCGGAATATGAAGGTCGTAGCCGATGCCCCCCACATCGAGGATAAGGCGGGTCGGCAGGACTTCGATGACAGTGCCGTGCAGGAAGGAAATCATCTTTTCGACTGTAGCGATGGCTCCTAACCGTCGCCAATGAAAACCTCCGCGCTCAAATCTCCTTCGGCCTGGTTCGCACGCCGGTGTTTTGGGCATGGGTGAGGGCGAGGGCGAGCGCGTCGGCGGCGTCGGGCGGCGGATTTTCCGTGAGGCCGAGCAAAGCGCGCATCATGAAACCGACCTGCGCTTTTTGCGCGGCGCCGCGTCCGGTGGCGGCGGCCTTGACCCGGCGCGGGGCGTATTCGTAAATCGGCAGGCCCGCCTCCGCAAGGGCCAGCAGCGCCGCCCCCCGGGCGGAGCCGAGCGTAATGGCGGTCCGGTAGTTCTGAAGGTAAATGATTCCTTCCACCGCTGCGGCTTCAGGTTGGTATTTTTGGAGGAGATCGGTGATCTGCTGGTGAATGGCAACCAGGCAGCGGGAGGGCTGGAGCTTATCGCTGTTTTTGATCACGCCGTAGGCGAGGGAGCGCGTCTCGCGGCTCTCGGTGCGGATGATGCCATAGCCGGTGCTCCGTAGCGAGGGATCGATGCCAATGATGACGGGCATGGAAGAAGTAAGAACGAAGAACGAAGCTGGTAGAAGAAAAAACCGAGCTCGCCCTTCCGGACCGAGTAGCTAAAGTATTTCCATGGACCCATCGGAACCGCGAGATACGGTTCTCAGCATCTTGGTCAGATGGACTTTCCATTTCCTCATCGGCGTTCTCTTCGGGGCGCTGCCCGCCGTTGCGGCTTTCGGGGTTGCCACGATGTCGGACTCGGTTGATCTTTGGAAAGCGGCCGGCTGGTCTTTTCTGTTTTGCTGCCTTCCTGTCGGTGTG
Organism: Methylacidiphilales bacterium; assembly: GCA_035508775.1. GTDB lineage: Bacteria > Verrucomicrobiota > Verrucomicrobiia > Methylacidiphilales > UBA1321 > JABDGH01. Next base: position 2,868 of record DATJMI010000154.1, read on the forward strand.
ATTTGCTGGCTCCTGGGTTTATGGGAGAGGGGCCGTCTTCTTTACGGAATATTGAAGGTTCTCGATTTCAATTTCCCTTATTGGTTTTGATCTGGTCCTTGTCGCGGCTCAATGCCGGAAATGGCGCTGGCCGGTAAAGACCATGGCGAGGCCGCGCTCGTCGGCGGCGGCGATGACTTCGGCATCGCGGACGCTGCCGCCGGGCTGGATGGCGGCGGTGGCGCCGGCTTCCGCCGCGGCGATGAGACCGTCGGGGAAAGGGAAGAAGGCGTCGGAAGCGACGATGCTTCCTTTAAGGCTGAGCTTCGCTTCCGAAGCTTTCCAGATGGCGATACGGGAGGAGTCGACGCGGGACATCTGCCCGGCGCCGATGCCGAGGGTGCGGTCGCGCGCGGCATAAACGATGGCGTTCGACTTGACGTGTTTGACGACGCGCCAGCCGAAAAGAAGGGCCTCGTGCTCGGCGTCGGTGGGCGGGCGTTTGGTGACAACCTTCCACGCGGCGGGTGAGACGAGATCGGCATCGCCGCCCTGGATGAGATACGAGTCACCGATGCAGGAGCGGATCTCTAGGCCGGGCGCCGGCGCGGAAGTCTCGCTATTGACCATCAGGCGAAGATTTTTCTTTTTGGAGAGGAGGGCCAATGCTTCCGGCTCGAAAGCGGGAGCGACGATGACTTCGCTGAAGATTTCGGCGATGGCCTGCGCGGTGGCGAGATCGAGCGGGCGGTTGACGACAATGATGCCGCCGAATGGCGCCTGCCGGTCAGTGGCGTAGGCAAGAGCCCAGGCCTCGGCCAAGGTTGCGGCGCTGCCGACGCCGCACGGGTTGGTATGTTTGAGGATGGCGACGGTCGGGTCGGAGCCGATGAATTCGCGAATGAGCCGGACTGCGGCGTTGATGTCGATCAAATTGTTATAGGAGAGTTCCTTGCCATGCAGTTGCTGGAAGTGGCATGGAAATGGCCCGTAGAGAGCGGCCATTTGGTGGGGATTTTCACCGTAGCGGAGCGTCTGTGCCCGGCGCAGCGGCAAGGCAAACGTTTCGGGGAATGATTCGGGCTCGGGCAGACGGGCGCCGAGGTAATTGGCAATGAGAGCATCGTAATATCCGGTGGTGCGGAATACCTTGGCGGCAAGCCGTTCGCGGGTGGCCAGGGTGGTCTCGCCGGAAGCGGTGATTTCGGATGCGGCCGCGGCATAATCGGCGGGATCGGTGATGACGGTGACGCTGCGGTAATTTTTGGCCGCGCTGCGGAGCATGGACGGGCCGCCGATGTCGATGTTCTCGATGGCATGTTCGAGGGAGACATCCGGCTTGGCGATGGTCTGTTCGAAAGGATAGAGGTTCACGACAACAAGGTCGATAGGGGCAATGTCATGGGCGGCGGCCTGCTTGCGGTGCTCTTCGTTGTTGCGGAGAAAGAGAAGCCCGCCATGGACCTTGGGGTGGAGAGTCTTGACGCGGCCATCGAGCATTTCCGGAAAGCCGGTGACGTCGGAGATGTCGGCGACGGTAAGGCCGGCGTCGCGCAGGGCCTTGGCGGTGCCGCCGGTGGAGATGAGTTCATAGCCCGCTCGGGCGAGAGCCTGGGCAAAATCGACGAGGCCGGTTTTGTCGGAGACAGAAAGAAGAGCGCGTTTAGACATAATGAAAAGGAAGCAACGGAGTAAAGGGCAACAGTAGCATCCTAATGTGAATAAATCCCAATCAAGATCAAGATTACGAGTCCAGTTATTATTAGCAGAACGGTTTTAAGATAAGCGGAACGCCTAAAAGAGCGTTGTTCTAATGGCTCCTCTTTTACCTGTTGCCACACAACAAAAGCACCGGAACCGGACCTCCTACTCTCGTACTTACGCAATGTCTCCTTATCCATGCCATAAAATTAAGGAGGCAGAACAGCGAATGCAAGGTAAGCGGTGCGTGGAGCACCGTAAATTGGAGGTGTCATAGAGAACGTAGATTTTCGACTATGGTCTCCATGACGGTAAGCGTCCCGTCTAGCGCCACTGGAAGAACGAGGCATAGGAGCCACAGGATATATGGCTATGGTGGATACGACCACGGAACATATCTTGCGGGTGGACCGTTTGGGTCGAGGACGACAACGTGGAAGCGACCACCAAGCAACGCCTGCGGTCGTCACGGTTTCTTTTTACCGGTATTCTTGAGCACGACTTTGCGGGAGCCCTTGACGATCTGGCCGATGATTTTGCCTTTGGCCATGGCGGCGGTTTGGGCGGCGTCCTTGGCGGCGACGATGCAGACCATCCCGACGCCCATATTAAAGACTTGGTAAAGTTCTTCATTGTCGATCTGGGACGTCGTGGCCAGGAGGCGAAAGATGGGCGGGATGGGCCAGGAGCCGAGATTGATTTCAGCGTCAACATTTTCGGGCAACACGCGGGGAATGTTGTCGATTAGTCCGCCGCCGGTGATATGAGCGATGCCTTTGATTTTCACCTTGGCCCGGACTTTGCGGATATGGGGCAGGTAGAGAGTATGAACGCGGAGAAGCTCGTCGCCGATGCTGGAGTGATGATTCGGACTGACGCTGGCATCGAGGCGGCACCCGAGCTGGTTGAAAAGAATTTCGCGGGCCAGGGAATAGCCGTTCGTATGCAGGCCGGAGGAAGGCAGGCCGACAATGGCATCGCCGGGACGGATCGATTGGCCATCAATCATTTTGGAGCGGTCGACGACTCCGACAATGGTTCCGACCAGATCGTAATCGGCTCCGTGATAAATGCCGGGCATTTGGGCGGTTTCGCCGCCGATCAGAGCGCAGCCGGCCCGGGCGCAACCCCGGCTCATGCCTTTGATGATTTGGCGGAAGCGTTCGGGGTCAAGCCTCTCGGAGGCCATGTAATCGAGGAAAAAGAGAGGTTCGGCGCCGAAGACGGCGATGTCGTTGACGCAGTGGTTGACGAGGTCTTCTCCGATGGTGTCATGGCGATTAAGCAGAACGGCGATTTTGATCTTGGTGCCGACACCGTCGATACTAGCCACGAGAACCGGATCGCGCATTTTCGGGAAGGCGGCGCGGAAAAGCCCGCCGAAGCTGCCGATTCGGCCCAGGACTTCAGGGCGGCGAGTGGCCTTAAGCAGAATGGGCAGGCCGGCTTTGACCTTGTTGCCGAGGTCGACGTCGACGCCGGCGCGGGCATAGGCTTTAAGGCGGTCACTCATGTTTTTTGTTCGCGTGGAAATGTGTCTAAGGCTGTCCGAAAAATAGGCGTGGGTCACGCCGTTTTTCCATAACGTGGCGCACGAAGAGACAACGAGGCGTATAGCTTTTACTGTCAAGCGCAGGTGATCCGATAATGCGAGCTGGCCCTCGCCCTTGGGGTTGCTGACCTTTGGCCGCTGAGCTTCGTTGTCGAAACCGGCCAAGACCGCAGAGGGTATTGCCCGGTTTCTGCGCCTCGCTCAGCAGCCAAATCCCTGGCAACGCCAACCACCTTTTAGTGTTAATAGGCCCTAGGTGGCATAGGCTGTAAAGGGACATCTTCGTTCTTGCCGACGACGGTTACCCGCGTGGGAGGGAGAAAAGATCAAAGCACCGGCGGCCGAGGCCATGGTCTTTATGAACTTTCGCCTTTTCAGGACGGGGCATTAGCCAAGATTCAAGCCCCGGCAGGTATGTCTTTTTGATGAAACCATGTCAAGAAGCTCGGAACAAGTGTCGAGCCATTTGGCAGGTTGCCTGACACAGAAATTAAAATCTGCTTCTATGAAACTAGAACCTATCTCAAAACGCGCCCTGGGCTCATCTTGAGATAGGTTCTGTAAAGAGTTCATCCTAAGTGATCAGATTTTCATGGCGAAACGGTTCACTAAAAAAAACGCGAAAGATGATGATTTCTCCACGCCCTCTGCCGGGAAAACCGTGGGGGTCTCGTTATCGCTATTCCGATTCAACCGCGATTGGCTTTGGGGGGTGGTTTTGGTTCTGGCGGTG
>DATJMI010000155.1:0-23927 GCA_035508775.1 Methylacidiphilales bacterium
GCTTGCTTGGGATCGGCGGGCACTCCCTTCTTTTTGAGGTACGCCTCTCCCACCTTTGCCTGAGCCGGAGCAAAATTTTGCGAGGCCGCTTTCTGAAACCATGTGAACGCTTCATGGTCATCTTGAGGGACTCCTTCTCCCGCGGCCAGCATCGTGGCCAGATTGTACTCGGCGAGATTGGCGCCTTGTTCGGCGGCTTTCCGGTACCATTGCGCCGCCATCGCGGGATCTTTTTTTGTTCCCTGCCCCTTCCTGTACATGGTGGCCAGGTTATTTTGCGCCTTGGCATTGCCCTGATTGGCCGATTTTTGATAAAGGTCGAGCGCCTTGGCATAATCCCGCGGCATCCCTTTACCCGTATAATAAGCTTTGCCCAGGACAAACTCCGCTTCCGCATCGCCCTTTTCCGCTCCAGTCTTGGCTTGATCCAAACTTAAATCGCCGTGACCCAAAGAAAGTGACAGTGTGAACAAACAAACGATGGAAAAATTCGTTATTTTCATTATCCGATTTTAGCCGAAGGCAGTGCCTCTCTTCACGTTACGTTCAGGAAACAAAACGATAAGCCGAAGACCACGCCATGCGTTTCCGATCTGTTCCCGGGACGGCAAAGTCTTACAACGCCGCCGATGCTTCCCCCAGAACATCTTCCACCGTAAGATCGTACAGATTTGGTATCCCTCTTAGCACACGTACACCCGGCCGCGGGGGTGCCCATACCGCCGGATCGGTTGGTCCAAAAAGGACAATAACGGGAAGATCGTACCGCGCCGCCGCCGCCAGATGGGTTACCCCTGAATCATGCCCCACCCAAAGTGCCGCTTCGCGCAGCAAAGCCGCCAAAACCGGCAAGGGCAGCCAGCGGGCGCGCAGCAGCGAGAGGTCTTTCCACGCTTCCATGAGAAATTGCGCCGGCGCCGCATCCACCTCGCCCTCAATCAGAAGCAGCATGACGTCCGGTTTGGCATGGACAAGCCGCCGTCCAAATTCGGCCCACGCCCGCGGTGGCCAGTTCTTTGTTTCACTTCCACTGCCGGGATGAATCGCGACCAGCCGCGCGTCCGGACGGATCCCGTTGAGAAACGCGCGAGCTGCGGCGATGTCCTCGGTTGAGGGAAAGAGCCGGCTGGCCGCGTCCTCGCCGAGGTTCAGTCCGAGCGGCTCGGTAATGCGGGCGAAATGCCGGGCCGCCGGTTCGCGAAAGATATCAGGTACGCGCGGCGCTTCGGTGATGATCCGGCCCGGGTTACAGCGCTGCAGATTAGTGATAAAAAGCTGGTCGGGATCATAGAAATAAGAAAGAACCAGATCGAACCCGCCGATATAATCCATCCAGTCCGGGTCGAGTATTGCGCGGGGCATGAAAAAGGTGCTGAGTGGTCCGTGATTAACCGAACGGACGCCGTCGAGATAGTAGCGTTTCAAAGCGATCTCACCCAACCGGGGATAACCCAGAAGTTCAATCCGGGCCTCGGGCCATTTTTCACGCAACAACCGCAGGGTTGGAAGCGTCACGACAAAATCGCCCAGCGAGCCGCCTCGAATCATCAGAATGTTCATAAAAAGCGGGATATTTTTTATCCCAGCGCGTGAGATAGCGCAGCCTAAGAGTTATCCCGGAATTAGCCAAGGATGCGTTGCGAACCCCATGCGGTTGCGCCGGACTCTATGCACTCGATCCTTGCTTTTGAGCCGGAAACGGCGAAAGTATCTCTGCCCTCCTGGGAGAATTAAAATTCTGGAATAACATTATGGCCACCGCTTTGATCGCCATTTTGGTTGTCCTCGGCATCGTGGTGCTGATCGCCTTGGTTATTGGCGGCATGGTGGCCGGGATTTACAACCGGCTGGTGACGCTGCGCAACGAATTTAAAAATCAATTCGCGCAAATCGACGTGCAACTCAAGCGCCGCCACGACCTCATTCCGAATTTGGTCGAAACGGCGAAGGGCTACATGGCGCATGAACGCGGCACGCTCGATGAAGTCACCGCCGCGCGCAATAATGCCGCCGCCGTCCGTCAGAAAGCCGCGGCCAATCCCGCCGATCCGAATGCCGTGCCGCAAGTCGTCGCCGCGGAAGGCGCCCTCACGCAATCGCTCGGACGCCTTTTTGCCGTGGCGGAGGCTTATCCCGATCTCAAAGCCAACCAGACCATGCTCCAATTGCAGGGTGAACTGACCGACACCGAGAACCGCATCTCCTTCGCGCGCCAGAGTTACAACGAATCGGTCCGCGTTTATAATACGCAGCGCGAGATTTTTCCCAATTCGCTCATCGCCGGCATGTTCAATTTCGCTCCGGCCACGCCTTTCGAGATCACCGATGCCGGCGAACGCGAGGCGCCCAAAGTCTCCTTCAGTTAACGCGACGCCGAGGGGTGATCTGTTTTTACGTCATGTCTTCCTCCATCTTCGGCAAAGATCCCGCCAAACAGCCCGTTCCGGACCCCTTCGCGCGCGAGCGGATCGAAAAGGAAATCGAGCACCTCAAAAAACCGCAGTCGACCCGTTACGGGGCGAACCAAAAGATGTCTCTCGGTATCTTCACCTGCTGTCTTGGGGTCTTCATCCTCCTCGGTCTTTTCTTGATGGATCCTTTTAAGTACGCCTGGTACAGAGGCGACGCCATTGAGGATTACCTTTACCTGCACAATTACGATAGCGATCAAAAGGCCAACGCTTTGGTCGCGACCGGCATCCTCTCTCCTGATGACGCCACGATTCTCAACCGCCGCCAGGGATCCTTTCAGGATTACTTTGCGTCGCCCGCGGCCGCCGAGCAGAAGGCCGAGGACATCATTGCCTTCATGAAGGGTCTTTCGGAGTTGCGCAACGGTCCTTATACCGAGCTCGATACCCTGGGTAAAATCCGTTACAATCTTTTTTGCCGGTGGGGCCTGATTCCGCCTTCGAGTTGGACGATACTCAATCCGAAGGTTAAGACCGAATAGAGAACCGTATTGCCGGATGCAGGATATTTTGACCCGCTCCCATTTGTCCGGATGACGTTCGCCGATTCCTTGCTGGCCTCGCACGGCGCGCTTCAGCCGGCTCTCACCTGGAACCGCGCTTTTATTCTCGCGGTGGTGGCGATGGCGGCCGGCGCGATCAATTCGGTCGCGGGCGGCGGCAGTTTTCTCACTTTTCCGGCGTTGATTTTTTGTGGCGTCACGCCTTTGCGGGCCAACACCACCAATACCGTCGCGGTTTGGTTTGGTTCGCTGGCCAGCGTGGGCGCTTATCGCAACTGGCTTGGCGGCCAGCGCCAAGCGCTCGGCGCGCTGCTGATCGCCAGTTTGGCGGGCGGACTGATCGGCGCATTTTTGCTCCTCAAGACGCCCGACGCCACATTCAATCGTTTGTTGCCGTGGCTGCTGCTCACCGCCACGCTCATTTTCATTTTCGGCCGCCATCTTACCGCGCTGCTGCGCCGCCTAGTGCATCTCGATATCAACCGGCACCAGAACATCGCGCCCTTCCTGGCCGGATCGGCCTTGCAGCTTGTCATCGCCGTCTATGGCGGATTTTTTGGCGGAGGCATCGGCATCCTCATGCTCGCCTTGCTTACGCTTCTCGGTTATGAGGAGATGCATGTCATGAACGGGCTCAAAACCGTTCTGGCCACCGCCATCAACGGGATCGCCGTGGTCGCTTTCATCTGCGCCGGTGCGGTGGACTGGCCGCAGGCCGGGGTCATGATCGCCGGGTCGGTCCTCGGCGGCTATGGCGGCGCCGTTCTCGCGCAACGCGTTTCGCCCCAATTCATCCGCTATCTCGTCATGGCCACCGGCATCGGGATGACCATTTATTTTTTTGTACGCCAAACATTGTGAGGTCCTGTGGACGGCGGAAAAGCTTCGCCTAAAACAGCTCTAGAGCCTCTGCGCCCCATCGTTGATTTGGACTTTGGCTCCATCGGCCAGGGAATCGGAGGGATTGAGGATCACGAGATCGCTTTCTTCCAAGCCAGCGACGATTTCAAGTTTCGTTCCGAAATCGCGGCCGATCTTGATGTTCTTGAGATGGACGATATTGCTGTCGGGATCGACGACGCCGACTTGGGCGCCCTGGGCGCGAAAGATGAGCGCGTTGCCGGGGATCACCAGGGGTGGATGACTGGTGGTGATATCGAAGTGAACCTGGGCATAGCCCCCGGGCAGGAGCTTGCCCTCTTCATTCGGCACATCGACTTCGGCCAGAAGGGTGAGGGAGGTGGGATCGATCGACTTGGAAGTTCTCACCAATTTGCCCATGACTTTCGCATTGGGCGAAGACGCAAGGTCGATGGTGGCCGGGATTCCCGGGATAATCTCGTCGCTGTAGATTTCCGGAACGTTGACGTAAATCCGGAGCGTTTTTGTCTGCGCGACGCGAAAGAGTTCCTGCGAAGGGGTGGCCGATGGGGAGGGAGCGTTGCCCTGGGCCGCCGCCCCGGACCCGCTCGCGGTCACCAGATCGCCGACATCGATTTTTCGCGCGGTGACAATGCCGTCAAACGGCGCTTTGACCTCCTTGAAGACTTCCAATTGTTCCAGGCCGCGCACATTCGCCTGGGCGGCGGCCAGATTGGCTTCCTGAACCGCCACGCCCGCGTTTTGAGTATCCACGTCTTGTTGGGAGACGGCGTTGGTTTTAAGCAAGTCATTGTAACGCGCGGCGGTCGTTTGGGCGAGATGGAGGTTGGCCTGGACCTGGGCCATGGCCGCACGCGCCTGCAGCAATTGTTGATCGGTCACAGGGGTATCGATCTCCGCCAACAACTGACCTTCTTTCACCGGCGCGCCGATATCGGCATACCATTTTTTGATGTAGCCATTGACCTGGGCGTAAACCGAACTTTCCATGACAGCCTGGGCCGTGCCGGGCAGGATGAGATGAATGTCGCTGGCGCCTTTTTCCGGATGTACGACGAAAACCGTCGTAACGGCCATTTGCCGGGTAAGAGACGCCAAGGCCGATTGCGCTTGGGCACGGCGAATGAAGATAAGGATCATCATGCCGCCCAAGATCAGAAGAAAGAGAAGGGCGTAAAGCCAGAAGGAGCTTCCCTTCCGCTTGCGCGGCGCCGAGGGCCGGATAATGGGATCTTTTTCGGCCATGATTCGATGGGTGGCTGGGTTTCCGTTTCCGTTATTAGTCAACATACTAGGATTTGAGTTGGGGGGCTAGAAGATGAGGGTCTTGCGACGGCGGGGTTTCCGGCTGTTTTTGATCCGATCTTCCGCGGATAAGGCTGTAGACCACCGGGACAAAGAAGAGCGTGGCGATGGTCGCAACGATCAGGCCGCCGATGACCGCGCGGCCCAGGGGCGCGTTTTGCTCGCCGCCTTCACCCAAACCGAGGGACATGGGGACCATGCCGATGATCATGGCCAGGGCCGTCATGATCACCGGGCGCAGGCGGGTGGTGCCGGCTTCCAGCACGGCTTGGTGGGCGTTTTTAAGCTCGGCCATTCTCTCTTTGGCGAAGGATATGACCAGGATGCTATTGGCCGTGGCCACGCCGATGCACATGATTGCGCCCATCAGCGCGGGAACGCTGACGGTTGTTCCCGAGAGAAACAACATCCAGACAATGCCGGCCAGCGCGCCGGGCAACGCCATGATGATGATGAAGGGCTCTGTCCAAGATTGGAAATTAACGACCATGAGCAAATAGACGAGGACAATCGCCCCGGCCAGGCCCTGCTCGAGACCGGCAAACGAATCATTCATGGTCAACGCCTGGCCTCGCACATCGAAATTAGTTGCCTTGGGTGCTTCTTTTTGCGCATTGGCCACGATTTCATTCACGGCGCGGGAGATGCTCCCGAGGTCGCGGTCCTGGACATTGGCGTAGACGTCGATCACCGGAAAAATGCCATAATGGTAGATGGTGCCCGGTTCGGAACCCCGCGAAATTGTCGCCAGATTGGCCAGGATCTGGGTCGAATTGGGTCCATTGACCGGCAGATTTTCCAAATCCTGCAAAGAGCTAATGTTATACTGAGGCGCCTGGATGGCGACGTTGTAGCTGACTCCGTTTTTGGGATCGAGCCAGAAGGCCGGAGAGGTTTGGAAGCTGCCGCTGAGGGAATTCAGAACTGTGGTTGCAATATCGCGCGCGGTGATGCCCAGTTGCTCGGCTTGGGAACGTTGCATGGTGACATTGAATCGCGGCTCGTCGTAAACTTGCTGCACATGAACATCGGCGGCGCCGGGAACCTGGCGGAGCTGGTCCGCGATCTTGTGGGCAAGCGCCAGGTTGCCGGTGGTATCTCTTCCCACAAGCTGGATGTCAATCGGGGCCGACAATCCGAAATTGAGAATCTGGTTAACGATGTCCGAGGGCTGAAAGTAGAACGATGTTCCAGGAAACTGGCGCGGCAGGTCGAGGCGGAGTTTGCGCTGGTAATCGGCGGTGGGTTGGTGGCCGGGATTAAGGGACACCAAAATGTCCGCATCGGCCGTGCCGATCACGCCCGAGTTCGAATAGGACAAATTGATGCTGCTATAGGGAAGGCCCAGGTTGTCCAAGATGGCGCCTAGATCCTTAGCTGGAATATCCTTGCGAATGGCGGCCTCGATTTGGTCGCAGAGTTTGGCCGTTTCTTCGATGCGTGTGCCCGTTTGAGCTCGGATGTGGAGCTTGAATTGTCCGGCGTCGACCGTGGGGAAAAAATCTTGACCGAGAAAAGGAATGAGGCACATGCTGCCCAGGCAAAGCGCCAAAAAAACCAGGGCGAAGAATCCGCGGTGTTCCAGCGCCCGGTCCAGCAAGTCACTATACCCTTCGCGCAGCCGGTCAAATCCCGCTTCAAACTTTTGCTGAAACGAAACGAAGAAACCGGACTTTTGTTCGGATTCTCCATGACCCTGTTGTTTGGCCTTGAGCAGGTACATCGCCAGGGTGGGGACGAGGGTGCGGGACAGAACGTAGGAGGCCATGACGGCGAAGACCACCGATTCGGCCAGGGGGATGAAGAGGTAACGGGCCACTCCCGAGAGCAGGAACATCGGGACAAACACGATACAGATGCAAAGAGTGGAAACGAAAGCGGGTACGGCGATCTGGCTGGCGCCCTCGAGAATCGCTTCATGCAGGGGTTGCCCTTGTTCGATATGGCGGTCGATGTTCTCGATGGTCACCGTGGCGTCATCAACCAGAATGCCGACGGCCAGGGCGAGGCCGCCCAAGGTCATGATGTTGATGGTTTCTCCCAACATGCTGAGCACGATGATGGAAGTCATCACCGAAAGCGGAATGGAGACCGCGATGATCAGGGTGCTTTTCCAATCTCCCAAAAACAGCAGAATCATCAGCGCGGTCAGGCAAGCGGCGATAATGCCTTCCCGGATGACGCCCGCAATGGAAGCGCGGACGAAAATCGATTGATCGAAGAGAGTCCGAATCTCAAGGTCGGCCGGCAGGCTCGGTTTGAGCTTGGGAATCATCGCCTTGAGTTGGGAGATGATAGCGAGAGTGGAGACGTTTCCATTTTTCATGATGGAAATAAGCGTTGAGCGAACGCCGTCTTGCCGGACGATATTGGTCTGGGGCGAAAAACCATCCCGGACATTGGCGATGTCCCGAATGTAAATGATCGTTCCATTGATTCTTTTAATGGGAAGATTGTTCAAGTCGTCGACGCTTTCAGGGCTGCCGTTCATGGCGATTTCGTATTCCAGCGAACCGATTTTCGCCGTTCCCGAGGGAAGGATCAGATTTTGATCGTTGATGGCATTGACCACATCGTTGGGAGTTAAACCCAGGGACTGGAGCTTGGGGATGTCGATATCGACTTGAATCTGTCGAGTCTTACCCCCGTAAGGAAAGGGAACGGCCGCTCCTTGAATGGCGGTGATGGGAGGGCGGATAAAATTGAGCGCGAGATCGTTGAGGGTTTGTTCGGAAAGGGTCTTGCTGCTTAAGCTCAATTGAATGATCGGTACGCTCGAGGCGTTATACTGAATGATCAGCGGCGGCGTGGTGCCGACCGGCAAAGCGCGGAGTTGCGTTTGGGAAACGGCGGTGACCTGCGCCACGGCCATGTCGATTTTGACCGAAGGGTGAAAGAAAATCTTGATCACGCTCACGCCGTTGAGCGATTGCGATTCGGTGTGCTCGATATCGTTGACGGTCGTGGTCAGACCCCGTTCCGTGGGCGAAACGATCCGGCGCTCCATTTCCTGTGGAGAAAAGCCGCTGTAATTCCAAAGAACGCTGACGACCGGAATGTCGATATTGGGAAAGATATCGACCGGCGTTCTGAGAATGACGATCGGGCTCAGGATGATGATCAGCAAGGCCGCGACCAGAAAGGTATAAGGCCGGTTAAGCGCTAATTTAACGATCCACATATGCCGTCAAAAATTCTTCGGGAAAAGTCACGAGCCATAAGGATTAAATCCTTAGGCAACAAGCCGGCTCTGACCAGGAGAATAACGACATCCGGCCTGAGTGGGTATCGAAGATTTCATGCTGTTGATTAAGACGGCGGAGGCATGAAAAAGTCACTCTGGGCAGAGGAAGGTCCTCTATGCGATATAGTTATCGTGCCGGTTGCCCGGTTCTAGATTGTGGTCTGGGGTGGAGGCGCTTCGCTGCGCAGATGATTCGCGGAAGCGGCGCTGCGGAGATGGCCCCAGGCATATCCGCGCTGCACTTCGTGCGGATCAGGCTGGATGTGTCCGGCGCTTAGATTGATATGATGACGCAGTTGCCAGGCTTTAAACTCGGTCTCCGTCACTCCTGCGAATTCATGTGGTAACAGCGAAAAATCGCTAAAGCACCACTCGCGAATTTTTTGGAATATTTCCGCGTCGCGCGCGCCGGACCGGCTTTTAATCATCTGCTGGTAGATGTCGAAAAGGGCGGAGTCGCTGGCATCGAGCGCGGGCAGCATTTCCATGGCTGGTGTTGAGGAAGACGGTTCAGCGGGAGTCAAAAAGCGGGGTTCAACTTCGGATGCCATGGCGTCTGTGGCAAGCTGGACCTATGCCAAATCTGCCATTTGAGGCGACAAATTTGGAGGGTCTATGGTGAATGGCTCGCCAAGCCTTGTTTTAAGGAGAGCAGCAGGCGGCGGAATTGAGGTTCCCATCGCAAGATCCACGGGGTTAGTTCGCGCCAGAGCCGATGATTGGAGGAAGCAGCCTCCTTGTCGCCAATTTCCCTGAAACGTTTTTCTTGCTGGAGAGCGAGCTGGGCCACTGATTTGCGGAAACGGGCCGAGTCGAAGTCTTTGAATTGCGATGCGAAGATGCCGGCCAACCGCAAGTGACTGCGCAGATTCTCCGCGGTGCGCGCCAGACGGCCGGTTTCGTTGTTCGGAAAGAACCGGTAAGCGGCCAGCAGCTCGTTGAGAAACAGCCCGCCGCCCCGGCTGATGGCGCGTACCCACATTTCCCAATCGGCCACATGGGTGAGACCGGGCAGAAATCCGCCATGGGTTTCATAAAAGCTTCGGCGGACCACAACGCCCGGAGTTCTTAAATCATTACTGTAAAGCAGATTGCCCGGCGCGTGGGACGGCTGGAAAAGATGCCGGTTCGGGCCGCTGATCCAATCGAGAGTGCCATCTTCCTCCACAATTTGGCATCGGGTAAAGAATGACGATACATCGGGATGCCCTTGTGCGACGGCTGCAACTTTGACGTAAAACCCGGGCAAGACGTAGTCATCTCCGTGGAGAATGTGAATGAGATGTCCGCAACTGCGCTGGAGACAAGTATTAAAGTTGGCCGTGACGCCGCCATTCTGTGGCCGGCGATAAAACGTCACCCGGCCTCTCCCTGCTTCCCGCACGGCGGCTTCCGGATCGTCCGCCGTGGAACAATCATCCACCACCTCAATTTGCATTTGTTCCGGGCCTGGGTCCTGAGCCAGGACACTTTCCAGCGTTTGTCGCAGATAGGGCGCGCAATTGTAAGCTGGAATCATCACCGACCACAAAGGCCGATGACTTCCTTCCGGCACCTGGTCGATGGGGAAAGGTTCTCCAGGGGAATCAACCGGGCCGTTGGTCATGTCGAGATCGCGATGTCGGCCTGAGCGACTGAATCTATGAATTGTCCGGCGGGTCGCTGGCAAATTCCTTTCTACGGCGGCCTACTTATTTTGCAATGGTGGAATTATCCCTGCTAAGGTAAACGATCATGAAAATCAATGTTCTGCAGCATGCGGTGAGCGAAGGCCCCGGCGAGATCGGCGCGTGGGCCGGCCGGAGAGGGAATTTTGTGCGGGAACATCATCTTTATCGCGGGGATGCGCTGCCCGCGACCGATTCTTTCGACCTTCTTGTCGTTATGGGTGGTGAAATGAACATTTACCAGTACCGCGATTATCCCTGGTTAAAGCCGGAGCGGCAACTGATCGAAGCCGCATTGAACGGCGGAAAGCGGGTCATCGGTGTCTGTCTCGGCGGGCAACTCATCGCCGACGCGCTCGGTTCCCGCGTAACGCAAAATCCCGATTGGGAGATGGGCTGGTTTCCCATCGCGTTTTCGGACGAGGGGCGCGCTGTTTATCCGGAACTGCCCGGTTCGGCTTCGGTGCTGCATTGGCACAGCGACACTTTTGGCTTGCCGGCGGGGGCAACACGGCTGGCCTCAAGTCCGGCATGCCCGGAACAGGGTTATGTGATTCCCGGCAAGTGCCTCGGCTTGCAGTTTCACCTCGAAGTCGATCCGCCTTTGGTGAAACAATTCGTGGCCAGCCAGGGATATTGGCCAGAGGGGCCCTGGGTGCAAAAGCCGGAGGAGATCATGGCCCAGGCGCCAGCCCATTGCGAAGCGAACAAGCGGTTTCTTTGCGGAATGCTGGACCGCTTTTGCGCGGATATGGCTTGAGCGAGTCATCCAGCCACCAGCATGGCCGCGCCAAAGACTCCCGCGCTGTCGCCCAGGGCCGGCTTGAGTAGCGCCGCCTCGAATCGCGGATTGAAGATGGAGGCGGCGATTTTTTCCCGCATCTTCTCGGTGTAAAGCGCGCCGACATTGCCCACGCCGCCGCCCAGGACGATGGCATGAGGGTCGAGCACATCGATGATAATGCCGAGCGCCTGGGCGAGCCTGGTGGTCAATCGTTCCATGGTCGCTTCCGCATGGGGATCGCTCCCCGCCGCGGCCTGCTCCGCGATTTCCCTGAGCGGCCGGTGTTGCCCGGCGCGACCGGCATAAAAGCGTTCCAGCCCCGGCCCTGAAAGGAACGCTTCCACGGTGCCACGGGTGCCATAATTTGAAACGGGTCCTTCCGGATCGAGAACAATCTGGCCCCATTCTCCAGCGATGCCGTGGCGGCCTTCGAGCACTTTTCCATCGACAACAATGCCGCCCCCCACGCCGGTGCCGAGAATGACGCCGAAAACGGTCTGATAGCCGCGCGCGGCGCCATATTTTGCCTCCGCCAGAGCGAAGCAGTTTGCATCATTGGCGATGACAAAACGGAGACCGTGGATCGTTTCCAGATCGGCTTTCAACCGATGTCCGATCAGGCATTGGGTGTTGGAATTTTTAAGTTCGCCGGACCACGGATCGACGACGCCCGGCGTGCCCATGCCGATTTTTTCCGGTACGGGCAATCCCGTTTCTTTGCTGAGTTCGCGGCAAAGATAAACGATCTGGCCGAGGATATGATCATAGCCTTTTTCCGCTTCGGTGGGGATGCGATGGCGGTAGAGGGGTTGGCCGGGATTGGCGGGGTCCAGGACGACGCCTTCGAGCTTGGTGCCGCCAAGATCAATCCCCCAAAGATGGGCCATAACAGAAGGCGAAAATTCTTTCGGCGCGACCCTTGCCTGCTTGGGGGGATAGCCTCTAGGCCGCTTCCTTGTCCTGCTTGCGGCGGATCAGCGGCGATTTCTTGCCGTCGATGACGGCGCGATTGATCGTGACTTCGAAAATGTCTTCGCGCGACGGCAGATCGTACATCAGGTCGAGCATGATTTTTTCGAGGATGGCGCGCAGAGCGCGGGCGCCGGTGCCTTTGCGGGTGGCTTCCTGGGCGAGCGCGCGCAGGGCATCCTTGGTAAAGGTCAGCCCGACGTTGTCCATGGCGAAAAGCTTGGCGTACTGCTTGGTCAGCGCGTTCTTCGTATCGGTCAGCACGGCCACCAATTCATCCTCTGAAAGCTCGTCAAGGACGCTGATCATGGGCAGACGTCCGATAAATTCCGGGATCAGGCCGAAGCTGAGTAGATCCTCCGGTTCGACTTGACGCATAATCGCGCTGGGCGGCAACGCTGTTTCCGGACCGCCGGACGCCGGAGCATTGGGGCGGCCAAAGCCGAGGGTGCTGCGGCCAACGCGGCGCTGGATGATCTTGTCGAGCCCGACAAAGGCCCCGCCGCAAATGAAAAGGATGCGTTCGGTATTGACTTGAATATACTCCTGATGCGGATGTTTGCGTCCGCCCTGGGGCGGCACATTGCAAACGGTGCCTTCGAGGATTTTCAGGAGGCCCTGCTGAACGCCTTCGCCCGAAACGTCGCGGGTGATCGACACATTGTCGGTCTTGCGCCCGATCTTGTCGATCTCGTCGATGTAGACGATGCCGATTTCGGCGCGTTTGACATCATAATCGGCATTCTGAAGCAGGCGCAGGACGATGGTTTCGACGTCTTCGCCGACGTAGCCGGCTTCCGTGATCGTGGTCGCGTCGGCGATGCAGAAAGGCACGTCAAGAATTCTGGCCAGGGTGCGGGCGAGGAGGGTCTTGCCGGAACCAGTGGGGCCGATGAGCAGGATGTTGCTTTTCTCGATCTCCACCTCGGAGGCGGCATTGAGGGAAATTTCGGTTTTCTGGCGATTGGCTTGCCCGGCAAGAATGCGCTTGTAATGATTGTGGACGGCGACCGCGAGGGTCTTCTTGGCGAATTCCTGCCCGATCACGTGCTTATCGAGTTCCCGCTTGATGTCGACCGGCTTGATGACCTGGATCTCGGTATTGGAGCGGCGCGATTCCTCCTTGGTTTCCTTGTCGAGGATATTTTTGCAGACCGTGATGCAACTATCGCAAATATAGACGCCGGGTCCGGCGATGAGTTTGCGTACCTCGGCATGACTCTTCCCGCAGAAGGAGCACATCGTCAGATTGGCGGGCCGGGCCATAACTTATTTCCGTTCCACCAATTCCCCGGTGATGGCCGCCGCTTCCCGGCGTGATTTCACCACTTCGTCGACGATGCCGTAATTCCGGGCATCCTCGGCGCTCATGTAATTATCCCGTTCCATGTCCTTTTCGACCCGGTCGACCGGCTGGCTGGTGTGATAGGCCATGATCTCATTGAGCCGCTTTTTGAGGCGGAGAATTTCCTTCGCCTGGATGCTGATGTCGGCGGCCTGGCCGCTGGCGCCGCCGCTGGGCTGGTGAATCATCACCCGGGCGTTGGGCAGGATGAAGCGCTTGCCCTTGGTGCCGGCGGCGAGAAGCACCGCGCTCATGCTGGCAGCCATGCCGAGGCAATAGGTGGCGACATCGCAGGTCATAAACTGCATCGTGTCGTAAATAGCCATGCCGGCGGTGACGTAGCCGCCCGGCGAATGGATGTAGACGCTGATGTCCTTTTTCGAATCTTCCATCTGAAGAAAAAGAAGCTGCGCGATGATCATATTGGCCACCGTATCGTCGATCGGCGTGCCCAAAAAGATGATGCGGTCGCGCAGGAGCCGGGAGAAAACATCGTACTGGCGCGTCTCGCGTCCCGTGCTTTCCCAGATCACCGGGTTTGGAATGTAGGCGTTCGACAGGTCTTGCATGGAAGTAAACTACTCAAATTTTGCTTCTTTCAAAAGGAAATCCAGCACGGCCTGCCGTAAAATTTGCTGGCGGACGGCATCAACGCCATTGTTTTTCCGTATCCGGTCCGCCATTTTTTCCAGGGAAACCCCCTCGCGCTGGGCCAAATAGGCGACATGCTGGGCGATCTGTTCGTTGGAGACTTCGATTTTTTCGTTTTCCGCGATTTGCGCGGCAATGAACTTGAATTTCACCAAGTCGCGCGCGCTTTTGGCCGCGTTGGTGAAAATTTCATCCTTTTTTTCCTCGAGCACATTGGCTGGAATCCCGCGCGCCTGGTTTTCCGCGACGATATCATAGACCGTCGCATGGGTCTCTTCATCCACCGGGGTGGGCGGCAATTCGAATTCGACCGACGAAATCAACTTTTGGATGATTTCGCCGCGGGCGGCCCGGTCGGCCTGCGCCTTTTTGTCCTGATCGAGATTCTCCCGGACCCGGTTTTTGAGATCAGCCAGGTTCATCTTCGCGACTTCCTGGGCAAAAGCATCATCAATGGGCGGGGCAACCTTGATTTTGATCTCCTTAAGTTCGACCTGATAAGCCGCTTTCTTGCCGGCCAGGGCCGCCTGGGGGAAGTCGGCAGGGAATTCGACCTCGACTGTTCTGGTCTCGCCCTTGGCCATGCCAACGCATTGTCCGGCGAATTTGGGCAGAAAACCTTCGGGACGCATCCATAGCCAGAACTGCGGATTCTGGGCTAGATTCCCAGCTGTTTTGGGCAGGATGTCGGCGAGTGGCTGTCCGCCCAGCGTACCGGTATAGGAAATGACCGCATAGTCGTCCATGGCCAGCGGGCGTTCGGGCGCATCCTCGAAACGGGCGCGCTGATCGGCCAGGCTTTGCAGCGTTTTTTCGATCTCCTCGTCCTTGACTTCGGTATCATGCCTTTTGAGGACAAGCCCCTTATAGGTGGGCAACTTGAATTCGGGCGCCAATTCCACAACGGTCGAAAAACTAAGAGACAAGCCGGGCTGATACTTCAGATCCTCGATCGCGGGCGCGCTGACCACGCGCAATTTCTTTTCGTTGATCGCCTCGCGGTAAGCCTCGGGAACCAGCGTGCGCTGCGTTTCGCTCTCGATGTCTTTCTGGAATTTCTTCAAGATGACGGTGCGCGGGGCGTGGCCGGGCCGGAATCCGGGTATCCGCGCCTGTTTTTGAAAATCGGCGGCGATTCGGTCATAAGCTTGCTGAACCCGGTTGGCGGAAACTTCGATTTTCAGACGCTTCTTGCAAGGGGCGACATCTTCAACGGTGATATTCATGAACTTTCCAACCTAAGTGGAGCCGGCCCTAAAGTAAAGAATCCCGAAGCTGGACCGGATCACAGAGGCACAAATGAAATCAAACTTGTATTCTTGATCCTTGGCATTTGCCGGGACAATAACTAATTTGCCTCCGGGACGTTGCCGACAATCCATTTTTGTTTTGATTGGATTTTCATACATAATTCTTTCATTATGTTTAAGTTCTGTAATTTAAAGGTCAGTCTTTCTTATCACTTGAATGGACAATCCCGATCTCTTGAAAGAAACCACACCGGCTAAAGAGGGGAGCTTGGATTCGGTCTGCATCGGACGGGCGCGCTCTTTTGCCCAGATTTTCGCCTCGATAGCCATTCTAATCGCGGTCCTTGTCCTTGTCGGCTGGGTTTTAGGCATTGATATCCTCAAAAGAATCGGCCCCGGTTTTCCGAGCACAAAAGTTAATTCAGCCCTTTGTTTCATTTTCACCGCCGGTGCTCTTTTCCTGGGGCATCTCACCCCGGTCCGTCCCTGGAAGAAAACGTGTTCCTTTGTTCTGCTTGCAATGGTCATGCTTATCAGTGGCCTGACGCTTGCCGAATTCTTCACCGGTTGGTCGTTTGGTATCGACCAACTCTTTTTGAAGGATCAGGACGCCGTTTCGACGGAATGGCCCCTGGGCCGTATGGATGGAAACAGCGCCATCACCTTTCTCTCTTATGCTTTGGCGGTCCTTTATCTTTTTCGGGGCAAGCACGGCACCGCTATCGCGCAGGTTCTGGTTGTCGCCGGGCTTCTTCTCACGCTTCTCACCGTCACCGGCTTCCTCTTTGGCGTCCGGATCTTCTCCAGTTTTTTTTCGTTCTCCGGCTTGGCGGTTCTTACTCAGGCCGATTTCATCCTGCTTGGTCTCTCCATCCTTTGTGCCCATCCGGGCGAAGGAATGGTCTCCATCATCCTGGCCGATAATCCGGGCGGATTTGTCGCCCGCCGGCTCATCGCTCCGGCTATCCTCACGCCGGTCTTCTTTGGCTGGATCGCCAAGGAGGGCCTCAGCCATGGTTATTATGATGCGGGGTTTGCCTGTTTGTTGATTGTCCTGATTAGCATGGTGGTTGTCTGCGCCATCGCCGCTCGCAGCGTGGTCGAGCTCAACCGGATTGAGAAGGAGCGCCAACTCTTGAGCGCGGCTCGCTTTCAATCCGATGTCCGCGAGCGTGGCGCTCTCGAAGCCTCCCGGTTGAAGTCCGAATTTGTGGCCAACGTTAGCCATGAAATCCGCACCCCCATGAACGGCGTTCTTGGGATGGTCAACCTGCTGCTCGGTTCCAACCTCACCCACGAACAACGCGAGCAGGCTGAAACCATCCGCCAGAGCGGCGACGCTCTCCTCAATCTCGTCAACGAAATCCTCGACTTCTCGAAAATCGAAGCGGGCAAAGTCCAGCTCGATGAAAAACCTTTCTCGCTGGTTGACTGTGCCGATGAAGTTTTCAATCTTCTTTCGACCACCGCCCGCCGCAACAAGGTCAACCTTATTTTTTTTGTCTCCGCCGAGACCCCTCATTATTTCCGTGGCGATGCCTCTCGTTTGCGCCAAGTGCTCATTAATCTTGTCGGCAATGCGGTCAAGTTTACCGACGAAGGGGAAGTCTCCTTGGAGATCACTTCCGTTCAGCATGGCGGCGTCCATCATCAGCTTGAATTTCAAGTCGCCGACACCGGCATCGGCATCTCTCCCGGCGCCCTCCCCCTTCTCTTCCGCCCTTTTCAGCAGGTCGACGCCTCGGCGACTCGCCGTCAT
Organism: Methylacidiphilales bacterium; assembly: GCA_035508775.1. Lineage (GTDB taxonomy): Bacteria > Verrucomicrobiota > Verrucomicrobiia > Methylacidiphilales > UBA1321 > JABDGH01. Next base: position 16,831 of record DATJMI010000155.1, read on the forward strand.
GGGGGCACCGGCCTCGGCTTGGCTATTAGCAAACACTTGATCGATCTGATGGATGGTGAAATTACCGTCTCGAGCATCCTTTCTGTCGGCTCTACCTTCCGTTTCAAGATCCCCCTGCGCGCCTGCCCGCCGCCCTCCGGCGCCGAAACCGAGGAAAACCTCAAACTTCCCCCTCAATCCCGCTTTCTTCTCTTCGCCAAGGGAGGCAAATTTCCCGCCCTGCTCAAACGCCAGATTGAAGCGTGGGACGGCGAGGCTCAGGTCGTTGCCGACCCCATGGCCGTCATCGAGATGCGTGACACCACCTTTGCCGCGGTCTTGATGGACAATAACAGCGAAACCATGGCTCTCGCCGCGCAGATGAAATTCGACCCGGCCTGGAATAAAATTCCCCGTGTCCTGCTCGATTTTGAAGAATCGCTCCCGCCCGAAAAGGCGAGCTTGTATCCAAAACGCCTGGCTAAGCCCTTTAAACGCCTGGCCCTTCATGCTCTGTTGCTCGAATTAACTGGTGTCCAGAAAGTTGCCAAGCCCGTTTCCGCTCCGGCCAGTCCGGCCCCGCTCGCCCAAAAAATCCCGCTGCGCATTCTCTTGGCCGAAGATAATCACATCAACCAAAAAGTCGGCCTGGCCCTGCTCAAGCGGCTCGGTTACAGCGCCGATATCGCCAACAACGGGCGTGAGGCTTTGGAGGCCGTCATGCGTGACCGTTACGACCTCGTCTTGCTCGACATTCAAATGCCCGAAATGGACGGTATAGAGGCCGCTCAAGCCATGCGCGAGAAACTCAAAGAAAAATGTCCTCATCTTATCGCCGTCACGGCCAACGTCTTCGCCGGGGCGCGGGAGGAATATCTGAGCAAGGGCTTCAACGATTATCTGGGTAAACCGCTTCTGCCTGAAACCCTGCGCCAGACGGTCGTTCGCGCGGCGGAAAGCCTTTCGTCCCGGCCGCCGGCATCATAACCATCCGGAAAAAAATACTTCGCCATCTTGCCCGCCTGCGCCAGCGCTTGAAATCTCCGAGGATAAAAGTTACTTTGCGGCTCTCATGCCCAAGGCCCAGGCGGAATTAATCTATTTTGGCAAACCAGGAAGTTTCACCCACCTCGTGGCGGGCCGGATTGCGGGCAACGCGAAATTGATCTCCCGCGCCACCGTTGGGGAAGTTTTTGATTATGTCAAAAAAAAGAAAAATGCCCGCGGCATCGTGCCCATCGAAAATTCCTCCGCCGGAATGATTTCAGAGTCGGTGGATAATCTGGTCAACGGCTCCGGATTGACGATCCAGGACGAGTACGCCCTCAACGTGAAACTGGCGCTGCTGGGGAAGAATGGCTACGTGGTCAAAAAGATCTATTCGCATTTCGCGCCTTTCCATCATTGCCAAAGCTGGCTCAAAAAACATTATCCCCAGGCCGAGCAATGTGTGGTCGACAGCACCAGCGCGGCAGCCAAGCTGGCGGCCATGGAGAGATTTGCCGCGGCCATCGGCCAAGCCAGCGCCGCGGCCAAATATCATCTCGACGTTCTCCATTTTCCGATTGGCGACAGCCGCGAAAACCTCACGCAATTTTTCTTATTGGGCCATGGAAAAACGGCCTCCAAAAACGTTCAGCAAACCAGCCTGTCGGCGGTTTTGAAAAATCAAGTGGGAAGCCTGTGCAATTTTTTGACCTGCTTTGCCAGGGAAGGCATTAACCTCAAGCGGATCATGTCCCAGCCCATCGTGGGACAGCCGAACAACTATATTTTCTTTATTGGCGTCGAAGCGCCGGTCACCGGTGAGCCCATGAAGAAAGCCATGGAGGCTTCCCGGCGCTATTGCAAAGAAATAAAAGTCCTGGGTTCCTATCCTGTCCATCCGCCGTTTGAGTCGTAACCCACACTCCGCGAATGTTCACGGTACCGTTGGCGGTTCGGCGTTTTCCTTTTCCGGTTCCGATTCGAGCGGATTGGTTCCCGGCAAGGGCGGGGAAATTCCATGCGCGTTAAGAAGCTGCTGCACCTCATCCGCCGCCGCCTGACTGCCCTCGAAGCCGTTGGGGCACGCCGCCGCCAGGAGATAAGCCTGTTCCGCCTTCTCCAGCATGCCGCGCTGCCAAAAATGATTTCCCAACTGATTCCAGAATTGCCCGTTGTAACGCTCCGCCGTGACCGCCTGCTCGTAGCAAAAAAACGCTTCTGGATAGCGGTGAATCACGTCAAAGGTCATTCCCATCCGCGCCAGAATCGTGTCATCAAGCGGATTGGCCGCCAGGGCGCGCTGGTAGGCCGCCAACGCTTCCTGACCTTCAATCATCCGGCCCTCCATCTCTTTTTCCCGCGAGGCGCGGTAGCGGTACAAATCTCCCAGCATCATCATCGCCTGGGCATTGCCCCAATCCCATTTCAGCGCCAGCTTGCCGTCTTCAATGGCCTGGGCCGTCGGAATGGTGCCGTTTTGTTCCTCATCCAGCGCCCGGTCGATGGTCTTTTCGTAAATAATATCGCTCACGGCCGTGCGCAAAGTCTCCGTCCCGTAGGCCAGGCCGAGTAAAATCACGAGATAGCCCGGCAGCCGTCCGAACCGGTCCAATGAAACCGTGCTCCAGTGTTCGATCTCCCGGAATCGGCTCAATCCCATTCCGGTTAGCGCGAAAAGAAGCATCGCGTTGGCTGGGATATGCAGGTTGAAGTCGACGGTGGAATGAACCAGCAGGGCCGACCAGGCGGCGAAGCCGGAAACGGTTATCACCCGGTCCTGCCATCTCCCATCCACCAACTTTCCGGTTAGGAATTTCAGGGTTACCGCCGAGACAAAAAACATCGCGATTCCGAAACCAACCAATCCGTAATCATCGAGACAGTTCAGATAATCGTCATGCGTCAGCACGGCCTTGCGCGAAAAGGTCGCGCTCTGGTAACGCGGATGAATGAAGACAAACGTGGCCGGCCCCGTCCCAAAATAGGGATGATCCGCCGCGATCCGCAACGCGTCGCGGGCCAATTCGACCCGCACATAGGTGTAGAACGAGTTATTGTCCTCGAACGTGTTTGCAAAGTCCAAAACCCGCGAGCGAACGAGCGGCGAGCACGTAAAAAATCCGGCAATCGCCGCCAGCAAAAGGAACGACGCAAGGACCGGCATCCACCAACGCACCGCTCCATGCCGCAAACCGAAAACCATTAACGCGATGATGCACGCAAACAAGCCAAGCCACCCGCCCCGCGACAGGGAATACATGATTCCCGCCAGCATGACGGCGCCGAGATAAAAGAAGACGATGCGCAGCGGCCAGGGCAGTTTCGAAAACGCGCCGAACGCGAACGCGGCGCCGAGGGCCATCACCAGCAGTTCCACATAATGATCCGGACAGCCGTAGGTGCCGATCCACCGCGGCATGTAATGCAATTGCAACCGTTCCGTCGGGCCGAAGGGAAACCAGAGATTTTGCGGCTGGTAAATATCGGAATGGCGACTCAGAAAATAACCGAAACCCGTTTCAAATACTCCCAGAAAGACCAATCCGGCCAGCATAATCAAACCATGCGCGCGCCGCGCCAGTCCCCGCCGGCAGGTCAGGAAGATCACGGCGTAGCCGAACACATTGAGCGCTTCAAGCCGGGAAAAATATTCGGTGGGCGACGTCAGCCAGCGTACCGCCGCGTAAATGACAAAGAGAATGACGGCCCAGTCGATGGCATCCATCCGGCGTTGTTCCTTGCGCGCCGGAGCCTGGCACAACCGGATCCCCTGCATCGTCAGCAGAACCGCCACCGCCACCAGCAACGGCAGCTCATACCACAAACGCGCCGCGCCGAGAACCAAGGGCGCCGCCAGCAAAATCAGGCCGGTCAGCCAGGCCGTTCCGACGCCGTCCCACGATTCCGGCAGTTTGTTCGACAGCTCTTTCCCAAATTGGAAGTTGGAAGAGGATGAAGCTCTCGAACTCAGCGGCATGGCGGATTATTTTCAAGATGACACCGAACTTTGGCGCTTGCGAGTAGAATCAACCGGCGGACGAGGGTAGTGGTACAATTTAAATCGGAGCTTGTAGGAAGTTATAGCGCTGCCGTGTTTATGGCCGAAGCAAGTAGGGGTTGCCGTCGTGCCCGGCCCGCGCCAACATGAAGCCGGCATGATCCGACGTCTCCTGATTCCCTCCGCCGAACCGGGCCAGCCCGCGCCAAAATTCGAGGAACTTCTCGCCCGCCTCGAACAAATCGTTTCCGATATGGAAACCGCCGAGTTGCCGCTGGAAAAACTTCTCGCCAGTTACGAGGAGGGCATGAATTTGGTCAAGGCATGCGGGGATCGCCTGGCCAGCGCGGAGCAAAAGGTGGAAATTCTCTCCCGCGCCATCTCCGCCGGGAGCACCGCGTCCGCGTCCGCGCCGGAAGAAAACAAGCCAGCCGAATCCCCGGATGATATCAGGCTTATTTAGGCCATCCGAAAAATAGGCGTAGGTCACATGACGAGTCGAATTTGGGCCGAATCGAGGCGCGAGCGATGAGGTCCTGCGGACGGCAGTTCTGCGGACGGCAGAAAAGCTTCGCCGTAAAAAGCCCGCCGTGCGCAGCACCCCAAATTCGCCGTCACCTTGGGGGCCGAAATCTTTTTGCCCTGGGACGTTGTCGCCCGCTCGTCACGTAGCGCTCCAGCTATGCTCCTCGCTCGGCTCCTTGCCCCAGTACAAAAATCCTTTTGGTGTGACCTGCCCCTGCTTTTCGGATAGCCTCCAGGCATTAACTCTGCTTTGAGTGACAATTTGAGATCACAAAAAAACAATAAGCGTCAAGCATTTCCAAGCTCCCGGCGGTAAGGTAAGTTAAATGGCACTGACACTCTCCATGACATCGTCTCCCGCCCAATTCCTTCCCATCGCCGGTTTGGGTACGGGCAAAACCATTCACGCAGGCGTTCGGACCTGGGTAAGCGAGGTGGCGCAACTTTGCGAGCCGGAGCAGATTTTCTGGTGCGACGGCAGCGAGGAGGAAAAGGAGCAACTGACGCAGCGGGCCGTCGAGATGGGGGTGTTGATCCGGCTCAACCAACAAAAGCTGCCGGGGTGTTACTACCACCGTTCCAATCCGAACGATGTCGCGCGGGTCGAGGAGTGCACCTATATCTGCGCGCCGACCCGGGCCGAAGCCGGTCCGACGAATAACTGGATGGCGCCGGACGAGATGTACCAAAAGCTTTATGGCCTTTGCCGCGGCGCGATGAAAGGCCGGACCATGTATGTCGTGCCTTACCTCATGGGGCCGCCCGGATCGCCGCTGACCAAAATCGGCGTGGAGTTGACCGATTCGATTTACGTGACGTTGAGCATGCGGATTATGACGCGGATGGGGCAAGTCGCCTGGGATCAGCTTGGCGCCGACGGCGTCTACACCAAAGGGCTGCACAGCATGCTCGATGTGAACCCGGCGCGGCGTTACATCGCCCATTTTCCGCAGGATAACGCGATCATTTCGGTCGGATCGAATTACGGCGGCAACGTGCTTTTGGGCAAGAAGTGTCTCGCCCTGCGGCTCGGTTCGGCGCTGGGCCGCAACGAGGGCTGGATGGCCGAGCATATGTTGATTCTCGGCGTCGAATCACCCCGGGGCGAGAAGACTTTCGTGGCGGCGGCGTTTCCAAGCTCGTGCGGCAAGACAAACTTCGCCATGCTGATTCCGCCGGAACCGTTCAAGGATTGGAAAATCACCACGGTGGGCGACGACATCGCCTGGATGAAGCCGGGCTCCGATGGACGGCTCTACGCCATCAATCCGGAGGCCGGTTACTTCGGCGTCGCGCCGGGCACCAATTACAAATCGAATCCCAACGCAATGATTTCGATGTCGCGCGACACGATCTACACCAACGTGGCTCTGACCCCCGATCTCGACGTCTGGTGGGAGGGCAAAGACGGAGATCCCCCCGCGGAATGCCTCGATTGGAAGGGCAACCCGTGGACGCCGGCCTCGAAAGAGAAGGCGGCGCATCCCAACAGCCGTTTCGCCGCGCCCATGCGCAACAACCCGGTACTGGCGCCCGAGGTGGACAACCCGCAGGGTGTGCCGATTAGCGGACTCATTTTCGGCGGTCGCCGCGCCACCACGCTGCCGCTGGTTTTTCAGGCGTTTAATTGGATTCATGGCGTCTATCTCGGCGCGACCATGGGTTCGGAAATGACCGCCGCCGCCGCCGGCACGGTGGGGCAGGTCCGGCGCGACCCGATGGCGATGCTGCCGTTCTGCGGCTATAACATGGGCGATTACTTCACCCACTGGCTGAAGATGCGAAAGCTGCTCAAGAACCCGCCGAAGATTTTTCATGTGAACTGGTTTCGCAAAAACGCGGAGGGCCGGTTCCTGTGGCCGGGCTATGGCGAGAACATGCGCGTGTTGAAATGGATTATCGACCGCTGCCGGGGCCGGGTGCCGGCCTATGAGACGCCGGTCGGCTGGATGCCCGAGCCGCGGGACATCGACATGACCGGCCTCGATTGGCCCCTGGAAGATTTGGCCGAGGCGCTTTCGCTTCACGTCGAGGAATGGAAACGGGAAGTGCTCCTGCAGGACGATCTTTTTATCCGGCTCTATTCCGATTTGCCGAAGGAGCTTATCTTCCAGAGGGAATTGCTGATCTCGAGGCTTTAATGGCATATCATGAGCCTGATCTTTGGCCAATTCCGGTCATTTACCGTCTCATTCTCATCTCGTGCTTTTTAATTGGAGGGAGTTTGCTCTATTTCGAAAGAGCGCTCATTCACAAAGGATTCCTCAGCTGCAAATGGCCAAGAGTGAAAGCCGTCATTAAAGACCAACGAAACGATTCTTTTACGATTCCAGCAACTACTGTTTTGGCGGATATATGGATCGTTTTCCGGCGACGTATTGGATTGGGCAGCACATTCATATCTACTACAACCCGGCCAATCCGGAGGAATCTGTCATCAAACGCGGTCTTACAACTGGAGCCCTAAGCGGTCTTTCGTTCATTGTTTTCGCTATAATAGGTGCAATGGGAATGGTGGTTTTTTAATATTTGCCCTTGTTTCCAAGTTGTCGCTTGGAACACCAAAATGGACCGGTCATCTTTTCTTGTGAGGAGGAGATGACCGGGA
>DATJMI010000156.1:0-4787 GCA_035508775.1 Methylacidiphilales bacterium
GGAAAAAGTAATCGGCATCATGCGGCCCCGGCGCCGCTTCGGGATGGTATTGGACGGAAAAAACCGGCTCCTTACGATGGCGCAGCCCTTCACTCGTCATGTCATTAAGATTAATCTGCGTCGTTTCCGCCTCTCCGGCTGGGAGTGACTTGGGATCGACCGCGAATCCGTGATTTTGCGACGTGATGCTGATCTTGCCGGTCGTAAGATCTTTCACCGGCTGATTTCCGCCCCGATGCCCGAATTTGAGTTTAAAAGTTTTGCCCCCGAGCGCGTAGCCGAGGATCTGGTGCCCAAGACAGATTCCAAAGATGGGTTTCTTGCCGATAAGCGACCGGACCGTTTCGTGCACATAGGTAATCACCGCCGGGTCACCCGGCCCATTGGAGAGGAAAATGCCGTCCGGATCGGTGGAAAGCGCTTCCTCTGCCGAGGCGGTGGCCGGAAGCACCCGCACCTGAAAACCGTGCTGGCGCAGGCGGCGGAGGATATTGGTTTTCAGCCCGAAATCGAACGCGGCGATCCGGTAACGGACCGGTGGTAACGGCGCGAAATAATCCTCGCCCGTGAGAGGAGGCGCGCCGGGAGGCCGCTTGCCCTGAATGAGCGTCCATTTACGGCTCAGTTTGCTTTCCGGGTCCCAGTCATACGGCTCCGCGCAAGTGACTTCCTTCACGAAGTCGCGCTCGAGATAGGACCATTTTTTCGCCAGATCCACCGCCGCCGCATCGGAAATCTTCTCCGGCGTAAGCACGCCCCGCAACGAACCTTGCGTGCGCAGCCGCAGGGTCAGCGAACGGGTATCGATTCCGGTCAGTCCGGGAATGTTGTTGCGCTTCAGGTAAGAATCGAGCGATTCCTCGCTACGCCAGTTGCTGGTGACGGGGGAAATTTCCCGCACGATCATGCCCGCGACGTGAGGCCGACTCGACTCGACGTCAAGCGCGTTGATGCCCGTATTGCCGATCAGCGGATAGGTCATCGTCACGATCTGCCCCTCATAGGAAGGGTCGGTCAGAATTTCCTGATAGCCGGTCATCGACGTGTTGAAACAAACTTCGCCATTGGCCGTCATGGGCGCGCCAAAACTTTCCCCGCGCCAAATGCTGCCATCTTCCAGAGCAAGAAGAGCTGAACTCATATCACCAATATTGCGTTTTGGCCGGGAAGCTCAAGAAATTGTGTGAAAAATGCGCCTTGAGCACTTCGATTTGGAAGCTATTCCAACAAATCCCTCTCCACCACTTCCCGGTAAGTCTTGAAGTGAAATTTGCAGACCGACTTCAGCGTCTCAGGGCCCGATTTCTTCACAATCTCCCGGGCCACCGCTTTGACTTGCGCCGAGGCGCCTTTGGGCAATTTGACTCCGAGCTGATCGCCGAGCAATTTGAGCCGGTCAAGAAACGCGCCCCGGGCAATGATCGATGCCGCCGCCACGGCGATATCGCTTTCCGCTTTGGTCCGCTGCTCCAGCACGATTTTTTTTCCCTTCTCCTGCAAGGCGCGCTCGATAAGGCTCTCATCGGCGAATTTGTCCGACAAGGCCCGCGGACAGCCGGACCAGCGAATGAGCAGATTTTCGATCACTTTGGCATGCCCCCAGGCGAGCATCCGGTTCAGATTGCGGAACTTCGCATAAAGCTCATTGTAGCGTTCGGGAGAAATCGTCACCGCATTCCAACGCGGCCCGATCAGCTCCTTGATCGCATCGGCCAGGTCGAGCGCTTTCTGGTCGCTGGTGATTTGCTTGCTGTCCTTGACTCCGAGATCGAGCAGTCGGTGCGGCAGATCGCCGTCAACAAAGACGCCGGCGATCACCAGCGGGCCGAAGAAATCGCCTTTGCCGCTTTCGTCGATGCCCATATGCGGTTGGAACATCTCCGGATTGTGCACCTCGTCGTAACCCAGCTTGGCTTCGCCGAGGATTTCCGGCTCAAGGGTGAATTCGACAAACTCGCGCGCCCCCCGGCCCTGCACCAGTAGCTTGCCCGAGGTGTAGGCGTTGACGCTGAGTTTTTGTTTCTGCGCGCCGTAAAACGTGTAGGGTACTTGGCGAAACGTGAAGCCCTTTTCCTCCAGGATCATCCGAAGCTTGTCCCCCTGCGCGGGCGTGATTTTAAAAGTGAAGCTGGTCGGTTCAGACACGGTTTTTTAAGGTGAACGCCGGCCCGGAGGCCGCCGCGATGCTGGATTTCTGAAATGAACTTGAACCACCAGTATTAGCCATGCCAGCCGTTCTGAAAATGAAATCCGCGCGGCCAAAGAAAGATTGGCCGCACCTCCGCAAAAAGCTGGCCGCCTGGTATGCCACCGCCGCGCGGGCCCTGCCCTGGCGCCAAACGTCCGATCCCTACGCCATCGCCGTGTCCGAAATCATGCTTCAGCAGACCCAGGTTGCCACCGTCGTTCCCTATTACAGCCGCTGGATGAAGCTCTTTCCCACCTGGCGAGCACTGGCCGAAGCGCCCGAAAACACCATCCTCAAAGCATGGGAAGGTCTCGGCTACTACCGCCGCGCCCGCAATCTCCACGCCCTCGCCAAGGCGGTGGTCCGGGATGGCGGCGCCTTGCCGCGTGACGAGGGCGGTTTGCGTTCGCTTCCCGGCATCGGCCCTTATACCGCCGCCGCCATTGGGAGCATCGCTTACGGTCTGCCGCTGGCCGTTTTGGATGGAAACGTCATGCGCGTCCTGGCCCGGTTATTCGCCTTGGAACATGACATCGCGCTGGCCCGGACACGGTTCCTCTTCCAGACTCTGGCCAACGAGTTTTTGGATCGTGAGAATCCGTCCATTCACAACCAGGCACTAATGGAACTTGGTGCGACGGTCTGCCTGCCCCGCAAACCGCTTTGCCTGTTTTGCCCGCTCGGCCCGGACTGCGCGGGACGTTCCCGTGCCGGAGAGTTTCCCGTCAAATCACGAACGGCTTCCGTACCACAAACCGAAACTGTGGCGATTATCAAGCGTGGAAAGAGTTTTTACTGCGAGCAGGTCCCCGAAGGCAAACCATGGCACGGTTTGTGGCGTTTTCCCGATTTCGATTCCGCGCGCATGGAACGGGGCGAGAAAGTCGGGCGGATCAAATACGGTATCACGAAATATTCGGTGACGATGGAGGCCGTGGAAGCAAAATGGAAGACGCGCGCATCCGTTCCGGGTCGCCATCTCACGTCGAAGGAGATGGAGGCGCTCGCCTTCGCCGCACCGCATCGGAAATTGATTCGATTCATCTTGCAGGTGATTTGAAAACACGCCCTAAAATTCACACCGCAATTCCACGGAATGCATGGCGCCTTCGCGCAAAAGAATGCTGGAGAAGAGAGTGAAGCCGGTCACCCGCCATAAATCAAATTCGGTTTTTTCATGCTGGAGCAGGAATGGCCGCAAAGTGTGACGCGGCACGTTTTTTACCCGACCCAAGGTGATATGCGGATGAAATGGCCGGAGGTCTGGTTCAAAACCGGCCTGAAGCACGGCATCCTGGATGCGTTTGTGCAGCGCAAAGAGATGCGGATGTCCCTTGCCAACGCCAGCCCACACCACAGAGGGGTAATCTCCGCCAAATGCTCCGACTCCGACAATGGGCAGAAAAAAGGGCGATATCCGTACTCCGGTAAGAGCGGCACGCAAAATCTCTTCTCTTTCTTCGCCGATATATCCGAGAAAACTCATAGTCAGATGCATTTGTTCGACTGGCATCCAACGCACGCCTTTAATGCCGGGGTCCAGTCCGGCCAACATTGCCCGGCTACCCGCCGGTAATTCGAGTCCGATAAAGAGACGTTTCGCCACACCGCTCACTTTTGGGTTGGTTTTTGCCGCGCCAGCGTCTCTGCTTGAGCTAGGCCGCTTTGCGCGCCGGTATCATTGGGATTCAAACGCAAAGCCGTTTGAAATTGGAGTATCGCTTCATCCACTTTTCCATTTTGCAGGAAAGCCTGGCCGAGGCTGTCATGGGCACCAATAAGGTTGGGATTGATCCGCAGGGCGCGTTGGTACTGAATTATCGCTTGGTCGATTTGCCCATTTTTAACAAGGGCGCCGCCTAAGTTGTTGTAAGCTTCAGCGTAATTCGGATTAATATCCAAAGCCATTTGATATTGGGTGATAGCTTTATCGATCTGCCCGGTTTGCAGGAAGACATTGCCCAAGCTATTATGGATAGCGGCGAAATTAGGATCGATCTCCAGGGCTTTTTGATATTGGGCCACCGCATCGTCCGTTAGTCCCTCTTGGACCAAAGCATTGCCCAGGCTGTAGAGAGCCAGAGTAAGGGTGGGATTAATGACCAGCGCCTTTTGAAACTCATCGACAGCTTCATCGGCCCGTCCCATTTGGACCAGGGCGTTGCCCAGATTGGTGTGCGCTTCGGGATAATTTGGATTAATCGCCAGAGCTTTCCGGTACTCGGCTACCGATTCGTCCATTTTTCCCTTTTGGAAAAGGGCATTGCCCAGATTATAGTAGGCATCGGCATAGTTGGGATCGGCCCTCACGGCCGCTTGATATTGTTCCATGGCCGCGTCCACTCGCCCTTGTTGGAAAAGAGCAACACCAAGATTGACGTGGGCTTGGGCATGTTTGGGATCGAATTGAAGAGCCATCCGGTACTGAGCCATGGCCTCGTCCAATTGTCCCTTTTGCAGAAAAGCATTGCCGAGGCTGTAGTGGACAGAGGCATCGGCAAAATCGGTTTCCAAAGTCTTTTGGAATTGCGCTATGGCCTGGTCCACGTGCCCACTTTGAAGAAAAGCAACGCCGAGATTATATTGGGCCAGCCTGCAG
>DATJMI010000157.1:0-16005 GCA_035508775.1 Methylacidiphilales bacterium
TCCACGGCGCGAAACCGCCGGGCAAATTTGTCATTGGCCCCGGTCAAAAGTTCTTCGGCATTGAGCTTGAGATGGCGCGTCAGATTGACGATGGCAAAAAGGAGATCGCCGATTTCTTCGGCCAATTCCCGGGTGACCGAAAATTTCGATTCGTTCGCGGCGGAAAAGGCGAGGTCCGACTCAATTTCCTGGGTGATTTCGGCCACTTCTTCCCGGACCTTCGCCAGCGCGCCATTTGGGTCGGGCCAATCAAAGCCGACTTGCCTGGCTCTTTTCTGCAAAGCTTCGGCACGCATCAATGCCGGCAGGGCGCGGGGAACACCGTCCAGAACGCTCTCCCGTTCCGGCTTTTCTAGCTTTTTCAATTGATGCCAGAGATCGACCACGCCGGCCGCATCGGCGACTTTTTCCTCACCGAAAACATGAGGATGACGCCGAATCAGCTTCTGCGCGATGCCATTAGCCACGTCGGTGAAAGTAAATTGTCCGGCTTCCCGCGCGACCTGCGCCTGAAAGACGATGTGCAGCAAAAGATCGCCCAATTCCTCAACCAAATGAGGAGCGGAACCGCTGTCGATCGCCTCCAGCACTTCGTAACATTCTTCCAGCAACTGCGGCTTGAGTGTCGCCGGAGTCTGTTCACGGTCCCACGGGCAGCCGTCCGGCCCACGCAGGCGAGCCATCAAACCGAGGAGCCGTTCCATGGCTTGCGCGCCGGGAGAGGTCTCGCTCATGGCAACCTCACCAATTGAATGCGATTCGGATCGTCGGTTCCCAGGTTATAAGAGGCGGCGCTGTGCACATGGCTGGCGGTATGGCCGATGGGATCGATCCGGCCTTCCCGGTCCGATCTCCGCCATCTTTCGAGCCGTGGCAGGACCAAGGCGTCGATCGCCACGGGATCACGGCTGACGTAGATGGCGCCAATCGATTTGGTAAATTGGGGATCGAACCGGGGCCCGCCCGCGTACTGCGACACGAGCGCATCGAGAATATGGACGACCACCTTGTGGCGCATGAAATTCCGGTCGAGAATTTGACAAATGGCCGGATCACCATAGGTGGGATCTCCCTGAAAACGACGGTTGTTATCGACGCTGGCCAAGGCCAGGCTGCCGAGACAACCGTCAATTCCGATGTAAGAGTTGTCGCAGAGAACGGGGACGTTGATGATCTTGGTGCAGATTTGGGTCACCAGTCGCGCGTAATACGAGCGATTGCTGGTCTGTGGAGCATCGGCTCCCATATCGAAAGGATCCAAGTTTGCTTCGTCACCGCCAAAGGCCTTGTTCTTAACCGCTTCGCGCGCCGCTTCGGCCAGGTCATCGTTCGTATTATTGCGGATAAAGTCGTAATCGCCCCAAATCAACGTGCCGAGCATCTCGTTTTTGTAGACCACACTTGGATCATAACCGGTGCCGGGAAAAATCGCGGCAAGTCCGACATGAAGATCATCCGAAGCACGGGGCGGATAGCCGGCCCGGATCATGTCATCGGCCATTTTGTCCCAGACAATAATATGGGAAACAGGCACTCCCGCAGCCTGCAGACCGTCGCAAATCGCCTGAACAATGGGACGGTGGGTTGGAACTCCCATGGTGGTGATTTTGATGCCGACGACGTCCTGCGGCGTGATACCGAGCCGGGTCCAGGCTGTACCAATATCGGATGCGCTGGTCAATTTGAGCAGGCAATTATTCACCATCTGCCGGACGGCTTCAGAGTCGACGTCAAAGCCGCGTTCCACCACATCCGGATTTTCGGCCAGGATCACCGGGGAAAGAGACGGCGGAGAGGCGGGTGGAACGGTACCATTTTGCGTCCAAGCACCCAAAGCAAAAGCCGACAGCGCTCCGGTTAAAAGCGTCTCCTTGATTCCATGGCGAGTCATCAAGTGGACAAGCTTACCCGTACCGGCACGCGGATGCACCATAATTGCGCAGTTTGGGCTTTAGAATGCGGCCTTCTCTCCTCCTCTTTGCACTTGTCACGAGACGCGGAAGGCCGTCATGCTGATGGGGAAGCTCCGGCGCTCCCTGGCAAATTCATGGAACTTTCCGTTATCATCCCCGTCTACAAAGAGGAAGGCAATGTGCCGGAGTTTCTCCGGCGCGTCCGGCCCATTCTGAAGAGCTGTGTCGCCGATTTTGAAATCATTTTCTGTCTCGACCCGTCGCCGGACCGCACCCAGGAAATCATCCTTGAAGCGCGCAAGACCGATCCCTCGATCAAACTGCTGGCTTTTTCCCGCCGTTTCGGCCAGCCGATGGCCACGCTGGGCGGATTGCAATATTGCCGGGGCGATGCCGCCGTCGTCATGGATGTCGATATGCAGGACCCTCCCGAACTGGTCACGGAGATGGTCGCGAAATGGAAGGAAGGTTACGACGTGGTCATCGCCCAGCGGCGCACTCGCACCGGCGAACCGTGGATCAAACGGGTCATGGCCAGCGTGGGCTATCGCGTCATCAATCGAATCGCCAGTGTCGAGATTCCACCCAATACCGGGGACTTTCGCCTGCTAAATCGCCGCGTCATTGATGAGATTAACCGCCTGAAGGAATGTCACGGCTTTCTGCGCGGCCTGGTGGCCCTGGTCGGCTTCCGGCAAACTCTCGTGCAGTTTGACCGCCCCGCCCGCTTTGCCGGCGACACCAATTACAACCGCTTTTTGGGCTCTTTGCGCATCGGCTTTAACGGCATTTTCTGTTTCTCCACTTACGCGCTTTCGCTTTGTACCCAGGCTGGGTTTTTGATCGCCGGGCTGAGCTTTCTTTTCGCCCTGATCTATTTCATCATGAAATTGGCCGGAGCGCCGTTTCCCATTGGCAATCCGACCATTGTCATTCTCATTCTCTTTATGGGTGGCGTGCAGCTCATCAGTGCCGGCATTTTGGGCGAATATATCGGACGCATTTATGAGGAAGTGAAACAACGCCCGAAGTTCATTGTCGACCGGGCGGTCGGATTTGAGCCATGAAAGGGACGACTTTTATTAGCGGTGCAGCCGGCTTTATCGGCAGCAATCTCGCTGACCGGCTTTTGGCCGCCGGCGACGCCGTAGTCGGTTACGATAATTTTTCCACCGGGCGCGAGGAGTTTCTCGCTTCCGCAAGCCGCCAGCCCGATTTCCGGCTGGTGCGGGGAGATGTCCTGGATGAGAAGGCCCTCACCGCCGCGATGAAGGGATGCAACCGGGTGATCCATCTCGCCGCCAATGCCGACGTTCGTTTCGGGCTGGAACATCCGAGGCGCGATCTCGAGCAAAATACCCTCGGAACTTTTCAGGTTCTTGAAGCCATGCGGGCCTGTGGCATCCGCGATTTGGGTTTTGCTTCGACCGGTTCGATCTATGGCGAGGCCACGATTATTCCGACGCCCGAGGATGCGCCGATGCCCGTGCAGACTTCCCTGTATGGAGCTTCCAAGCTGGCGGGCGAAGCCCTGATTGCGGCCTATGCCGAGGGTTTTGGATTCCGCGCCCGTATTTTTCGCTTCGTTTCCATTCTCGGCCCTCGCTACACCCACGGCCATGTTTTCGATTTTTGCCGCAAGCTCGGCCAAAATCCCGAGATTCTTCAGGTCCTCGGCGACGGCACCGCGCGCAAGTCGTACCTCGCGGTTGAGGATTGCGTCGAGGCGATGCTGACGGTCTTCGCGCATCCTCCGAAAAAAGAAGAGAGCCGAACTGGAGGTTTTACCCAAATCTATAATCTCGGCACCGATGATTATTGCAAAGTCAGCGATTCGGTGCAGTGGATTTGCGCCGCTCTCGGCCTCAAACCCGAAGTCCATTACACTGGCGGCGACCGCGGTTGGATCGGCGACAATCCTTTTATCTTTCTCGATACAAAAAAAATCCGCAGCCTGGGCTGGAAACCACGCTTGACGATCCGGGAGGGCGTTGAGGCCACCGTCGCCTGGCTTAAGGCCAATCCCTGGTTTCTGTCGTGCCGATGAACGTCGTCATCACCGGCGCCAGCCTGGGGCTTGGCCGCGCCATCGCGGAGGCTTTCGCCCGGAACGGCGCTCATCTCCTCCTATGCGCCCGCACGCCCGGGCCGCTCGAAGAAGCCGCGTTGGAATTGCGAAAAATCGCCGGTCCGGATCGGAAGATTCTCTGGAAGGCCTGCGATGTCAGCGACGAAGGCCAGGTGAAAGCGCTCTCCTCGCTTGCGCTGGCTGAATTGGGCGGTTGCGACGTTCTCATCAATAACGCCGGCATCCACGGCGCCAAGGGGCCGCTCGAGGAAGTTTCCTGGGAAGAATGGCGCCGGACGATTGAAATCGATCTTTTTGGTGTCATTCTGCCGTGCCGCTGCTTCATTCCCCACATGAAGAAAGCGGGCTGCGGGAGAATTATCAATTTGTCCGGTGGCGGCGCCACTGGCCCCCGTCCCTTTTTCAGCGCCTACGCCGCGGCCAAGGCGGCGGTGGTGCGCGTCACGGAGACTTTGGCGGAGGAACTCCGTTCTCATCATATCCAAGTCAATGCCGTCGCCCCTGGGCCGGTCAACACGCGCCTCGTGGCCGAGGCTGTCGCCGCCGGCCCGGAAAAAATCGGCCCCAAAGCCTACGTCGAGATGCTGCGTATCACGCAAGGAGGAGACCGCCCGCCGGAACTCGCCGCCGAATTGTGTCTTTTTCTCGCCGGGCCGGAGAGCGAGGGCATTACCGGGAAATTGATCAGCGCGCCCTGGGATCCGTGGCGAAATCTGGCCGCTCATCGCGCGGAGCTTGCCGCCACCGATATCTATACTCTCCGGCGCATTGTTCCCGAAGACCGGGGTAAAAAATGGGAAAGTCTGGAATGATTCGCTACGGCATCATCGGCGCCGGATTGATCGGCAAGAAACGGGCGGCTTGTCTTCTTCCCGGACAGGTTTCCCTGGTCTACGATATAAATCCGGCCCAAGCGGAGAGTCTTGTCACTCAGGTCAAACATGGGCGTATAGCGGCAAGTCCTGATGAGGTGCTACGCGATCCTCAAACTGAAGCGGTTATCGTCTCGACGCGCCACGATTCGCTGGCATCTTTTGCGCTGGAGGCCATCCGCGCCGGGAAGCATGTTCTGGTTGAAAAACCGGCCGCCCGCAGCGCCGCGGAACTTGCTCCGCTGCTCGAGGCGGAACGCGCGAGCGGCGTTCGGGTCCGTGTCGGCTACAATCATCGCTTTCATCCGGCTTTGTTTGAAGCGCGCCGCATCGTCGACTCAGGCGCGCTTGGACCGCTCATGTTTCTGCGAGGCCGTTACGGCCACGGTGGACGCATCGGCTATGAAAAGGAGTGGCGCGCCCAGCCCGCTATTTCCGGCGGGGGCGAATTGATCGACCAAGGCGTTCACTTGATCGATCTAGCCCGCTGGTTTCTCGGCGAATTTCCCCATGTTCACGGCGTTACGGCCACTTTTTTTTGGAACATGCCGGTCGATGACAACGCTTTCTTCGAACTCAAAACCGGTTCCGGCCAGATCGCCTGGCTGCACGCCAGTTGCAGCGAATGGAAAAATCTATTCTCGCTCGAAATCTATGGCCGGACCGGGAAATTGCAGATCGATGGACTGGGCGGCAGCTATGGTCCTGAACGTCTCATTCACTACCGGATGAAACCCGAGATGGGCCCGCCTGACACAGAGACACGCGAATTTTCCGGTGCCGATCTTTCATGGAAACGTGAAATGGAAGCCTTCGAGGATGACATTGCCGGGAATAGACCTCCATCGCCCGGTCTGAAAGAGGCCCTGGCCGCACTGGAAATCGTAGACAAAATTTATCTCCAAAACGGCGTTTCACGCCCTTAATTTAATCGCTGACAAACCGAATCCCACTCTCTTAGCATTAGAGAAGAAGCCCATGCTTATAGCCCGATCTCCCTTGCGCATTTCCCTTGGTGGCGGCGGCACCGACCTGCCCTCTTATTATCGCGAGCACGGCGGTTTTCTCGTGGCCGGCGCGATTAACAAGTACGTCTATATCACGCTCCACCGCACCTTTAATGATGAACTGATCGTCAAATACTCAAAGCTTGAGAGGGTTTCCCGCGCCACCGAAGTCGAACACCCGATCATTCGCGAAGCGCTTGCCTTGACCGGGATGGACGGACGCTATCTCGAAATCACCTCCATGGCGGACATTCCCGCCGGAACCGGCCTCGGTTCCTCGGGCAGTTTCACCACCGGACTTCTTAAGGCTCTCCATGCCTGGCAGCATCATCTCGTTCATCCCGAACAGATCGCCGCCGAGGCGTGCCATATCGAAATCGAGCGCCTGGGAGAACCGATCGGGAAACAGGATCAATATATCGCCGCCTTTGGCGGTCTGACTTGTTTCGAATTTTTGCCGGATGATACAGTCAAAGCCTGGCCGCTGGCAGTCAGCACGGAAACGCGAGAGGAACTCGAAGACCATCTCGTTCTGTTTTTCACCGGCTATTCCCGCTCCGCCTCCTCAATTCTGAAGGAACAGGACCAGCGCAGCAAAGCGCAGGACGCGGAGATGACCCGCAATCTCCATTACATCAAGGAGCTTGGCCTGCGCAGCAAAAAGGCGCTCGAAAGCGGAGCGCTCGAAGAGTTCGGCGCAATCATGAACGAGCATTGGCAGCACAAGAAGGCCCGTTCCAAAGGAATGAGCAATGCCGCCATCAACGAGTTTTATGATCTTGCCCTGGCTAACGGCGCGCTCGGCGGCAAACTCATCGGCGCGGGCGGAGGAGGATTTCTGCTTTTTTACGCCAGCGACAGGCCCCGCCTGTTGCGGGCGATGCGCAGCAGGGGCCTGAGCGAAGTCCGTTTCCACTTCGATTTCGAGGGAACCTCGCTCGTCATTAACGAGTAGACTTCTCTCCAATGACTGCGTCCCTTCCCACCGTGGCCATCCTGGCGGGCGGCCTCGCCACCCGTCTGCGTCCCATCACCGAGACGATTCCCAAAGCTCTTGTTCCCGTTGCCGGACGTCCTTTCCTCGCCCATCAATTGGAATTGCTCTCGCGGCAAGGTTTCTCCCGGGTTGTGCTTTGCATTGGCCATCTTGGAGAGCAAATCGAGGCCGCTTTCGGAAACGGCCACGCCCAGGGAGTTGTCCTTGAGTATTCACGCGATGGCGCAAACTTGGCCGGCACGGCCGGCGCGCTCCGGCAGGCATTACCCAAGCTTGGTTCCTCTTTTCTTACCCTATATGGCGATTCTTATCTTGAGATCGATTACCGGCCTGTTTGCGCCGCTTTCGACACTTGCGGCCAGCCCGCGCTGATGACCGTTATCCGCGATTCGCTGGGCAGCGAGCCGCCCAACGCCTGGTTGGAAAATGGCGCCGTCCGGGCCTATGGCAAAAAAAACCAGACGCCGGAAATGAAGCATATCGATTATGGCTTGAGTCTGTTTCGGGCGGAGGCATTTCAAGATATCGCCCCTCTTCGCGATCTTTCCGACCTGCAAAGTCTCCTCGCCCGCGAGGGCCGGCTGGCCGGCTATGAAGTGACCACGCCTTACTTTGAAATTGGCTCGCCTCGCGGTCTCCAGGCCTTAGAATGCCATCTCAAGTCCAAGCCGATTACTTCAACTCCATGAATCCGATACGCCAATATCTCGATGAAGTGCGTGAAATTGCCGATAAGCTCGATGCCGCGATTATTGAGCGCCAGGTGCGAAAGTTGGTCGAGTTGCGCGCGCGCGGAGGCCGCCTTTTTTTGCTCGGCGTGGGCGGCAGCGCCGCGAATGCCTCGCATGCGGTGAATGATTTTCGCAAGATTACCGGCATCGAGTGCTACGCGCCAACCGATAATGTTTCCGAACTCACTGCGCGCACCAATGACGAAGGCTGGGCCACCGTTTTCTCAGCTTGGCTGGAAACGAGCCGCTTTAACGAAAACGACGCTCTCTTCATTCTTTCCGTTGGGGGGGGGGATGCCGAAAAAAACATCAGCCCCAATTTGGTCGAAGCCGTCAAGTTGGCCAAATCGCGAGGCGCCATCGTGCTTGGTATCGTTGGCCGCAGCGGCGGGTATACGGCCCAAGTTGGCGATGCCGTTGTTGTCATTCCGACCGTCAATCCGGGTAATATCACGCCTCATTCCGAGGCCTTTCAAGGCGTCGTCTGGCATCTGCTGGTTTCGCATCCCGACCTGAAAAAAGTCCAAACCAAGTGGGAAAGTTCCATTTAGCATCCTATGTCTATGTCGCGGGCTGTTTTTCTTGACCGCGACGGCGTGCTCAATGCGCCGGTCATGCGCGACGGGTTCCCCTACCCCCCGCGGACCATCGAGGAATTTCAGGTCTATCCTGAAGCGCCGGAAGCTTGCGCCCTTCTGCGCAAAGCCGGTTTTCTTCTGGTCGTCGTCACCAACCAGCCCGACGTGGGCCGCGGGACACAAAGTCTGGAAACGGTCGAGCGGATGCACGCGATTCTCACGCAAAAAGTTTCCATCGATCACATTGAAATTTGCACGGCCGCGAATGATCAATCGCCGGATGCCGAACGCCGCAAGCCGGCGCCGGGCATGCTTTTTGACGCGGCGAAGACTTTAAGCCTCGATCTTGAGCGCAGCTATATGATTGGCGACCGCTGGCGTGACATCGATTGCGGTCATGCCGCCGGCTGCACCACTATTTTTATTGAACGCAATTACAACGAAAAATTGCGCCGGCTGCCCCACCATTATGCCGCCGGTCTGCTGGAAGCCGGCCGCCTGATTCTTTCCCTTGAAAAATCCCAACCCGCGCCGCCCGCGCCAACCGCAAGCCTCCCATGAAAACGCTCGCCGATCTCTCCATCAAAATCTTCGCCGATGGCGCCGATAAGGAGGGCATTATCAAGCTTAACCAGAATCCGTTGATTCAGGGCATGACCACCAATCCGACTCTCATGCGCAAGGCGGGCATCGGCGACTATGAAAAATTCGCGCGTGAAATTCTCGAAGTAGTCAAAAACAAGCCTATTTCGTTTGAGGTCTTTTCCGATGATTTCGAGGATATGCGCCGCCAGGCTCTCAAGATCAGCAAATGGCAGGATAATGTTTACGTCAAAATTCCCATCACCAATACCAAGGGCGAAAGTTCCCTTCCCCTGATCAAACAGCTCGCCGGAAGCGGCGTTCGCATTAACGTCACTGCCATCCTCACGCTCGACCAGGTACGGGGTGTTGCCGCTCACCTTGACCCCAAGGTTCCCGCCGTGGTCTCTGTTTTCGCGGGGCGCATTGCTGATACGGGCGTCGATCCCATGCCGGCCATGAAGCAAAGCCTGGAAATCCTTCGTTCCTTGCCAGAGGCCGAGCTCCTCTGGGCCAGTGTTCGCGAAGTGCTCAACATTTTTCAGGCGGCGGAAAGTGGCGCCCATATCGTCACCGTCACGCACGATGTCCTCGCCAAAGCGCAAAAGCTTGCCGGCATGAATCTAGGCGATCTTTCCCTCGATACGGTGAAGATGTTTTATAGCGACGCCCAAGCCGCCGGCTACAAGCTCTGATCCTATGGACGTTGTATATATAAAGCGATCAGGAAAGAGATGCAGGCATAGGTATAAAAACCGAGAAAACCCATAATCGTATTTCTCCAAAAAATGGATTTTGGAAAAGCGCACAGTCCCCGGGCCATGGCATATCCCATCCACGGAAAGGTAGAACATTGGTATCTGTAATCGGCGCTGCACATGACCGGCGCCCAATGAACAAAGGCCAGAATCAGGCAGCTCGACCCAACAATTAAAAGTAACGCGGTTCGGTTTAAACTAATGATTTCTTGCCACGGCCACACGGGACGCGATAAGAAGGCGCCGATGGTAAAAAGCACCAACCCGAATAGCAAGGAGGTTCCTGCAACAATTAGCTGTCTCGAATAAAAAAGCAAAACCGGATCATTATTGTATTCATACTCACCCAACAACATGTTTCCGTATTCCCAACTGGGAAAGGAAAACCGGACTTCGTCGGGCGTTACGTTGGTGGTTGTCGTTTGGCCAGCTGAGATCAAGCCGGAAAGATCGAATCTCAGCGCATAAACCCACGAATTTTCGTGGATGGCCATATAATCCCAAATCCAGGAATGAGCAAAAATGAATTGACGGTGGGCCGGGCTCCAGGCGCGATACAAAATTCCGCCGCCCAGGAGCGCCATCATTAAGGTGATGACGGCGAACCGGGTGGCGGTTTGTTTCCATGAGATGTCATGCTGCGCTCTGCGCCATAAAAGCCAGGGCAGGGCGACAAACAAAATAACTCCATTGAGCTTGGTCAAAAGCGCTGCCACCAGTGTCCCAATGGTAAGAATAAAATAACGAATGGCCCGGGGATTGCGATTGAATCGCAGAATACAGAAAAAATAAAAGGCGCCCCAAAAGACTCCCAAGACATCGTTGCCGACACAAGACGAAGCCAGGACAAACGCGGGTGTAAACGCGAAAAAAACAAATACGCCATAGCGCAGCGGCCACGATGATAGATAACGCAAAGAGAAAAAAACGAAGGAAAGCGCCGCCGTCGATAGACAAAACCCCAAAGGAGCAAGATTATCCAGGTTTTGATCCCAATTTTTGTCCGTTTGATAAAACGGCATGGCGAGCAGGTAATAAAGAGGCTGTTGCGGATATTCCAGATGGCCCTCATCCACCGGCGGCAGACGATAATGAAGCCGCAGATATTCCACATAAGCGGCATGAGAGGCGCTATCATGCATATATTCAATCCAATGATGGCTGGCCAAATGATAGAAGCGAATCACCAGGGCGCTTATAAAGAGCAACGTCAGGCCTCTCCATAGCCAACACTCGCGTTGGGCGCGGGAAATAACAAATGGCTGCCGGCGTTGCGCCGGGACGATGAGAGATGGTTCGGCTTCCACGAACCGGTCATTCATCATAAATTTCCTTTTAGCCCAAGAGGCGGGTTAAGCAAGGTTTCTTCGAATGACCGTTTCACTTCCCGATCGAGGCTTGCCTTTTGACATGCATCGGCCATATAGACGAGTGTAATGTTTGCGCTTTTGCGGGTTGTTCTTCTCTGGGCATTTGTATCGCTTCATTTCGTTGGAGGAGCCGTTTTATTCCGGCGCCTTGCTCCCAGAGAATCACCTTGGTTTGGTTATATCATCCCGTTTATAACTTTCTGCCTGGTCTGCAATTTCGTTGAACATTTTGTCCCCATCGTATCATTAATGTGGCTTGTGCCGGTGACAAGCCTTGGATCGCTTTGGCTTATTCTCCGGCCCGGTTTTTCCTGGCGCGGCCTCTGGTTGCCCACGGTCATTTTTCTCGGTTCGTTTGCCTTTACCCTTGGTATCCGATGCCTGCGCCCCACGATCATCGGCGATATAGATGGCTTGTCCGATTGTAATCTCATCGCGAATTTTCTTTTCGGCGAAACACTTCCTGTCACCGAAAGCTGGATGCCTCCCTACAAATCGCTCCATTATTATACCCTGATGCACTATGCGGCTTCCGTACTGATCCGGATGTTTCATTTGGATATTGGCACCGGTTATAATCTAGCCTCCACGGTGCTGTCCGGGCTTCTCTGTTATCTCGCGGCGGCCGTTACCTATCAGCTCTCGCGCGGCAAGCTTTGGCTGACTCTGCTCATGCCTCTGCTCATCGAATCGACGGCCACGGGATGTTCTTTCTATGTTTGGCTGACCACCAAGGGAGATTACGATCCTTTTCTCATGAGCGATGTCGCGAATGTCTTTGACAATCCCGACTATCATAATTTCATCACCCATTTCCTATCCCCCGTCGGCTTTTGGGATCGCCGTAATCTGATCGTCCCCGGTTTTTGGAGTTGGGTCGGCGCCTACCATGATGGCGGCGGAGGACAATTTCTTGTCCTTTACGGCGTTTGGTGCTTAACGGAACTGCTGCGGCGAAAAGTTTCCAACTGGCCGTGGATCTCGCTGGCTCTTTTGCCGTTTTTTACTCTCGATATCTGTACGTGGGTGCTGCCCATTACGGGTTTGATCTTTGCCGCGGGAGCGGTGAGTGTTTGGTGGTACAAGCTCCTGCCCCGGAATCCACGCTTTGTTCTTTTCTCCGTTGGCATGGCTCTTCTTTTATTTATGCCCACGTTGACAGATTTTTTAGGCGTTAGCGACGACGTCATCGATCATAATTGGACCACGCCTCAGCAAAAAATTCAATTGGGTGAATTTATTCTCGAATGGTGGCCCGTGACGCTTCTCTGGCTGAGCCTGTTTTTTCTCTGGCGACGTCTTCCCGTATCCGTGCGCTGCCTCATGGTAATTCTGCCGTTTCTGTTTCTTTTCTTTGAAGTTGTGGAATTTTATCTCCGGCCCGTCGTGACCGAGAAATTATGGGGCGCGATCTATACTTCAGCTTACGTCTCTTTTCTGCCGATAGTAGCCATGCGCCGTTGGTGGCCCTACCGCATGATCACCGGCCTGGTCATTGTCATCACGCTGCTTTCTTTGCCTTACTGGATCACTCACGCCTGGAGAAACGCCTCCTGGGGACACGATATTTTACGTCTGGATGGAGAAGGTCCGCTGCGTTGGGACCAACGGAAGGCCGAGGTCTGTCATACGCTCGATCAATTCCACAATCAAATCATCATCACCGGACGTCCCCATGGAGATTACGACGAATCCCCTTGCTTGAGCCTTTTCACCGGCAACCGAAATTATATTGCCTGGAGTACGCGGATAATCGTCTGGTGTGACCCTACCTATGATGAAGAAGCACGGAGAAGTCTCACCGTCAATGCTCTCTATGATGGGAAGCTTGCCGATCCTCTCCGCTTCCTGCGGCTCCGTAATATCGCCGCCCTGGTTATCTGGCCCGGAGACAATATTCCGGATAGCACATTGGAACAGCTTAAAACCCAATTGGCCCCCGCCTATGAATATTGCGATTACCGGGACGGCGGAGCTGAAAATAATGGCGTTTTTATCTATCGCCCTCAGTTGGCAACTTTGCCTCCTTCAACCGATCCGGTCATCCATGCTCCTCCCGACGCGAATGGAAATCCGATGTCCATCGGGGAATAAGGCGGGTCAACCCAAAATGGGGATCAGGCCAGCCGCTTGGCCAGGCGCCATTCATTGCCATCCGCAAGCGGTTGATGCTCAACTTCGTTGAAGACGCTTTTCAGAAGATGAAGTCCCAGTCCGCCCGGCTTGATGTCCTCCAGCGCCCGACCCTTCAAAACGGCTGGATCAACCGGCGGACCGTAATCGCGCAAGTGGAAGCGAAGATGTTCGCCGGTGATGGAGGCTGAGACCATAATCCGCTGACTCTCGCAACCGCCGTAAGTATGGCGCATGACATTGGTGATGGCTTCATCAACGGCCAAAACGATGCGTCCCCGTTCGAGGTCGGGAAAGCCCGCTGTCTGCGCCCACTGCTCAATAAACCGACGCGCCAGCTTGCAATTGCGCGCCGCCGAGTCGATCTCAAGGGTCGCCACGGGTTTGGTCGAAATCAGAGCGAGACAGGCGTCGTCGTGTTGCCGGTCGCTGTCGACAAATTGTTCCCAATGATTCCATGCCCGGTCTAGCACATCCGCGCTTGATCCGGCCCCTAAACTCGAGCACAGCCGGTCCATGCCATATTCCTCGCCGGCGGGACTGCGCCCTTCGTTGATGCCGTCGCTGAAGAGAAGCCATTTTTCGCCCGGCAAGCAGGGGAATTCAGTGGCGGAAAACTTGAATTGCGGAAAAATGCCGAGCGCCAGCGTATGCGGCACGGAGAGCTTCTCCCAATTGTCATGATGCCAGTGCCAGGGCGCGAACTGCCCCGCGCAGATCACCTCCATGATTTCCCGGTGAGGATCATAAAGGAGCAAAGTCGTGGCGGCGAAGCGGCCCGCTCCCAACCTCTGGCAAAGCGCATCATTAAGCGCGCTGACATAAGCCGAAAGACCTTCCTCGGCCATCGGCGCAAGCGCCTGCATTTCGGTGGTGATCTGCGCGGTGCTCAAAGCCGCCGGGATACCTTTGCCGCTTACGTCACCAAGAGCGGTGAGAAACCGGTCATTGGGCAACTTGATGGAAGCGTAAAAATCGCCGCCAATGGTGCGGGCGGGACGGTAACGCACACGCATCTCAACCCGGGACAAAATCAGTTCTTCGGGCGGTAGGAACGATTTTTGGATTTCCATCGCCAGCGTGAGTTCGCGGGCCAGTTTCGCTTCCTGATCAATCTTAGCCTCGCGATCGAAGCGAACCAGCGCGCCAGTGACGATATTGGTCAGTCCTTCAAAAATATCCTGATCGTGTTCGGTAAAGATAGGACGCCCGGCAGGATTCAGCGCCTGAAGCACGCCAAAACAGTCGTCTTTGTCGACCAGCGGCGCGCAAAGCATGGCGCGTGTCACAAAACCGGTCTTCTGATCCGCCGAACGGAGCAGGCGCGGATCGTTTTGCGCATCGTCAATGCGCATGAATTTGTGCTGCTGAAAAACGGTGCCGGCAATCCCCTTGTCCCACGGAATGCGGAAGGCATTGATGGCGTCATCGCGTCCTCGCGCCGAATAGATAATAAGTTCGCGCGTGGCGCGGTCGGGCAGATACATCGAACAGGCTTCCGCCTGCATCATCACGCACGAATATTTGAGAATATTCTCGACAAGATCATCGAGATTTGTGAGCGAAAAAAGATTGCGGGCAGCGTGCAGCAACGCGCGGTACCGCTCATGCATCTCTAAATCATCCATATATATTAAGACAAAATGGCTCAGGTAAGCGTTAATGGCAAATCGGTTCTGAACGAACGAGACCGGGCAATTCACCGCCGCGCACCGAGAAGCGACGCGAAACCGGTATCCTGGAAATGAGCTATTTTAAGAAGATCTTCGCGGAAAGTCGGATAAGACGTGGCGATGCAGCCGGTGTCCTCGATGACCGTTTCACCCTTGGCAAAGAGACCGAGAATGGCGCATGACATGGCGATGCGATGATCGCCAAAGCTGCCAACTCTCGCCGCCTTGAGTGTCGCGCCGCCATGGATGGTCATGCCGTCGTCATGCTCGTCGACCGTTACGCCAAAAGCGCGCAAGTTTTGCGCCATCGCGGCGATGCGGTCGGTCTCTTTCACCCGCAGTTCGTGGGCATCACGAATTTCCGTTACGCCTTCGGCCAGCGCCGCGGCCACCGAAATAATGGGCAATTCATCGATCACATTGGCAATTTCGGCTCCGGCGATGCGCACGCCGCGCAATTTGCGTCCATAGATGCGAACGACTCCGACCGGTTCGCATGAGGAATCGGAAATGGTCTCGTTAAGATGCGCGCCCATGCGGAGCAACACACTGAGCAATCCGGTGCGGGTCTCATTGAGACCAAGATTAGTGATGGTCACATCCGAATCCGGGAAAGCGGCGGCCGCGACAATCCAGAACGCGGCGGAAGAAAAATCGCCCGGGACGCTGAAGTCACGGGCATGGAGCCGTGTGCCGCCTCGAATGCGAATGGTCCTGGCCGTGCTCTTCGGATGAATATCAATGAGAGGAGGCGCATGAAAATAGGCCAGCAACCGTTCGGTATGATCGCGGGTCGGCGTTTTCTCGGTGACGCTGGTCGTGCCGGTCGCGAAAAGGCCCGCCAGCAGAAGACATGATTTCAACTGCGCGCTGGCCACCGGCAGCGCGTAGTCGATACCCGTCAGGGAAGCGCCTTCGATTTCCAGTGGAGCGGTGTGCTTCTCTCCGTAACCCTGGATTTTCGCTCCCATTTTGCGTAGCGGGTCGACGATTCTTTTCATGGGCCGCCCCGAAAGCGAAGCATCGCCAATGAGCCGGCTCTTAAAAGGCTGGGCGGCCAGCACGCCGGCCATGAGACGCATCGCGGTGCCCGAGTTGCCGCAATCGAGCGGCTCGAGCGGTGGCTGCAATTTGCCGCTTGAACCGTGCACGATAAGACTCGTCTGCGATTCGGTTTCGATGGACACGCCCATGGCCTGCATCGCGCGCATCGTGCAAATGCAATCTTCGCCGGGCAAAAAGCCGGTAATGACAGACGTGCCATCGGCCAGCGCGGAAAAAAGCACAGCGCGGTGCGAAAGG
>DATJMI010000158.1:0-48269 GCA_035508775.1 Methylacidiphilales bacterium
AGGGATTTTGGCCGGCGGCGCGGAGCCGAGCGACGAGGTCTTGCAGATGGCAGGTGCCAGATTTTCTTTGTGGCGAAGCCCTTCTGCCGTCCGCAGGACCTGCCGTCCGCAGCACTCCAAACCAGAAATCAGAGCCTCTGTTCTTGTGCGGGGCACGGGAAGCGACATAGTAACCAAAGCATGACTCCCGAAGACCGCGAGCTTTTGCAGATTCTGCGCCGTCAGCAATTGGAGTTGCAGCGTTCTCTGGCGCGGCTCGATGTTCAGCTTGAACAACTTGAGGCTCGTGCCGAAAACACGCCCGCGGCGGAACCGTCTGAACTGCCGCCCTTTCCCACAGAGCATCTCCCGCCACTTCCTTTGCCCCCGGAACCTCCGCCTTTCATCCCTCCTCCTTCCCATGTGCCGTCATCGTCGGAACCGGCAGCAACACTTCCGCCTTTTCCGGTTGTCTCGAAAACAGCGCCCGTCCCGTTTCCTCCGCCTCCACCAATTCCCCGGGAGCCAGCCCTTTCAAAACCGTCATTGGAGTTCCGCATCGGCCCATGGCTCATTCCTATCGGCGCGATCTCCGGCGTTTTCACGCTCGGCTACGCGCTCACCTACCCGCCGGTCTACCACCTTCTCGGTCCCGCCGGACTTCTCGGCATCAGTGCCTTGGTTAGCATGGTGGTTTACCTGCTGGGCGAGCGTCTCGAACGCTCACGCGCAGTCGCCCTCTTCTTTTGCCGGACCATCATGGCCATGGCGCTCGCGTGGCTTTATCTGACCGCCTATGCCGCTTATTATTACGCGCCGCTGCGCATCATCCACGGCCCGCTTCTCGCCGGTTTTTTGCTGCTTTTGTGGTCCGCCTATGTGCTTCTGCTGGCGGAACGCAAAAAATCACAGGTCTTGGCCGTCTTCTCTGTTGTTCTGGCTTATGTCAGTTCGGCGATCAATCCCATCGGCGCTTTCACCATGGCCGCCGATCTCGTTCTTGCCCTTACCGGTGTCGTTTTCTTACTGCGCAACGGATGGGCCGCGCTCTCCTATTTCAGCTTGATCGGCGCCTATCTGGCCTTTCTGCGCCGCCTTGTCATCGGTGAAAATGGCGAAATCGTCCTCGATCGGGCGCTTCATTTTTGGCCCCATGCCGTTTATCTTCTGGGCGCCTGGGCCATCTTCACGGCCGGAGTCCTCTTTTCCAACGCGCCCTCTTTCCGGGGCGGCAAGCGGCTCGCCTTTCTCAGCCTGAATAATGGCGCGCTGGCTCTGTTGCTGGCTCTCGCCACTCACATCTCGGGTTATGACCTCGGATCGCTCGGTTGGGCTATTCTTGATAGCGGCCTTTTGTTGCTCGTCAGTTCCATGGCGGCGCGAGTCCTGCGCATGGATGAACCGGAAGTCAGCGGAACCTATCTCGGGCAGGGACTTGCGCTGCTGACCATGGGCGTCATCGTGGTTTACACGGGCATTTCGCGCGGCGTCTTGCTCGCGCTCGAGACGTTTTTCCTCGGTTTCTCAGGCGCCGTCTCGCGCAGTGTCATCCTGAGGAGTGCGGCGGCTGTGGTCGCGTTTCTGGCTGTTTTGTTTCTTCTTAAGGATATCGCTCTCGATGCGCATCACCCCTGGCTGCTCGGCGGCGGCGGTGCGCTTTTGATGGCTCTCAACGCCTGGTGGGCTCGGCGCGACATCCGCCACGATCCCAACTGCCGTGAGCGCATCGTCCTGGCGTCATCCTATTATTGCGTTCTTTCGCTCAGCCTCATCTTCGCCGCCATGTACACCACGTTGAGTGATGCTGTGTTCCCGCCTGCGTTGGCTCTGGCCGCTGTGGCGTTGACCTTTTCGATCTATTTCATCCCGCTTTATGAATTACCACCGATGTCGCAGGTTCTTTTGCTCGCCGCACAGGGTTTTGCTCTCTTCCCAGCCGAAACCGGCGAACCATTTCCCTGGTGGAGCAGTGGCTTTGTTTCCATTTTGACCCTGTTGCTGATTACTTGGTGGAGTTATCAACGCATCACCCGCAGCGGGGTTTGGGTTTTCATTCTGATCGGCGTCTATTCGGTCGTTCTTGCCGGATTGGTTTACACCGCCGCGCGACCCCATATGGATGCCGTCGGGTGGTTCGTCGCCGCCAGCCTGCTTTCCGTGGTTTTTCTCTTCTATGGCGCGTTTCTCCGCATCTGGTCCGTCGCTTTGGTGGGCCAGCTCTTCCTCGGTTCTGCAGTCTGGCATTTTTTTATCCCGCCGGGTGGCTGGGACCTTCACAGGTCGTCCTGGAGTTGGGGAATTTCCGCCATTCCTATTTCCATTGTCTTTGCTTCCGGTTATGCCGCGCATCAGTGGCTTCGTATTTATCCGGAGATTGCCAATCTCATGCGGGCCGTGATCCGCTTCTTTGCGTACGTGTATCAGTCCCTTGCTCTGGTCATGTTGATTCGGTGGATCTTCGCCGTTATTCCGGCAAACGAGCAAATCGCCACCTTTTTTGCCCTTGGCGCTTGCCTGTTCGGTTGGAACGTCCAGCAAAAGTCCATTTTTGGTTGCCGTGCCAGTTACCTCCTGACTCTTGCCGGCTTGATCCTCTATTTGCATCGTTTTGATGCCAATCCCCATTCCGTCACCACCATTTTGACTGGCCTGGCCGCGCTGATCTTTATCGCGCAGTCCATTTGGTTACACCGGGCCGGTAATCTCCTCGCCCAAATAGAATCGTGGCTTATCCTCCTGCTTTCCGCCGGATTTGGATGGTTCTTTGTTTCTTCCTGGACAACACTGCGGATCCACCCTCATTACCTCGTTATAAGCTGGACGCTTTTCGGCTCTCTTCTTTTCTTGCTTGGTCTTCTTCTCCACGAGCGCCGCCAACGGTGGTGCGGCCTTGGCATTGTCTTGGCGGCCATTCTCCACGTTGGCCTTTACGACTTTTGGGGGTTCTCCACCGGATACCGTGTGCTTACCTTCTTCACCTTGACCATTGTGACTCTCGGGCTCGGCTTTGTTTATTCCCGATTTGCCGACCGCTTAAAAACCTGGCTCTAAACTTTGTGAATAAGCGACCATTTTTAGCGAACAAAAAGGACAACCTCGACTTTCCCCAAGATCAGTTGCTATTCTTGCCGGGCTATTCACAACCTCGTATCCGTCTAATCCCTTGCCTCAATGACACTTCCCTTTAAAGTCCAAGTTATTCACACCATTAAGACGGAGAATAAACCATTGTTTTTTTCCTCCAAATCTTCTTAATTGCATCTGGTTATGAAATGCGTCATTGCGCGCGAGGCGCTCCTCTCCGGTTTACAAATTGTCCAGAATGTCGTTAGTGTCCGAACGACTTTGCCTATTTTGGGGAACGCTCTGTTACAGGCAACAGATGGAAAATTAATCATCTCCACCACCGATCTCGATACCGGTATTCGCGCCTCGGTCGAAGCGGAAATTTCCAAAGGCGGAGCCACGACGTTGCCGGCGCGCCGGTTGTTCAGCATTATCCGTGAATTACCTGCTGCTGAATTGACCTTGGAAGTCGATTCCAAGCAAGTCGCGACCATTACCTCGGGCGCATCGTTCTTTCGCATCATGGGCCTGCCGGAAGCCGATTTTCCACCCTTCCCCAAGGGCGATGGCGCCAAGACCTTTAAAATTTCGCAGGGCGTTTTCCGCGATATGCTCAAGCGCACCGCCTACGCGATCTCCACGGATGAGAGCCGGTATGTTCTCAACGGCGTGTTGCTCAGCTTTAAAGATAATAAGTTGTCTCTTGTGGCCACCGATGGGCGGCGATTGGCGCTCGTTGAGCAAGACCTCGAGTTTCCCAAAGGCAACGAAGTCGAAGCCATTTTGCCCACCAAAGCGGTACAGGAGTTACAGCGGATTCTCCGCGACGAAGAACCGCTGAGCATCAGCGTTGCGGAAAGCCAGATCTCCTTCGATCTCGGCGGTACGTTCCTTTACTCGAAACTTATTGAGGGAAATTACCCCAACTACAAGCAGGTTGTTCCCGCCGAAGCCAAGGAGCGAATCATCCTCGAGCGGGAAATCTTCCTTAACGCGGTTCGCCGCGTCGCTTTGCTCTCGAGTGAAAAATCAAACTCGGTAAAGCTCGTCTTCAGCAAAAATAATCTCGATATCCTGGCCAACACCCCCGAAGTTGGCGAAGCCAAGGAATCGCTCCCCATCAACTACAAAGGCAAAGATTTCAGCATAGCCTTCAATCCTGAGTTTCTTATGGATCCGCTCAGAAACATCGACGCGGATGAGATCTTTTTCGACTTTATCGACGAGCTCAGTCCCGGCGTCATCAAATACAAGCGGCCGTTCCTCTACGTTATCATGCCGATGCGGACGGCGTGATTTGCACAGAAGCAGCGCAGCAAGCCACTTTCGCAGAAATCTTGGAAACGGAGGTTAACTGGAGTATTATTCCGGCATGCGGACCGACTACCATGTGCACACGCCGCTATGCGGGCACGCCGTCGGGTTGCCGCGCGAGTACATTTTAGCCGCGCAGAAAGCGAGCTTGGAAGAAATCGGTTTCTCGGACCACAACCCCATGCCAACTCAGTTTGACGACTGGCGGATGGCCCCGGACAAACTTCCCGAATATCTGGAAATGATCGCCGAAGCGCGGCTTGAATTTCCCCACTATCCCATACGCTTGGGACTCGAATGCGATTTCATCCCGGGCTATGAGGAGCACCTGCGCACCCTCGCCGCCGCCGCCGATTGGGACTATCTGATCGGATCGGTCCATTATGCGACGCCGGGTTGGGACATCGACAACCCGAAACATCTGCAACGCTGGAGCGAACACCCGGTGGAGGAAATTTGGACCGCCTACTTCACCGCCTACACAAAAATGGCCGAAAGCTGCCTGTTCGATTTTCTGGCGCATCCTGACTTGGTGAAAAAATTCGGACACCGCCCCGAGGGCGATCTTTCCCGGTTTTATCACGAGGCGCTCGATGCCATCGCCGAAGCGGGTATTACGTTGGAGGTGAGCACAGCGGGGTTGCGCAAGGATGTGCATGAGATTTACCCCAGCCGCGATTTTCTCGTCGCAGCCCACGCGCGACACATTCCCATCGTCATCAATTCGGATGCCCACGCGCCGGAGGAAGTCGCTTATGAGTTCGGCCAGGCTTACGACCTTGTTCGCGAAGTCGGCTACACCGAAGTTATGCGCTTCTCGAAACGCAAAGCCTCTCCCGTGGAAATCGGTTAGCCAATCCCCGCCTGGGTCAGAAGATCGGCGCATACCTTTTTCGCGTCGAAAAATTGCTCAGCGATGGCGCGGGCGGCGGCGCGATGCTCGGCGTAGTGATCGTTGATATCGGAGATCGCCGCTGCGGCTTCTT
This sequence comes from Methylacidiphilales bacterium, assembly GCA_035508775.1. Classification (GTDB taxonomy): domain Bacteria; phylum Verrucomicrobiota; class Verrucomicrobiia; order Methylacidiphilales; family UBA1321; genus JABDGH01. The sequence goes on from DATJMI010000158.1 coordinate 5,346, forward strand.
CCAGTGTGGAAAAAGCGAGCAGTCCGTCACCGGCAGGGATATAGTCGCTCCAGCCCGTCTCCTGCACCACGGCGGGACGTCCGAGAGCGAGGTAGCAGGCCGTGCGGCAACTGAACCAGCCGGTTCGACCCGCAACGTACCCGTTTTTGGCGACGCTCCACTCCGCCTTTGAGGCGCGGAGAAATTCGTGATAGCTCTGGTGGTCCGGCAGGACGTCGCCCGCTTCGAGGATGACCCAGCCCAGCGCGCGCAGTTCTTCGGTCGGACGCTTCGATCCGACGCCCTGGCCCATCGCCATTTCGAGCCGCTGCGGTGTGTGTTGGGGCAGGAACTTGAATCGTTCGAACTCGACATCTTTCTGGCCATAGGTCCGTCCCCGCCACTCGACCGGCAGGTAACTGGCCCAGTTCATGACGGTGGTAAACCGGTCGGGAGCATCGTCTTCCTGAAACGGCCAATAATCGAGCGCGACGGGCTGCACCGTCTTTTTCCAGCGGATCCCGGTGTCCGGCGCGAGACAACCGGCGTGGCCCACGTTAAGGCCGAAGCTGAAATGGCTATCATGGGCGCGAACGCGCTGGGCGTAATCCGCGTTCTTGGGATTGAGGAGCCCCACCTGGCAGAACAGCGGGTCGCCATCGATGAACATCTGATGCTTCACCCCAAACTCGTAATCCCGGAGCCAGCCGGCGCTGGAAACATTGATGAGGAGGTCGCCGTTTTTAATGAGATCACGCGCGGCGGTCTCGCCCGCACCATGAAATTTGCTGTCGGCGCCGTTGCGGTAAATCCAGCGGTTGCCAAAACCGAAGCTCTCCATCATACTGCGGAGATAATTAACGTTGTACGAGCAATCTTCACTGACGGTTTTCTTTATCGGATCATAGGGCCAGGCGCCCGAATCCTCGAGGTACCAAACATCATGGCCGAGCGAGCGGAACCCGAGGAGATACTGGATATAATCCCAGGTGACTCCGCCGAAGGCGTACTGGCCAAGGAGTCCCGTGACGGCGATGCGCACAATAGCCCTTTAGGAAAAACTTCTAGAGATGGTGAATCACAAGATAATGGCGAACCTGTTCGTCGGCGGAGCGAATGGGATAAAAACTAAGATGGACGGGAACGTCTTGGCGTGTGTGGCTCCACAGCGGCACATGGGAAAGAATGTTTCCTTGCTCAACGTAGCCGAGCGTCATTTTGATAAAGTCCGGCGTCCAAGCTTCAAGTTCAGCAAGTGATTTGCCGATAAGCTGATCTTCTGAAAACTGGGTCGAAACAGTCATCGCAGCGTTCGCATAAACAATAGTAAAAGTCGAATCGATGGTGCCGGCTTCAATAATGGCAATGGGCGCATCGGTTTGGCTGATGGCCTCGACGATGATCGCCTGGCGCGGATCGAAGCTTCCGCCTCCGGAATTGCTGTCACTGGCTGGTGTTGGAACCGGAGTAATGGCAGGGGCCGGGATTTGAGCTGGCGTTGGCGCGGCGGGGGCTGGTGGAGGACTGGCCTGCGCCTGCGAAAGAAGACGTTCGGCCACACGTAGACGAACCTGAAGCACCTTCACATTCACCGGCTTGGGCATGTAATCGTTGGCCCCGCAATCGAGTGCTTGGTTGATCACATCGACGCCTTCATTGGCCGTGACGATAATGATGTAGGGAACAAGATCGGAAGCGCCACCGTGGCGCTGGCGGAACTCCCGGCACAATTCATAACCGCTCATGCCGCCCATGTTGATGTCCATGATGATGAGATCGGGCAGCCGAATCTCGCCCGAGCCGACCTTTTGCAGCGATTCCTCCCCGCTGGCCGCCTCACTGATCTCATGACGCGCCGCCTTATCGGAATTGATCAGCGTGCGCAACAAACTGCGCGTGGAGGCACTGTCGTCAATCAGAAGAATGTGCATCGGATAGAAAGTAGAACCTCTCTTAAAATAAGCCAATCACCTATCTCAAAACTAGCCAATTCCAACGTTACTTGCGGTCTTTTGATCCGAACAGCGAACCCAGCTTGGTCAGGAAGGGTTGCGCCTTGCCTGAGTTTTTGAGCTGGCGGGTGAGCTTGTCGTAGGTAATTGCCCCCTTCGGGATAACTTTCGGCGGAGGACCCACCACCGGAATTGGCGTCACCGGTATCGGAACGGTCTTCGATTTTTTAAGGGTGGGACGGCGCAAATGAATACGAAATTGAACGTCGACGGCGCCGAGGGTGATAGTATCTCCCACTTTGAGTGTGCCCTCGTTGATCGGCGTGCCGTTCAGCCGGATGCCGCTTTGGCCGCCAAGGTCCCAGAAATAAACCGAACCCTTTTCGAGAATGATACCGCAGTGGAGAGGATCGATGGAGGAATGGCGGATAATGACATCGCAGTCATCGCCGCTGCCGATCACGTAACTGCTCTTGGCCGCATCCGTGAAAATGAAACCGCCGGGCAGCAACTCTGGATTGCTGCATTCAAGTGAAAGAGTGTAGTACTTGAGCACCGATTCGATCGCGCCGTTGTAATCAGGCATGACGAAAGACTGGTCGAGGAAGTCCTTCTCGCGTGGCTCGAGCGTGGCGCGCTCCTGGAGATACTCGGCATAGAGTACACAGGCTGCTTCCATGGGCAGATTGAGACTCGGTTTGTCGACGGTCACCCCTGGGTTCCAAATGGTTTCGACGTCACCCCAATCGAGCATCCGAAAAAGAGCGGGTACTCCTTCCAAACCCGACAATTCCGCATGAACTAAAAACATGTGCGCGGTAAAAACCCGCCCCTCATGGTTGCCGTTGCGAATATCCAGTCGGCCGGTTTCACCGCTCGAACAGTGCCGCTCAATGGCTTCAACACAAATGTTTTTGACTACGGCCATAGAAAACCAGTCCCGCTATTTAACCTATCCTTGGCCCGGCGCGACAGCAAAAAGAATGGGGCCGCTCGGCTCGGCCTTTCCGCCCGCCGGTTCGAGCGAAACGGCGAAGCCAACCTTATCAGTGCTCGGGGGGGCGACGGTAAAACTCCGGGAACCGCCTTCCGTCCTCAGCAGACCCGCGTTGACCGGAGCGAGCGCGCCCGGATCAAGCACCCAAAGCTGATAATCATGCCCGGCGGGCGGCGGAGGAACGTCCCGCAGTGTCACGATTCCCTGGTCAAGAGCCGGGTTCCATACGATAGTGATTTTAGCCGTCGCGAAAGCGGGGTCTTTACTGGCGGGATCATGGATGTCGAGCGGAATGACACGGACGGCAGCCAAATCTTGGCGCGCCGAGTCTTGCGTAACCTTCCATTGGTGGGATTGGAAATTTTCCCGGGTTAAGATCAAATCGTTGCGGAGGGAATAGATCAAACAGGTATCGAAAATGCCGAGAAACATAAGCGCGGCGGCAATGGCATAGGGAAGCCAGGCGGAAAAACGGACAACGGCGCTGCGTCCCGGTACGGAGTGAAGGATTTTTTGTTTGCAATGCGATGGCGGCGCGACTTGGGGCGCGGCGAAGGCCAGCGCGGCGGCGGCTTCGGCAAACTCGCGCATGAGCCGCTCCGTTTCCGAATCGCGGGCCGCGGCTTCGAAAAGCTCGCGGCGTCCGGCTTCATCCAGCAGGCCGAGGGCGTGCAGCGCGGCTAATTCCTCGAGGTGCGGATTACTCATACAGATACCTCAAAACGGCCCTCAGCCGCGCCATGCCCCGGGTTGCGCGGGCCTTGATCGTGCCAAGCGGCTCTTCGAGCTTCTCGGCGATTTCGGATTGGGTCAACCCCTCGAAAAAAGCCAGATGCAGCACCTCACGCTGCCCTTCATCGAGCTGATTGAGCGCGGAGCGGACTTTCTGGGCCCGTTCCCCGGTCTCGACGTTTTCCGCCGATGAAGGTGCGGCGGAACCGGAAGGCTCCAGATCGGCGGCGTAATTTTCCGTCAGCTCTCCGCGGCGGCGCTTCGACCGCAGCCGGTCGATGATCCGGTTCCGGAGTTGAGAGACGACCCAGGGAAAGGCCATGCCCCGTTCCGGGCGAAAGCTGGGCGCATTATTCCAGATGGAGAGAAATATTTCCTGCAGCATGTCCTGCGCCTCGGCTTCGTCGGCTAGCATGCGCAAGGCGAGGGAATAGAGAGGCGTGGCAAAGCGGTCATAGAGGATGCCGAAAGCGGCGCGGTCGCCCTGCGCGATTTTGAGCATAAGCTCCTTATCATCCATCCGAGCGGCGGAGTGAGGAACATTCTCCATCATACCGATTTTATATGCAGGAAAGCAGGGGCGATTCCAAATCGAATTACCCCATCGGGCGCCGGACCGGGGTTGGAGCAATTGCATCCGAGCAGGCATGCCTACTTTTCGGATAGCCTCCATGGCCCGGCAACCGCGCTTCTGCCTTCGGAGCGATTTCCATGTTCTTGGATACCGGAGATCACGGAGTAGTGGCTGGCCCTTGTTCCGATGAATTATTGGTGGTATCCGGGACACGAACCGCGGGAATTGGGGTTTTAGGTTTGGGTTTGCTCTTTTTCTTTGCTACCGGAGTGCCGCTGGCTGTGGCCGCCGTGTTGGTCGTGGAGACGGCTGCGGGTGACGGCGATGTTGCGGGGGGCGGCGTGGCTGGCGCTGGCGGCTCAACCAGCACGAGCTTCATCAGACACGGAACTTTTTTAATCAAGCTCAGGTATTTCATTTCGGCGGCGGTGAGCTTTTCGCCCCGCGCGAGTCGGTCGCGGAGCGCTTTGACCTTTTGATTCGCCAGGGGAATGAAATTCATCGCCATGGTCATCGTTTCGGCGCTGGCCATCATCGAATTGCGCGCGTCCGGCATAAGAGGGAAACGGACTATCTTGAGCGGTCCGGCGCCTTCGGCGCTGATCCGCCCGACCATAGCGCCGCTGGGCTGGTTTAACTGCACCGTCCCCTCGGCAATCCAGACGTCGGTGCGGGACGGCATGGCCACGGCCACAAAATCGGTGCCTCGCGCGGCGGCGACGCCATAGATTGTCTTGATCGTGTAATCCTCCTTTTCTCCCAAGGGCTTGCCGACCTTGGAAAAAACCGCGCCGCGGGTGAGGTCGATTTCCGTCGAACGAAGGCCGGGCGTGAGGCTCTGTTGCACCGCGCCGGTCGAATTGGGAATGAACCGGGCGGACTCCACGCCGCCGAAGACAACGGCGGCTGTGCCATTGGCCCCGGTCTTGACCACGGAGCCGTTGGCCAAGGTCATTCCGTCCTGGACGGGAACAAACATGGCGGGCGCAGAGGGCAACGCGACTTGGACATCGCCCTGGGGCTCGCGGACTTCCATGACATCGGAGGGAATGCCGAGCGACTTGACGTCGGGCGGCGTGATCGGTTCGATCCAATCGTTCATCACCTGCGCATAAACCACCTTAGGTCCATGCTTGCGTCCGGTAAGAAAATACAAATCGCCCTGCCGGGTGTAGCCGCCCGGCGGAATGATGACCGCGCTGGGGTCGACTTTGAGCACGTCGCCTTTCCAATAAAAATTGGTATCGGCGCGTTTATATTCAGGAGATGGCGTGGCGGCGAATGCCGGCGCCGCGAGCGCGACGGTTAAACACAGCGTAAAGAGCGGAGATTTCATGGCCTATTAAAGATACGTTTTGCGGTTCTGTTTGGATGCCAGAACCTGCAACACCGGCCCTGCCCATCCCTTCCCTCCGCAATCATCTCTAAAACCTTTGCTCGTCTTTGCCGGAAAATGGAAGAAAAATGAGGATTACATTAACCGGAAGTTACCCGCCCGGCGATTTCCTCGGCCGGATAGGTGACGATTTCAGCCAAGGTGGGATGGTAGTGAGGCATGGCGGCGAGTTCGGCGGCGGTGCCGCGGTAGCGCATGACGGCGATGAGCTCGTGAATGAGATCGGAGGCGCGCGGACCGATGATTTCCGCGCCGATGATTTCACCGCGTGTTGTTTCGGCGATCAATTTGACGAACCCATATTCATAGCCGCCGATCTGCGCCTTGCCGTGGTCCCAGAAAGGATATTTCGCGGCAAGATAATCGATGCCGCGCGCGGCGGCTTCGGCCTCGTTCAGGCCAGTGAGCGCGATCTCCGGATCGGTGAAAGTGACGATGGTTTTTAGCCGGTCGTCCATTTTCTCGAAGAGCTCATGATTGCCGCGCAGATAATTGACGGCATTGCGCGCGGCCAATTCGCCCTCCTGAACCGCGATGTGGACCACGTCGTGGAGACCGGTCACGTCTCCCGCGGCGAAAATATGGGGAACCGGCGTGGCCTTTGTGTGGTCGACCGGCAGCTTCTCTCCGGTAACAGCCAGCCCCGCGTTTTCGAGATTGAGCCCCGCCAGCGCCGGGCTGCGCCCCAGCGCGTAAAGAATCTCGTCCACGACAATTTCTTCGCGCTTCGAGCCGCGCTGAAAGAAAATTTTCTTGCCCTTGCCGGTTTTGCGCACTTCCAGAAGCTTGACGCCCGTCCGAACATCGATGCTTTCGGCTTTGAAGGCGCGTTCCAATTCGCGGCTGACGTCGGCGTCATAGCCGCGGACGATTCTTTTGCCGCGCTGCAACAAAGTAGTTTCAGATCCGGCGCGCGCGAAAAATTGTCCCAGTTCGGCGGCGATGACACCACCGCCGAGAACCGCCAGCCGCCGGGGAATTTCCTCGGTCTCAAGCGCGTCATCGCTGGTGAGACATCCGGTCTCCCAAAGACCTGGAACTGGAACGCGGGTGATGACCGAACCGGTCGCGATAATAAAGGTGGAAGCGGTGACGAGTTCCTGGACGTGGCCGCGTTCCAGGAGCAAAGAATGGGAATCGAGAAAAGAAGCCCGTCCGCGCAGGAAGGCGAATTTTCCGGAACGTAATTCCTTGCGGCGATAGGCGGCGAATTCGCCAATGAGATGTTTTTTGCGGGCCTGAACGCAGTCCATCTTGACTTCGACAGCCTTGGCGACGAGGCCGAATTCGCGCGCGCGCCGGATCTCATGCCAGCGATGGGCCGATTCGAGCAGCGCCTTGGACGGTATGCACCCGCGCAGGATGCAAAGCCCGCCAATATCGGCGCCGCCCTCGATAACTGCCGTGCGCGCGCCCAATGCCGCACCGGTGCGCGCCGCCGCATAACCGGCGCTGCCGCCACCGATAATGGCGAGATCAAATTCAGGCGCGGCCGATTTTAATTCCGGCCAGCGCCCGGAAAAGGATTCACCGGCGGCGGGACGTGGAAGTCGTATGGGCATAATGGCGAAGATCCGGATAAAGTGGGATTTTAATATTTAAGACACACCGTGCCAGCCTGGTAACGCGACCCATGGCTACTTCTGATAAGAACACTATGCGGGAACCGCGGAAAGAACGGTCCGCGTGCTGCCGAATTTTGGATAGAGGTAACGGTCGGCGGGTAGCCCCTTCTTAGTGACCAAACGCGCCTCCTCCAATCCACGGTCGCGCAAGCGGCGGAGGCTTTCATAAAGAAGATAGGTGCCAAGGCCGCGGCAGCGGTATTCGTTGAGGACACAGACACCCAAGGGCAAATTGCTGATCTTGTCGCCGGCATCGCGGATGCTGGAGGCGGCGATAATGCGTGCCCCATGCTTGATGGCAATGAAAGCGACCTCGCCCGCAGCGAGACCGGCGTTGATCAATTCTTCGGCGAGCTTCACCCGCGGTCCCAGATCAAAACTCCAGGAGGGCTCCATGGAAAGGGAGCGGCTGATGGCGGCGAAGAGAAGCGCGCGATCCTCGGGAACGGCAGATTCCACCGTGTAACGGGAAGCGATGGGCGGCGCATTCGCCGGCAAGTCCTTCAACTTCCACGCATACTGCACCCAGACAGACGTAATCATGCCTATAGCTTCGCGGCCCGCCGATTTTCACGCAAGGGATTTTGTTTTGCGCCCGGCCAGAATATCTGATTGGGAGTTGGCCTGCGGTTTGCTCTTTTCATTACATATGTGTTTCCAACCACCCGCCTGCGGATGGCGCGAATTTTCGGGCCATGTCGAAGCATCCGTTATTGTCCGTTTCGGACGCAGTCTAAACGGACACGCAAACATCAAGCGCAAATCCATTTGCGCATCGCCGATGCGCTACTAGCTTTTTCTTGTGGCACGAAAAAATAAATCTCCATCCCCGGATGATCCCATTCATCCCATCACATCGCACTCTTCCGCGCAGGGCCCGCATCCCTCGCTGGAACCGATTTTAGACGAAAACCTCGATACCCTTTCCGCGCTGCAACTGGTCGATCTGCTGACGCAATTTTATCCGCTCGACTCACCCCGCCGGGTGGAACTCGGTTATCTCCGGCGCCGCATCGAAGAATTGGAAGTGCAGAACGAGCAGGCGCGGCAGGCAGTCGAAAAGCTCGACGCGGCGGTGACCAAGCTGACCTCGCCCGCAAACCGCATCGGAACCCTCTTGAACCTGCCCAAGCCCGACACCGCGTTGATCGTCAACGGCGGGGTTGAATTTTATTGCGCGATCGATCCGCGCCTCGCTCAATCGAAATTGCTCATCGGCACGCGCGTCCTGCTCAACGAAGCCTACGTGGTCATTGGCGATCTCGGTTTCGAAACCGGCGGACCGGTGGCCAAGATCCAGGACCTGCTGCCCGACGGGCGTCTTCGCGTCGGACAGGAAGGCGGATTATCGAACATGCTGGTGCTCCGTTCCGCCGCGCTGGGCAAGGAAAAGCTCAAGTCGGGCCTTGAAGTCCGGCTCGATTCCTCGCAGCGCGTCGCGCTCGAAGTCGTCGCGGGCGCGCAGGCGCGCGATCACCTTCTTGAACAGGTGCCCGAATTGCCATGGGACAAGGTGGGCGGCCAGGATGAGGCGCGCCAGGCGGTGCGCGACGCGGTCGAACTGCCGTTGCTCCATGCAGACCTTTTTAAAGCTTACCAGCACACCAGCCCGAAGGGGATCCTGCTCTACGGCCCCCCCGGCTGCGGCAAGACCCTCCTCGGCAAGGCGACCGCCTACAACCTAACGCGGCAATTACGCGAAAGGACCGGCATAGACCACCGCGAATATTTCATGCACGTCAAGGGACCGGAAATCCTCAACATGTGGGTGGGCGAATCGGAACGGCAGGTGCGGGAACTTTTCGCCCGGGCGCGCGAAAAAGCGAAAGAGGGATTTTTGCCCTTCATCTTCATCGACGAAGCCGAATCGATTCTCGGCACGCGCCGGGCCGGCCGGACTAGCGGCATCCTCAACACGCTCGTGCCGATGTTCTGCGCCGAGATGGACGGCATCGAATCGCTTCAGCAAATGGTCATCATCCTGGCGTCGAATCGTGCCGACATGATCGACCCGGCCATCCTTCGTCCCGGCCGCATCGACCGGAAGATCAAAGTCTCCCGGCCGACCCGGCGGGGTTCCGACGAAATCTACCGCATCTATCTCACCCCGAACCTGCCGCTTGACCCCGAGCTTTTGCGCGAGCACGGCGGCGACCGCCAGAAAGCGGTCGATGCCATCATCGCGAAAGTGCTCGAGGCCCAATTCAGCCAGCGCGAGGAGAACCGGTTTCTTGAGGTAACGTTGCGCAGTGGCCGTCACGAATACCTGCACCGGGGCGACCTGGTCAGCGGCGCGATTATCGCCGGAATCGTCGAGCGGGCGAAAGAAATGGCCATCAAACGCGCCATCTCCTCCCCCGAACCGACCGGACTTGGGTTGTGCGATTTTATCACGGCTCTTGACGTCGAATACAAACAAAACGACATCTTTCCCCCGAACGACATCACCGAGGACTGGCTGAAGCTGGTCGATTACGATCCGGAAAATGTCGTGAAACTTTCGCCGGTCAAGCCGCGCCGCGCCGAGGCTTCCGCTATCATTTAAATGCACGCGCATCCGCCCCCCTGGTCTATCTACTTCGGCCTCGAAACGGAACTGGGCATTACGGTGATGGAGGATCCCGAGGCCGACGTCGTCGAGGAATCGATCGCCCTGGTCCGTTCCGCCGCGCAGCACGGTGTGGCGAATCTTTGGGATTACGCCACCGAGGATCCGCATCGCGATGCGCGCGGCTTTCGCGTGCAGGAGCTGACGCAGGATACCGACGAGGCGAATTATTATTCGCAGGACGCGCAGCGCGAACTGACCTTCCAGGAGATCAAAAGCGATCTTGTCCTGCGCAATGGCGCCCGTTTTTATAACGATCACGCCCATCCCGAATACTCCACGCCCGAATGCGGCACGCTGGTTGATCTCATTTCGCAGGACAAGGCGGGTGAGCGCTTGCTCGAGGAATGTGCCCGGCAGGTGACGCGGCGCGGCAGCCGCACGGTTAAGCTCTACAAAAACAACACCGATTTTCGCGGTCATTCCTACGGCTGCCATGACAACTATCTCATCCCGCGGGTGATTCCCTGGGACCGCCTGGTTCTGGCCATGACGCCCTTCCTGGTCACGCGCCAGCTTTACGCCGGCGCGGGCAAAGTCGGCTGGGAATGCGAGAACGCGCCGGGCACGGGCGGTTTCCAAATTTCCCAGCGGGCCGATTTTTTTTCGGAGCTGGTCAGCATCGACACCATGAACCGGCGTCCACTCATCAACACCCGCGATGAACCGCACGCCGATCCGCAACGCTTCCGGCGGTTCCATGTCATCGTGGGAGACTCCAATCTTTCGCAATTCGCCACCTGGCTCAAAATCGGCTCGACCGCCCTGATGCTCGAATCGCTCGAATGCGAAGATCCGCCCGCCTGGTGGTCGCTGGCCGATCCGCTTGAGGCGCACCGGCAGATTTCCCGCGACCATTCGTTCCAATGGCGGATCGCCCTCGCCAACGGCAAAACCATCCGGGCGGTCGATCTCCAGTACGAATTTATCCGTTGGGTGGAAAAGCGGGCCAACCTTGACCATCCCGAAAAGCGGCAGGTCATGGCCGATTGGAAGGAAACAATGTGGGCGCTGGAAAACCGTCCCCTCACCCTCCACGACCGGCTCGACTGGGCCGCCAAGCGGCAATTGCTCGACGCGTTCCGCGAACAGGAAAAACTCGAATGGGATAGCCCTTGGCTCCAGAGCCTCGATCTCGAATATCATCTCCTCAAACACGACGAGGGTCTCTTCTACGCCCTGGAAGCCTCCGGCCAGATGAAGCGCCTGATCGGCGAGGCCGAAATCATTCACGCCGTGCAGCATCCGCCCTCCTCCTCGCGCGCCTATCTGCGCGGGCGCAGCGTGCTGAAATTCGCGCGGGAAATGAAAACGGCGCAATGGGATAATCTCGTCTTCAAGGTCGGCGACCAAATGTACCGCCTCGACATGAGCCAGGCTTTCCCCGGCATGCGCCTCGAAGAGATGATTGCCGCCATGGATCGGTCGAAGACGATCCAGGACTTGATCCGCGAATTGGACTTGAAACCTGTCTAATAGCCGTTGAACTGGGCAAAACCGCACCTAAGTTAATTTTATGCCCGATCAAACCCAAAAAACACGCCCCACCGGCGGCGGCCCCGACGCCCCTGCTCCCGGCGGCGGCCCTTCCTCACCCAAAGTCGAACGTCCCAACGTCGATGACCTGCTCAAGCGGATGCGCAAGGTCGATCCCGACCAGGCCAAACGTTATCGCCAACGCACCGGCCAATGATCTCCTTTGGCCCTCGCCCCGGCGGGCCGGAAGGTCTACCCGCCACCGGAACCGGGGACTTCGCGGAGTTATTGCGGCTGCACGGAAATAACCGTGTGCCACCGGAGGCTTTGCGCGCCTCGGCGCCGCCGGCTCCCACCGAGGCGACCACGGTGCTCTCTTTCCATTATAAGGACGGCGTCCTTATCGCGGGAGATCGCCGCGCCACCGCTGGCAACATCATCATGTACGACCGCGCCGATAAAGTGATCGATCTCGACCGCGATACCATCATCGCCATTGCCGGTTCGCCCGCCGTCGCGTTCGAGATGGCGCGCACCCTGCAAACCTCATTTCAATATTACCGGCGCAGCCAGCTCCAGGCGCTGAGTCTGCGCGCCAAGGTCCGCGCCTTGGGCAAGCTCATCAAGGACAACCTGCCCATGACCCTCCAGGGCGTTGGCGCGGTGGTGCCGATACTCGCCGCGCGGGACTCGCATCATCAGCCGGAACCGAGCCTCTATTTCTACGACGCGCTGGGGGCACAGTTTAACGCGGTCGATTTCGCCGTCTCGGGTTCAGGCTCGCCTGCCGCCCGCAGCATCCTGCAATGGATCAACCGGTGGAGCGGCCAGCCGACGTTCCAGCGCGACGAAAAGCAGGCAGTCCAGCTCGCCTTGCAGTTGCTCGACGTCGCCGCCGAATCGGATAGCGCGACCGGAGGCGTCGACCGCCGCGCCCATATTTTCCCACAGATCAAACTCCTGACCTGCGAAGGACCCCGGTCCGTGCCGGTGGAGATTTTGCGTGAAAATTTCACCGCCCTTGAGGCGGCTCAAAAGTAGTAACCATCCATCAGGAGTTCTCCATGAAAATCCTCACCACGATTTCCGCCACCACGGTCGGCGGACGCGACGGTCACGGCACCACCTCGGACGGCGAAGTGAATATCCAATTCGCCCTGCCGAAGGAACTCGGCGGTGCGGGCAACAAAGGCGCGACCCCGGAACACCTTTTCGGCCTCGGTTATTCGGCTTGTTTCGGCAGCGCCTTGCAATACGTCGCTGGATTGAAAAAGAAAAAACTCGCGCTCGACTTCAGCGTCACGGCGGTTGTTTCGCTCGGCGCCAGGGAAGGCGGCGGTTTCGCCCTCGAAGTGGAATTGAAGGTGAGATTGCCGGAGGTTGACCCCGCCGAGGCCGAGGCGCTGGTGGCCGAAGCCCACAAGGTATGTCCCTACTCCAACGCCATCCGCGGCAATGTCCCGGTCAAACTAACCATCCTTTAAACCGGCATGACCGAAGAACCCTACCGCTGGCTCGAGGCGATCACCAACCGCCGCGAATATATCGAAGACCAGATCGCGCCCGGCCTGCCCGCGGTCGCGCTCAGCGCCGATCCCGGTGTCTTGTTGCTCGCCATCAAGACGCCGACACCGAAACTCTTCGAGATTTACGATCATCTCGCGCTCGCCAGCGTCGGGCATCCCGCCGATATCGAAAAAGTGCGGCAAGCGGCCATCGACGCGGCGCATCTGGACGGTTTCGCGCGCTCGCCGAGCGATGTCACGGCGCGGCGGCTCGTCAGTTACAACTTGGCGCCCGCGCTCAAAGCAGCCTTCGAGCAGATTTTTTCCGCACCGCTCCTCTTTCGCGGCATTCTGGCTGAAGTGGGCGCGGCGCCGGCGGACGATTTTATCTGGCGGGTCGATTACGATGGCTCCTTCACGGCGCAATCCGGCGCCGAACTGGCCCACGGGACTGTCATCACCGGCCCGCGCCAGGTGACGAAAGACTGGGCCGCGCAAAACCCGAAGCCGGTCCTGGAGCGGAACACGCTCAAGGCGGCGGCGCTCTCCGCATTGCGCCTCTTGGTCTGGGCCAAGCTGCGCGGGACAAAGGACCAGGGCGTCGATTTCTCCGCGGTGCCGGGCGACGTGGCCAAGCTCAAGGAAATGCTCAACGCGGACGGATTGGAAGTCGCGTTTCTCGACCGCTCCCTCCTTGGACAGCCGATTGCCTACCGAGTGCCATCGGCGGATGAGACGGGGATTTAGTTAGCCCGCATTTTTCCTGACCTTGGGCATTAAACTGGATGCGCCATGAATCGGGTTTCTCTTATGCGCGACATGACGTGGGAAACAAGGAAGGTCGGCTGTTGCTTGCGACACTTCTCAGTGGATGTGAGATAACTTTTGGGCAGTCTTGCCGTAATGCCAATATCGAATGATCGTAAGGAACCCTAAGAGATATCTTCCTATGAGGGGGGCTTATCAGCTATTTAAAATGGTGCTTTGATTGGTTCAAGCCCCAAACTGCTCTCTCCTCCTTTTGGCTTTTCAAGTTTGTAAAGATTGCCATGAGTGATTTCTCCTGAAGCATACTTTTTTAATAGTTTTTGTCGTACTTGTTCATACTCCATTGGTGAAAGGAGGCGATGTTGCTTAATTAGCTCGTTCTCTTCTTCAAGTGTGGGCGCCCCCCTCGATTGAAATAATCCGACTTGCATCCACATATCCTTAAATAAAATAGTTGCGACATCCCTTAATAATAAGGCATGCATATCTATTACTACAGAAACATACTTTTTATCTCCTGGCGCTAAAACAAAAGTAGCAGCAGGGTTATTTCTAGGGTCAAACATGCCCGCCCCAATCCATGTTCCGCAAAATACAATATCATTTCCCATGTCCGCGAAAATTGTTAAAACAGGTTTGTATGGCGCTCCAATCTGCATATCTGTCGTATCTTGATGATATTTTCCATTTGTAGAAGCCACCAAAACCCACATTTTGGGATCGATCTCGATATTCTTATTCGAAAGATTTTTAACCTCTGCCTCTACTGTTATTTGACTTTTATCATTGAGTTTTGCTCCAACAATCTCAATGTTTGCAGGAAGATCAGCCCGCAAAATCGAAATAAAGCTTATTCCAAAAAAACCAGTCGCTATTATACTACATATAGAATATTTCATGTTTATTTTAGTATCATTACCATGGTAAACTGGTGATTCCGCTGAATCCAGAAAAGCTTGAAAAACCAAACGTACTTGCCGATGCGAGTACATTAGGAGACAATATCGGTGGAGAAGAGTACTGATCCCATCTTCCGTCAGTATTGTCCCAACTAACCCATCTCTCTTGTGGCAGCTTGTCAAGGAGCAACAGGATATTCTCTAGTTGTTGAATTTGAGTTTTACTGGAACTCCATTGGGTGACAGTTGCAGGTGAGACATTCATGATTTCAGCAAACTCGGTATTTGATATTGGCCTCATTTGCGCGGAGCGATACTCGCCCATCAGTGCATTGAATAACAAGTTGCTTCTCATTAAGGAGGACAGTACTAAAACCATTTTATTTTGTAAGAGGAGAATTTAGAATTCTAAGATATATTTTTCAAAATAAATAGAATTTAATCACATTTCAAAAGAAATGAAATTTCTAAAATGCAAGATTGTTTGATGTAAGAGTATTAATAATAACAAGTTATATCGATTGTCATGGTGAACAGGCACTTTACCTGCGCGGCAACGCGGGTCTATAGTGTCTCATGGACATTCTCTCGCGGGAGGAAATGATCGCGCGCGAGCGCGAGGTGTTTCAATCGGGCCTCACGGCGGCGGCCCTGATGGAAGCGGCGGGCGAGGCCATGACGCGGCATCTGGCGGCGCTCTATCCGCACACGCGAAATTTTGTCATCCTCGTTGGCAAGGGCAATAATGGCGGCGACGGCCTTGTCGTCGCGCGGCATCTGGCTGGAAGCGGGCGCAACGTGCGGGTTATCCTCGCCGCTCCCAAAGACCAATTGGGAGAACTGCCAGGTGACCAGCTTAACCGGCTGGCGGCTCTCCATCCCTCGGTCGAAATTATTTCCTGGCGCGATGACTTGGCCTTTCCAGGCAGCGACGGTGTAGTCATCGACGCGCTACTGGGTATTCAGGCGCGCGGGTCATTACGGGAACCTCTCGCCGGAATCGTGGCGAAGACCAATACAGCGCGCGTTTCGAATTTTTTTCGCACCGCCGCTCTCGATCTGCCGACCGGCCTCGCCGCCTGTGAAGACGGCAACGCGCCGGAACATCGGGACGCTGCCATCGTGGCAGATGTGACGCTGGCGGTCGGTTTCGCCAAGAATGTGCTCGTCCGGGAAGCGCTCGCGGCCTGGGTGGGCCGCCTTGAAGTCGTGCCGTGGAGCCGCGCGTCGGCTGTCTCCACACCGCGCCAGGTCCTCGTTGGCTCGGAACTAGCGGGACTGCTTCCGCGTCGTGGCGCCCTGTCGCACAAAGGCGATTTCGGACGGGTCGCCATCATTGGCGGGAGCCCTGGCTTTACCGGCGCGCCCGCCCTCTGCGCCCAGGCGGCCCTCGCCATGGGCGCGGGACTTCTCTCCGTTGTGACGCGACCCGGGGTCCAATCCATTGTCGCCGCGCAGGCGCCGCCCGAGGCGATGGTTTCCGGCTGGCCCGAAAACAGCGAACCGCCGGCGGTTGTGCAAAAGGCCTCGGCTCTCGCCGTCGGGCCCGGTTTGGGTGTGGATGAAAAGACGGTCGAAATGCTGCGGGCAGCGCTGGCCACGGGACATCCCCTGGTGATTGATGCCGATGGACTCAACGCCCTCGCGCAAAACCTTAGCCTTTTGCGCGAAGCCAAAGGTCCCGTCCTGCTGACCCCGCATCCCGGCGAAATGGCACGGCTCATAGGACGTCATTTCGACCATAATGAACGCGAATCGGTTGCGCGCGAATTCACGGATCGCCACCAGGTGACGCTGGTTCTCAAAGGAACCCGGACCTTGGTGATCGCCCCCAGCCAGCCGCTGTTTATCAACACCACCGGCAATCCGGGTTTGAGCACCGGCGGGTCTGGCGATACGTTGACGGGCATTCTAGTCGCGCTCGTGGGACAGGGTCTCACGCCCCTGGATGCCGCGCGGCTCGGAGTTTGGTTGCATGGCCACGCCGCCGATCTGGTGCTGGAGGAGCGAGGCTGCGAAGAGGGCCTCACCCCGACCATGCTGAGCGCTAAACTCGGGACGGCCCTGACTTCACTGCGGGCTCAAGCCGTTGGGAACGGCGGATTGATCGAGCGGGCAAGGGAATTGCTTTCTTTAAGTATCGTGTGAACCCCGGGGCAAGGAATTATTTGTAATGATGGTGCCGAACGGCCATGCGCAGAATCTCATCCCGATTCTTGGTTAAAAGATAAAATTCATTTCGGGCGCTCTTGGTTAATTTTAAGATAGGTTCTAGCATGTGCCGCCATGGCCTTTTTGTCCGCGAATGATCCCGTACAAGGTCAAAAAATTCCTCTTAGCGAGGAACAATACCAAGACGTTCTTGCGGCGACGAATGCCGGGCGCGCCCTCGATGCCTGGCATTTGGCGCAACAAATCGGCCCGCTGGAGTCGTGGATCGGACCGGAAGCCATGGTGCTCGCCGCCCGGCTGGCGGGACATCTTGGCGGGGCCTCGCTGAGCTGGCGGCTGGCCCAGCAAGCCGTTCGCGCTTACCCCGATTTGGCGCGCGTCCGCCTCCAGCATTTTTTCGGCCTACTGGAACGGCGCGGCCATTTTTCCGCCTGGCATTATCTTCCCCGGCTGGAACGTTGTGTGACGGAAGTGCCGCTGGACCGGGCCGAGATCTTGGTAGCCCGGTCGGATGTGCACCTCGCTTTCCGCGATTTCGGCGTTGCGAGCGCCTGTGTCGCCGAAGCGCAAAAGCTCGCGCCGGAGAGCCCGTGGATCTGGACCCAAAGCGCCCATTACTGGCAGGCGCAAAACCAGAGCGATGCCGCCCTGCCTTATCTCGACTACGCGCTTCATCTCCAGCCGTGGTACCGGCCCGCGGTGCAGATGCGTGCTCATCTTCTGCAAAATCTGGGCCGGGACGACGAGGCGCTCGCCCTTTTGGAAGAGGCGGGCCAGCATCTGCAATTCTGGGGCATCTACAATCAAATCGCGACCATTTGCAGCGAGCGCGAGAATTGGTCCGGGCTGAAGGAAGCGGTGCTGGAAGCCCGCGCGAGAGCGCCCCTGGCCGAGGAAGGTCTCCAGTTCTGGTTCACCCTGCGCGAAGCCGACGCGCTTACCGGGCTCGGCGACTTTTCCCGCGCAGCGGTAAAGGCGGAGGAAGCGGGCAAAAAAGTTGGGTGGTACAAAAAACTCGCCGAACGCCTGCAGGGTATGACCGCTCCGGGACGCCGCGTCAAAATAGACGTCCCCTACATCCGGCAAGACTTCAACACGTGCGCTCCCGCCACGCTCTCGGCAATCACGACATTCTGGCAGCGTCCCATCGCGCAGGAAACCCTGATCAACGAGATCTGTTACGACGGCACCACGGCCGTCGCCGAGCGCCGCTGGATCGAGGCCAACGGCTGGTTTTGCCGCGAGTTTAAAGTCGATTGGGACATCGCCACCCAATTGCTCGATCTCGGCCTGCCCTTCATCCTCAATACGCAGGAGATTGACTCGGGGCACGCCCAATGCCTGATCGGCTACGACACCGTGCGCGGCACGCTCCTCATCCGCGACCCCAACGTCCGGCACCACACCGAAATGTCTTACGAGGAATTCATCAAACATTACGAGCCGGTCGGACCGCGCGGCGTGCTGGTGCTTCCGCCGGAGCAGGCGCCGCTGGTTGCCGGGCTCGATTTTCCCGAGACCGCGCTTTACGACCTCGTTTACGAAATCGCCAGCGCACTTGACGCTTACGACCGTCCGCGCGCGGACGCGGCGCTGGCCCAGCTCGCGCAGGTGGCGCCCAATCACCGGCACTACTGGATGGCCTGCCGGGCGCTGGCGGGCTACGATCAAAACCCGGTTCAAAGTCTCGATGCGGTGGACCATCTGCGCGAACTTTACCCGGATGACGACCGCTTGATTCACGCGCGCGTCGCGCTGCTGCGCCATCTCGGCCGCGGGGAGGAAGCTCAGGCCGCGTTGGCCGAACGCCGTAAGAAACGTGGCGCGGTCACGGCGCTTTGGAATGACTATGCCGAGGAACAGCGCGGCGGTCGCGGCGGCATGAACCGCGCCTTGCGCTTTCTCTGGCGCCGGCTCCGGCATCAGCCGCAGAACATCGCGGCGCTCACGCGGTTTTCCCTCATCCTGTGGGAAAACCAGCTCAAGGAGGAGTCTTTGGAAATTCAGAGGCTGACGGTTTCCATCAGCGACAAAAACGAACAGACGGCGGGCGTCTATTTTCGCATGCTGCTTGGCTTGGGCCGCGGCGACGAGGGTATCGATTTCCTGCAACGCCGCGCGACGCAACTTCTGCCTCTCTCGGGCAATCCCACCCTCACGCTCGCCGAGTCACTCCATCAGCTTTATCGTACGCAGGAAGCCCGTGAAACGCTGGCCGCCGCCCTGCAGCAGCGGCCCGCCGACGGCATGTTGCTGCTCTACGCCGCGGAGCTTGAGGCGATCGCCATGCAACTGGCGCGCAGTGACGAATTGCTCGAAGCCGCCGCCGCTCATGCCAACCGGCTGGTGTGGCTGCGCGCCGCCGCCCGCTTGCAACGCCGCGCCGGCAACCAGGAACAGGCCTTGGCCTCCTGGCAGGAGCTTGCTCAAACCGCGCCGCTCGATCTCGAAGCTCATCGCGAAATCAGCCTCCTTCTGGCGCGTCGCGATGGCCGCTCCGCGGGCGTCGCTTATCTGCAGGAGATTGGCCGCCGTTTTCCGCAACACCTTGGCGTCCTGCAATTGGAGCTTTCCTGGTTGCGCGGTCACCATGATGCGGAACTGGAACAACGGCTGGGCGAATTTGTCACGGCCAATCCCAACAATGCGTGGGCGCAGCGCGAACTCGTTCTTTTTTGGCAACGAACCCGTCCCGGCGCGGCCGATGAAACGCTGCTTCAGCGGGCCCAGTTCGCGCGGCAGATCGATCCAGCCAATTCGAGCTCCTGGTTGGTTGAGGCGGGTGTGCTGAGTGCCCTTAACCGTGAAAATGAGGCTCGTAAATGTGTGCGCCGCGCCCTCGAAATCTGGATCGACCATAGCGCCGCTCAGCAGCAACTGCTGCTTCTGAGTGCAACCGAGGACGACAAAAAAGAAGCCCTCGCCTTCATCCTGCAACAACTCGAAAAGCAAAAAGCCGCCGGCGCCGGCATCATAACCTACCGTGAAGTCGCTTTTCCTGTCCTGCAGATGGATGAGTTGTCGGATCATCTGCGCGATTTCCACCGGCGCCGGCCCGATGTGTGGGCGGCGGCCAAGGCTCTTCTCGTCCAACTCATCTCCATGGGCCGCCTCGACGAAGCCCAGGAAGTGGCCGATGCCGCGACGAAACGTTTTCCTCTTCTGGCGGAGACCTGGCAACAGTATGGCCTTATTCTGGAACATCAGGGCGACCGTGCCCGGGCAATCGATTTTTTTCGCTTCGTGCTCGAACTCGAACCGGAGCGGGTTTCGGCGATTCATCATCTGGCTGGCGCCTACCGCCACGAAAATCGCCCTCAGGAAGCGCTCGCTTTGCTCGAGGAGGCGCAACAACGCAATCCCCTCAACGCCTCACTGGCCGGGGCCTACGCCGAAAATTTATGGCGGATGGACCGCCGCGACGAGGCTCTCGCCGTGGTTCGCCGCGCGGTCGAACTCGATCCCGAGTATCAGTGGGGCTGGGATACGCTTAGCCGCTGGAGCCGCGTGGTGTCCGGCCAGGACGAAGCGTTTGCTCTTTGCCGCGAGCGCGCGGAACGGCTGCAAACGGATGCCGATGCCTGGTTGCAGGTCGCCCGCCGCGCGCACGGCGCCGGTCAGAGCGCTGTGCAACTCGATGCCGCGCTGCGGGCTCGCGCCGCCGATCCCTACAACGCGGACGTGCACGACTCGGTGGCCCTCGCCCTGGTGCGGCAACACCGCTTCACCGAGGCCCTGGAGGCTTGCTGGCCTCCGGAATTTAGCGGGCGAAATCCGATCAATCTGCGTGGCCGCGAGGCGTGGATCTTTGCCCAACAGGGTGACCTGGATCAGGCCATCGGGGCGATGACCGAACTGCTCCAAATCAATCCGCAATATACGTGGGGCTGGGAAGTACTCGCCGATTGCCATCTGCGTAAAAAAAATTGGCCCGCCGCGCTCGCCGCTGGGGAGCGGCTGGTGCGCCTGCACCCGCTGGCGGCTTCGGGTTACCTGCGGCGCGCCGACATCCAGCTGCAGATGAAAAAAGTCAACGAGGCCAAACGCGACCTGCAGCGGGCTTTCGCGCTTTCGCCGCTTCCCGCCGCCGCCTGGCAACTGCTGCGTTTGCATCTCGACGCCCGTGACTATCCGGCCGTGGAGGAACTCCTCCGGCAGATGCAGCCGCATATCGGCCCGGCCATCATGATGCCCGCGCGCATGTTTGCCGCCGTGCGCCGCAATCAGATCGACGCGGCGCTCGATCTCTTTGCGGAGATGGGCACGCTGCCCGAGGTTGACGTCAACGCCGTTAACCAGGCCGTGCAGGCGATCGATGCGCTCAAGCGCGGCGATCTTCTCAATGCGCGGCTGGGCACCGTCATGCGGGAGCCCGGCTTGAATCCCTATTTCGCGGCGTTATGGGTCGTGCGGCGCGGCGCCTTCTTTAAGTGGAAGCTCCTGGGGCAATATCGCAAGATCACGGAACAGCCCAAGGTGCAGTCCGCTTTCCTTTGTGAGTGGCTTAACCAGATCGGCAAAAGCAAAATCGGTTTGGAGACCGCGCGGCTCATTGGCAAGGAATGCGCCGGGATATCACGCCAGGACGCCAGGGTATGGGGCAATATCGGGCGCGTTTTTGTCAACGCGGCGGCCTACCGCGAGGCGCGGGATTGGCTGGCCGGCTGGCATGAACGTCCCGAGATCGAAGGATGGATGGTCACCAATCTCGTCTATGCCTGTCACGGTCTCGGTCAGCAG
The DNA here is from genome assembly GCA_035508775.1 of Methylacidiphilales bacterium. Classification (GTDB taxonomy): domain Bacteria; phylum Verrucomicrobiota; class Verrucomicrobiia; order Methylacidiphilales; family UBA1321; genus JABDGH01. The sequence continues at coordinate 26,769 of DATJMI010000158.1, forward strand.
GCCGAGGCCGATCTGCTGAGCCGCGAGATTCTCAACCGGGGCCTGCGAGACCACACCACCTCGGTTCACCTCTGTTTTCTCGCGATTTCCGCCCTTGAAGCCGGACAAACCGCCGAAGCGCGGGCGTTTTCCAGCGATATCGAACCGCAAAATCTGCGCCCGGAACAAGCCTACATTCAGTCGCTGATCCATGCCGCGCTCCTCGTGCAGGAAGCGGCCACGCCGCGGGAAAAAGAGAGTGTTTTTCTCGCCCAACAGCCGCACCTGGATGGAAAGCGGCCCCCAGGCAAGAAGGCGCTGCCGGTCATGATTCAGGCGCAGGAGAAACGCTGCCTGGCCGTGATGGCGCGCGACGCCGGCAAACCAAAGCTTTCGCCGTCCAGGTCCGGGGCGTCCGCTAACCGCTTGCCCAAACTGGAATTACCGCCACCGCCGGACGAATTTGGCGCCGTGCCCGAATCCGCTCGCAGGTCCGCTCGTCCCCGCGTCTCGAAGGGGCGGAGTATCCTAAGCTCTCTACGCCTCATTGCCGTCTGCTTGGTTCTTTTATGGGTCATCGCGGGAATAATCTCCAATCTCGTTTCGCAGTCTTCATCCGCGGGACCGCCATCGTCATCGGCCGCTTCGCCTAATCCGGCGGTTCCCGTTGTCCCGGTGCCATCGCCGCTGACGCCTGGCGATCAAGCCCAGCAGGCTTTCGATGGACTCGCCAAAGGTGAGAGCTTGCCGCGCCTCGCGGGTGAAATACGGGACGCTTTGAGCCGCGCGCCGGCTGATCCCAAGGTTCTGTGTATCGCCAGCGAGTTTGAATTGCGGCTCAGAGCCTCTTCCAGCGCCGCCGCTCTGGCTCAAAAAGCCACGGTGGCGTCGCCCGACGATGCCCGCGCTCTCGGCGACTTGGCTCTTTCTCTCGTCTTGTCAAACCACCTGGCGGAAGCGCGCGCGCCGGCCGATCGCGCGCTGGAGATCGATCCGCATAACGGACCCGCTCTCGCCGCCAGGAGCGTCATCGCCGCCGCGACAAAAAATTGGGACCAAGCCTTTGACCTCATCGGTCAGGCGGTCGACGCTGATCCCGATAACGGGATGATTTGGATACTGATCGACACCCTCTACGAGGGAGCGAAACGTCAGCCCGACGGCGAGGCGAAACTGCGCCAGCTTTTGCAAAAATATCCCAACTCGGAATCCGGGTGGTTTGCTCTCGGTGCCTGCCTTGGCCTCCAGGGCAATGCCGCGGCGGCTCTCGCGGCCTACGACCATGCGAAAACGATCAACCCAAACGATTATCTGCTCTGGAACAGCATCGGTTTGGCCCATGCGCGCAACAACGAGCCCGGTCTGGCGCTCGAAGCTTTCCAGCGCAGCGCCAGCTTAAACCCGGCCTATGACGAAGCTTGGAACAATTGCGGCTATGCGTTGCTGCAACAAGGCAAGACCGATGAAGCCATCGAAGATTTCAAAAAGGTGCTCAAAATCAACCCGCGCCACTCACGCGCGCTGGTCAATTTGGCCAATGCCTATATCCAGACGGGCCAGCTCGACCAGGCCAGCGCGACCTGCGATATGCTGGCGGTCGTGGATCCCAAGCTGGCCGATTCGCTCCGCGCCAAAATTCGTTAGAACTGCGCTGCTCTGGGGTTGGATGAGCGGGACTGCTAAGAGGTATTGATGCGCGTTACGGGCTATTCGGAAGCATCAACATGCTAATGAAAATCGCGTGAATAAGCATCCGGAGTCATCTTTAATTTTTTCGTCCAACCTGAAACGGCTGCGGTCACGAGCGAATTTGACACAAGAAATGCTGGCCGAAAGAAGCGACGTGCATTGGCGGTATTTGCAAAAGCTGGAAACAGGAAACTCTAATCCATCCTTAAAAGTTCTATTCGCGGTGAAAAAAGCGCTACAATGCCGTTGGGACGATTTGCTCGGTTGTTAGTTTCGCCGATAAGCTCATCCTCGGATTAGCCGCCTAAGCCGGCTTATAAACAAAGGCAAACCAAGCCGCGCCGGCCAGGAAAGCAAAACTGACCAGGTGATTCCAGCGCATGGTCTCGCCCAGCACGAGTTTGGCGAAGACGGCAAAGACAACCAGCGTGATAATTTCCTGCAAAATTTTGAGTTGATAACCGTCGAGGACTTTGAACCCGATCCGGTTGGCGGGCACCTGAAAGCAATATTCGAAAAAGGCGATCCCCCACGAAACGAGGATGACGATCCAAAGCGTTTTATTGTGGAGATACTTGAGATGACCGTACCAGGCCATCGTCATGAAGGTATTCGAAAGGATCAAAAGGAGAGTGGTTTGCAGGAGCGTAAAGAAAGGCATGACCCTGTTTAGCCGATTTTTCAATTTTTGAAAGAGACTGGAATATAAGAAGTTATAAAGCCAAATGAACAAAATGAAGAAAGGGGCTTGACTCGAACAAATAATCCTCTAATTCCTATCGAAATTATCTAGAATATGAAAAGGCTATTATTTCTTATTATTTGGTTGCTAGGTCTGAGCTCGATGGCCGCTTCAGCCAAGCAGGTTAATCTCCTGAATGTTTCCTACGATCCCACCCGGGAACTCTATCAGGATTACAATCAAGCTTTTGCCGTCTATTGGAAAAAGCAGACCGGCGACGACGTCACGGTCAGCCAGTCGCATGGCGGCTCGGGCAAGCAGGCGCGCGCGGTGATTGAGGGTCTTCAGGCCGACGTCGTCACGCTCGGTTTGGCGCCCGATATCGATGCCATTGTCAACAACGCCCATATCATCCTGCCGGATTGGCAGAAACGTTTCCCCGACAACAGTTCGCCCTACACTTCGACCATTGTCTTTCTGGTGCGCAAAGGCAATCCCAAGGGAATCAAGGACTGGCCCGATATCATCAAACCAGGAATTGAGGTCGTGACTCCGAATCCCAAAACCTCCGGTGGCGCGCGATGGAATTTCCTCGCCGCTTACGGCTATGCCTTGAATACCTCCGGCGGCAACAAGCAGAAGGCGCAGGATTTTGTGAAGGCCGTTTACGGCAACGTCCAGGTCCTCGGCGCCGGCGCCCGCGATTCCACCATCACCTTTGTGCAACGGGGCGAGGGCGACGTCCTCATCGCCTGGGAAAACGAAGCGCTGCTTACGGTGAAGAAAACCAATCCCGGCGCTTTCGAAATCGTTTATCCGAGCCAAACCGTCCTGGCCGAGCCGCCTGTTTCCGTCGTCGATGGATACGCGGAAAAACACGGCACGCGCGACGTCGCCACCGCCTACCTCAAATATCTTTATTCGCCCGAGGGACAGGAGATCATCGCCCGCAATTATTACCGGCCACGGGACAAAGATGTGCTCGCGAAGTACGCCGCCCAATTCCCCTCGCTCAAGCTTTTCACCGTCGATAATCTTTTCGGCGGTTGGGCCAATACCCAGAAACAATTTTTTGGCGATGGCGGCGTCTTCGATCGGATTTATCAGAAGCCGGGGCAGTAACCCATTTGTCGAAGGATCTCCCGCTGCTCTGACCGGTGTTTTATTGCCGGAGCTGGCAGCGGGAGGTCCGGAGATAAATCCGGAATTTTACCCCTATTTCTTTTTCCGCTCGTTCAACCGCGCCGGCGCTTCTTCGCGGGGTTTGCGCCGGATTTCAATGACTTCGGAGCCTTCCAGTTTGCGGACATAATCCTCCACCGCCTGCCGGATGAGATCGGAGCTTTTGACGCCAAATTCGAGCGCCAAGGTCTCCAGGCGAGCCTTCACTTTGGGACTGAGCCGGACGTTAAGAGAAGCATCGTAAGTCATGCCGGAAACGTAGCGCAATGCGCTATTTGGTAAAGTGGATAAGCTTGTTTTGACAAGACGCATTGCGTTGCATTACAATGTGGATGATGAAGATCAAACGCAATCTAATGCCGACGAATGTGCGCATTTGCAGGCGGACGCGGGCGAGACTCATCCATTTCGCGAAAAAACAGGGCATTACGCCCAGCGATCTGGTGAGAAATGCCGTCGCCGGAAAACTTCCCGAATGGGAAAGCAAAGGCATCACCTTCACCCGCATGCCATAAATTCATTTCGTATCAAAGCAACGCATCAAACAATTCCATGAGAATCTTAATCCTCGACGATCAGCGTGGACTGGCCGAAACACTCGCTTTGAGCTTGCGGGCGTCCGGTTATCCGGCGGTCGGATTCACCTCTCCCGCCGCGGCCCTGGCTGCGCTCCGGGAAGAAGACATTTTAGTCACCGATTATCACATGCCGGAAATGACCGGACTGGAAGTCGCCCGCCGCGCCTACGCCCAGGGCTGGCGGGGTTCTCTTTTGTTGATGTCGGGCCATCCCGCGACCATCGGCGAGGCGATTGAACATCCCCTCCTTCGGATGGTTTTGCACAAGCCTTTTCCGACCCGGACCCTTATCGAGTCTCTTCCCGGCTCGCCCGCGAATTCCGCGTCTACAGGTTCTCTTTGACGATGCGCAGCGCTTCGGCGATTTCTTCCGCGGTGACATTGAGCGGCGGCAGGAACCGAACCGTATGATTCGCGGCGGGAATAAGGATGAGGCCGGCTTGAGTCAACCGCGCGACGGCGGGGTAGGGATCTCCCTCGATCACCATCCCTATGATCCCGCCGAAGCCACGCACTTCCTTGATGCCCCGCGTTCCCACAAGCGTCTCGAGGCTCGGCTTAAGCTCATCGCCCCGGGTGCGGATATTACCGGCCAACTTTTCCCGCTCGACCACGTCAAGAATGGTTAGCGCAACAGCGCAAGCCATCGGCGATCCGCCGTAAGTTGTGCCATGGCTGCCGGGTCCAAGCACGTTTTGGTACGGCTCCCGGATCCACATCGCCCCCATCGGATAACCGCCGCCCAGCGATTTCGCCATGGCGATGGCGTCGGGAAGAAAATTTTCGCCCCCGGGCGTGTTCTCGAGAATCCGCTGGTAGCTTTGCCACCGCCCGGTCCGAAAATAGCCACACTGCACGCCGTCCCAGAGCAACAGCAGGTTGTGCTTGCGGGTCAATTCCCGCAGGCCCAGCAGATAATCGGGCGACGCAACGAAAACACCGCCCTCGCCCTGAATGCCCTCGATTTGCACTGCGATGGTCTTCGGCGTGATCGCCGCTTCGACGGCAGCCAGGTCGTTAAACGGAACATGGGTGAAGCCCGCCAGCAGCGGTTCAAAGCCGTGCTTGATTTTGTCCTGCCCGGTGGCCGATAGCGTCGCCATCGTCCGGCCATGGAAAGAATTGAGAGTGGTGATGATCTCGTACCGACCCGTCTCATGCCCGGCTTTGCGAGCCAGCTTGATCATGGCTTCATTCGCTTCCGCCCCGCTATTGCAGAAAAAAACCTTGCCCGGCCCGGTCAATTCCACGATCCGTTGCGCCAGCCGTCCCCCTCCCTCGTTGTAGTAATAATTGGAACTATGGATCAGCAGGTCCGCCTGCCGTGCCAGCGTTTCGCGGATGGCCGGATGCGCGTGGCCCAGGCTGTTCACCGCCACGCCCCCGCCCAGGTCGAGATACCGTCGGCCCTTGTCGTCCCAGACATGCCGGCCCCGGCCATGCGTCAGAGTCAGGCCCCGGTTCACCGTCGGCACGACATACTTGTCGTAGAGCGATTCGATCTCCGTGGGCGCCGGAGCCTCCGCAACGGAGGGTATTTGCGTGGGAGACGGCTGCACGGGAAGAGGAGAACTGGCGGTCATCCAAAGATTATCGGGCAGGCGAGCGGTGGGGTCAATGAGGCAAAGTGGGAAGGAACAGTACGCGTTTCTCCAGCCTGTGTTTTTTCACTTACGCCGCCCGCAATGCCCGGTACGGCCGAATGTTCGCCAAAAAATCGGATGCTCTCTCCGCCCTCTGCAATTCGTACCGGGTTTGGAGATTGAGCCAGAATTGCGCAGAAATACCGAAATACTTCCCTAAACGCAAGGCGGTATGCGGGGTGACGGCGCGTTTGCCGTGGACAATCTCATTGATCCGCCGGGGCGGGAGGCCGATGTCCTTGGCCAGCCGATATTGCGAGATGCCCATGGGTATCAAAAATTCATCATGCAAAACTTCACCGGGAGTGGTGAGCGGAAGCAGATTCTTTTTCATGGCGACTCTCTCTTTCAATGATAATCGACGATTTCAACATCATGCGGGCCATCCGCTTCCCAGCGAAAGCAAACCCCGCCACTGGTCGTTGATACGGATACTGTGCTGGCCCTTACGATTGCCCTTAAGTGGCTCCAGGCGGTTTCCCGGAGGCACGCGCAACTCGTCCAACTTGGTGGCCGCAGCCAACATTTTTAATTTCCTTTGCATGACCGCTAGCAAGTTGCCGGGGAGACGACGGGGCCGGATACCCTCAAAAACCTGCCTCGTCTCGTCGCACCGAAAACTCTGGATCACGAAAATGATAACGCGAGACGTTAAGAGCGGCAGGGATTCTGTGACCAGCATGAACCATGGCGAATGGAGCCAAAAGAAGCGGACTGATGGTGGAAGATGAGGTCTTTCCATATTTAACAACTAAAGGACCATAGCTTTTCAAATTGTAACGGTGCCGGGCTGATTTTGGCGTGACCCTGTTTTCATTTCGGGTAGGCTGGTTTCCTCATACGCAATGAAAAAACCGCATCTCCATGAACTCGTTTTTTGCACCTTTTCCCTCCTGGCCGCGTTGACGGCATTTCCGGCGCGGGGAGATACGGTGAACCGGTATGCGGGGAGTACTTGGGCGTTTATCGACGCCAAAAAAACATTGGCAGCGGCCTCGGATATCACGCTGGCCAAGTACCCGAATTGCGACCAGGCCACCGTGGAGGAAAAAATCGTCGAGGATTACCGGGCGGATGGCACGGGAGAAGATCAGGACGAAGCTTTCGTCAAAGTTTTGACCGAAAAGGGCAAGCGCGATTGCCGCACGCTGACGCTCGGTTTCATGCTGCCCTATTCCACCGCGGAAGTGGTGAAGATCGAGCTGATGAAACCGTCCGGCGAGATTGTGCCGGTCGACGTGGCGGCAAACTCGAAGGAGTCAATCGATACGAGCCAGATGGACGAGAACATTTACGACCCCAATTCCAAGGTGCTGCAGGTGAACATTCCGGGGATCGAAGTCGGCGACATTGTCCATTCGGTTACGCGCAATACTACCCTGCGCCCGGTCATTCCGGGCGAATTTGCCGATGAAAACGTCTTTGAAGGAAACGGTTTTATCCGGCATCTGGTTTACGAAGTGCGCGCGCCGCTGGCCAAGCCGCTGAAAAAAATCGTCCTCCGGGACGAAATTCCCGGCACGGTCCGGTATACGACTCAACCGGGCGACAACCAGACTCTGGTGCACCGTTGGGAGGTGACCAATGTTCCGCGCATGTTCGAGGAACCGTCGATGCCTCCCTACGAGAATGTCTTGCAGCGCGTCCTGATCTCGACCACGTCCAGTTGGGGCGACGTCTCCAAATGGTACTGGAATTTAAGCCAGTCGCATCTTGAGGCGACCTCGCCCGAATTGAAGAAAACCGTGGCCGATCTGACGGCGAACGCCAAAACCGACACGGATAAAATGAAGGTACTGTTTTATTATGTGTCACAAAAAATCCGCTACATGGGCCTTACACCCGAGAAGGACCGGCCCGGTTTCGAACCTCACGATGTCTGTCTCACCTTCGGCAAGAAATATGGCGTTTGCCGGGATAAGGCCGCTTTGCTTGTCGCCATGCTGAGAACGGCGGGATTGAACGCCTATCCGGTCCTGGTCAGCGTTGGTTCGAAGAAAGACAAGGATGTGCCCGATGCCGGCTTCAACCACGCCATCGCGGCGGTGGAACTTGGCCAAGGGCAATACATTCTCATGGATCCGACCGACGAGCACGCGCGGGATCTGCTGCCGTGGTATGACGGCGATCAGAGCTACCTGGTGGCGCGGCCGGAAGGAGAAGATATTTTGGTCAGCGCGGTCCGGCCTCCCGGACAGAATTTGATGCGGGTCCAAACAACCGGCAGCCTCACCGCCGACGGCAGGCTGGAGGCGAAATCGGAGCTCTGTTTCGACGGCGCCAATGACGACATTTACCGGAACGCCTTTTCGCATATGAAAGCGGATGATCTGCGCCGCTATTTTGAAACCCATCTGAAAGCCGCGATCCCGGGCGCCACACTCGAATCCCTGAAAGTGACGCCGGAAAACATGCTCGATGTCTCAAAGGAAATCAACGCCGAGATGACCTATTCCGCCGATGGCATGACCGCGAGCGGCCATGGCAAGGCGGTGGTGAGCATGCCGTGGGTCGGAGGCGTTTTTGGACTGGCGAATTATATTCTCGATGGCATGGGCTTGGATAAGCGGAAGTACCCGATGAAGACCAATGTGGCTTGCGGCGTGGCCGAGGAAATATCCCTCAAATTGGGCGACGGATTTGCCGGAGGCGGATCGGCGCCGGTGTGCGCGCCGGTGGATGACGGCAATCTGGGCTATCACCGCGATTACACGATTAATAATGGCACGCTCGCGTGCTCGCGAGGATTGAATATCGAAGCGGTCGAATTTTCGCCCACCCAGTACGCGCAGATGAAACAAGCGCTTCGAGGCATCGAATATGATTCCAGAAAGTCGCCGGTGCTGGCGATGACGGACCGCGCGCCCGCCACGCCCGAGGTGGCCGCCGATCCGCCCGCGATGGCTAACGTGCCATCCGACGCGATCATTCTGAACAGCCAGAAGGAACTCGACGTGACCGATTCGCACACCGCCATCTACCGGGTGAAATATTCGAAACGGATCCTCACTTACGCCGGCAAAGTCCGGGAAGCGGAAATCAAGGTGCCTTTCAACCCCGCTTGCGAAGAAGCCACGTTGATCAGCGGCGTGGTGATGTCCAAGACGGGCCAGCGCCAGGAAATATCCAAGGCCGAGATCAACGTGATGGACGCCGGAGACAGCGCCTCGGCGAAGCGATACACGGGCGAGAAAGTTTTGGTGGCTAACCTGCCGGGCGTCGATATTGGGTCGACCATCGACGTGGAATTTCAAATCGCCATGAAAGGAGTCCCCTTTGTCGCCGGATTTGAGCCGTTTCAATTGCCCGACGGCCTGCAACAGAAATCCTTTCAACTGACCGCTCCGGGCGGCATCAAAATCGAGAAGATGGCCACCAATGGCGGTCAGATTCAGGCCACATCTGTAGTTGGCGACATAGGAAATCAGACTTATCAATGGAAAGCGGCCCAAATGCCGGCGCTGCCGGCGGAAGAGCAATTGCCGCCCGATTGGATCTACGCGCCCGGTGTTGCCTATTTCGCGGGCGATTTCAACGCCTATCTCAAGGAACTCAACGCCACGATGCAGAATCGGTCGCAATCCTGCGTCAAAGCCGCGGCGGAGGCCCGCCGGATCGCCAGCCAGTGCGCAAGCAAATTGGACGCCTTGAAAGCGATCCGCGATTTCGTGGCTAAATCGGTTCGTGAAGCCGGTCCGTCGTTCACGGATCTTCCCTTGAGTGAACTCTCGGCGGCCGACGTCACGCTGGCGGATGGTTACGGGCACGAAGCCGATCTTGCGATACTTCTTCACTCCATGCTCTCCTCGGCGGGCTTTCAACCCGAGTTCGTCCTGGCCTCAAACCTTCCGGCGGTGGCCGATATCCAAAAAACCGCCACCACCTTTCCCTTGCCGGATGATTTCGCCACGCCGTTGGTCAAAGTAACGTTGGATGGAATCACCTATTATCTCAATGATACCGATCAGTACGCCGAGCTTGGTTCGACGCCGCACGACGGCCACCTTGGAATTACCCTCGCCGATCAGAAATACGAAGTCATCAAGGCCGCCAAGGATTGCCAGGACCGGACGGAAACGGTCTTTAAGCTCTCTTTGACCGATACCGGCAAGCTGCAAATGGAAGTTTCGCGGCAATATTTCGGCGATAACTACAATGAGAAAAATCGCTTCTTTTCCGAACTGCGTCCGGAAGAACGGAAACGCTATTATCAGAAACTCGTTTCCGATATCGACCAGGGCGCGCGTCCGGTGGGGGATTTGACCGACCACTTCGATACCTATCCCGGCGCCGAACAGTTTACGGTGACACTCGATAATTATGCCGTGGTGGATGGAAATTACACCTACTTCAATTTGCCGTTTACCCCGTCGCTTTTTCAACTTCCGGGCGGCGATCAGCGCAGCCTTCCCTTCATGCTGCCGCGCGCGGAGACCGACAGCGTGCGCACGGAAATCGAATTGCCGCCCGGCTTCCGCCAGGTGGTCATCGCGCCCGGCAGCGAAAGCCTGGATGCCCCCGCCAGCGGCGGCAAAGCGCGGCTATCGGCCTCGGCCACGGAGGGCAAATTCGTCATGGCGGACGATTTTGAAACGTCGCCCGCCATTGTCAGCCCGCAAGACTATCCGGCCATGCTGAAGGTGGAATCGACGCTCGAGAAAAAATCGGCGAAGGTGATTTTGCTGGAAAAGGATTAATCGGGGACAGACCAATCGTCGTCTCCCCAATAGTGAACATCATAATAATCGATGGAGTAGCTTCCATTGTCCTTATGGTAGAGCAAGCCGGATGGAGCAGGCTTCCCGAGACCGAGCTGATCGAACGAATCCGGATAATGGCCGCATTTTTGATGATATTTTTCCAAGACGGGAATCGCCACCGCTACATAGTCTTTAGCTCTTCCGAAATCCCGCAGATGCCAAACGCGATAAACCAGATGGCAATCGAGGCACAAAATGATTGCCAGGAGGCAGCTTAGATGAATGGGAATGAGATAACGGCGTATCCAAGGAACAAACCAACTAGCGACGCAAGATATGGAAGCAATGGCCGCCATAAAGAGAAAACTCAGAAATAGGGTCGACTCCGACCCATAAGGAATCTAGACCTTCTTCCTAATATGAACCGATAATCCACGCGAACACGCTGGCGACGACGAACGTAATGGTCGCCGACCTCGAATAATGGGAAAAAGAATTTACCGAATTAAAGCGTGTTTCACCGGGATTCAGCCTCATTAAGAGTGTAAGAGCGAGCGCGCAAACAAACACCAAGCAGATTGTCGGAACTAGAACGCTAAAAATAATGGCGAAAACATCAGAGAGTTCCAAATGCCAGTCCAAAATGGATGTGATCAATTCCATACCCCAAACAATAGCTCTGTAATGCTAGCAAATAAAATGGAAAAGACCATGGCGGTGGTTGAAACCGGGATGATGTGCTACAAGTAGGCATGGGCAAGGTTTCCTCCGGAATCGATGCGGCGGCGTGGCTGCGGGAACACGGCCTGCGGGCGACGCGCGGACGGATCGCAATCTTACGGCAGCTCGACGCCAGCAGGACGCCGCTGACTTTGGCGGACATTCACGCGAAGGTGCGTGCCTCCGGGTGTGATTTCGCCACCGTATTCCGGTTCATCTCTATCCTGGAAGAGAAAAATTTGGTCGAACGGGTGGCGTGGATCGATGGCACCACACGGCACGAGATCCGGCCCCGGAACGGCCATCACCATCACCATTATCTGATTTGCCGGACATGTCAAAAAGTGGAACCGATTGAGCAATGCGTGGTGGAACAGGTCGAAAACCGAATCGCGAAAGAGCGCGGATACGCGGCTTTAAGCCATTCGCTGCAGCTTTCCGGAGTATGTCCGGAGTGCCAGCAGACTGGCAAATCAAAGGCGGAAGCCAAAAAATAGCCGCTGCCGCTTGTGATCGGACGGCCTCTTGACGGCTTCTCGACAAGCACACGGCGGGTTGGCAATAATGAGCTATCATGCGTTGGGCCATGTTGTGGATTATGCTGGCAATGAACGCGCCAGCATGGGGCGCGGCCAAACATGATTCTGACGCGCCGCTTTCCGGAAGGCCCTTCAACATCGCGGGGGTGACTTTTACGATTCCCTACCGGTGGCAGGTCAAACCGGTGGAGAATGCCAACCGGGCGGGGCAGTGGTATGTGTCCTTGCCGGATGATGAAGAAGGCGAAGGCGCTGATGTCGTCGTTTTTTATTTTGGTCCGGGTATCGGTGGCAATGCCCGGGAGAATATCGCCGCCTGGAACGGGTTGGTGCTCGATTCGCAAGGCAATCCGGCCCCGGCCAAAATATCGACGCTTACCGCCGGTGGATTTAAGATTTCCCTCATGTCGGTTTTTGGCATCTATGAGCAGCCGATGGAGCAGCCCGGCCTTCCACCTCTGGCGAAGCCAAAATTTGGGCTGCTCGGCGCGGTGATCGAAAGCCCGCAGGGAAATATTTACTGGCGATTGACCGGGCCGGAAGCCCTGATCACCACGACGCTGCCGGTATTCAATAAGGTTATAGCCAGTGTAAAAACGCAGGACAAACCATGAGCGGGCCGGACACCCCTTTCAGGCCCGATCTGCCGCAGGTTTCGTTCTCGCTCTATGCGCATGGATTGGATCTTGACCAGACTCTCACCAGCGGACAGTCATTTTCCTGGAAAAAAACAGCCGAGGGACACTGGCGCGGCTGGATTGATCGGAAACCATGCCTGGTCTGGTCCCAGGGCGATGCATTGCGGGCGGTAGGTCCGGGCCTAACGAGCGGAGAAGTCTCGCGCTATTTCGGGCTGGACGTGCCGATGCCGGAAATTTTTTCGACCTTTCCCAACGACCAGTGGCTCGACCGCGCCCGCGCGTTCGCGCCGGGGCTGCGCATCCTGCGGCAGGAACCGTGGGAAACGTTGTGCAATTTCATCTGCTCGTCGTTGAAACAGATCGTGCAAATCGAACAGATCAATCACGAATTGAGGCGCGTCTTTGGCGATCCCGTGGGAGAAGGGCTCCACTCGTTCCCGGAACCGGCGCGAATGGCGCTGGCGACGGAAACACAATTGCGGGAATGCCGGCTCGGTTTCCGGGCGCGCCATCTTTACGTGGCGGCGCGGCAGGTGGTCGCCAGTGAAGTGTCGCTGGAAAGAATCGAATCGATGCCAACACCGCAGGCTCGCGAGACGCTCATGCGCATCCAGGGCGTCGGCGAGAAAGTGGCGAACTGCATTCTCCTTTTCGCCTACGGCCGGCTGGAGGCATTTCCCATCGACGTGTGGGTGGAGCGGGTTTTGCGGCAACTCTATTTCAAGGGCAACCCACGTGTATCGCATAAACGGCTGCGTGATTTTGCCGAAGCGCACTTCGGACCCTGCCGGGGTTACGCGCAACAATTTCTTTTTCATTGGATTCGCAACGATCCGAAGGCCCTGCCTCCCGAAAAGGCGAAGCGCGTCGCAAGTAAGAGGCCGAAACGAGCCGTAAAAACCGGCGAAAATAAGGCAACCAATGGATAGTGTCTCAATTTGAAATTTAAAATACTGCCATCCGGCGATTGCATTGCGGATAAACCAACCTATATCTGACTTCGTTTATGGAAGCTGTTCTTCATTCCGGCGCTATCGCCGAAGACCGTTCCGTGGCGCTCACCCGGTCGCCGCGCATCATGTCCGTCGATGCGCTTCGCGGCTTGATCATGTTCGTTATGATTTTTGTGAACGATCTGGCCGGTGCTCCCGATGAAATTGTTCCCGCCTGGATGAAACACTTCGGGAAAGGCGACGGAATGACCTTTGTCGATCTGGTTTTTCCGGCGTTTCTTTTTATTGTCGGAATGTCGATTCCGTTTGCTCTCGGTTCGCGGTTGACCAAAGGTGAACCGGTTTGGAGAGTGCTTCTGCATGTGGTGACGCGTACCCTCGCCTTGCTCTTTTTGGGCATTTTGATGGTGAACGAATCGCCGAGCTCAAAAGCAATGGGCTGGTCGGCGACACTATGGGTGGCGCTGATGTATCTGAGTGCCATGCTTGCTTTTTGCGATATTGTGCCATCCTGGGTTCACAATAAAGCGGAGCTTAAGACCCATTTCTGGCGGTACTTCACCTGGATTCTTCGCATCATCGGTTTTGCATCGCTTGTCTGGCTGGCCTTCGCCTTTCGTGGACGGAGAGGGCAGCACATCATCACTCTTTCGCCATTTTCCATCCATCATGATTGGTACGGCATTCTTGGCCTTATCGGTTGGGCTTATTTGATTGCTTCCCTGGTTTTTCTTATCTTCCGTGAAAATAGAACTGCTTTGCTGGGCGCCACCGTCCTGCTGATGTGTCTCTATCCCGCGGATAAAAACGGTTTTTTTGATAATTTCTTTTTGGGAAATTATGTGGGGATAGGCGATACGCTTGGTTCGCAGGCGGCGATTACTTTGGCCGGGGTGCTGCTGGCTTCCATTCTCGTTGCTCCGCGGACGGCGACGGATGGCCGGCGGGCACAGTTTACTTTCCTGTTCATCATCGGGTTTTCCATCGCGGCAATGCTTTTGCGCGGACTTTACGGGATCAATAAAGATGACGCCACGCCCTCGTGGTGCCTATGGGCCTGCGCCATCACGGCCGCGCTTTGGCTGATTTTTTATTTTATTTCGGACGTCTGGCGCATCGGTTTTATCACCAAGCCATTGGCCATCGCCGGACAAAACGTCTTGCTGGCTTACCTTATTAGCGAAGGTCTCGATGCCTTTCTCGGTCTGCTGCACCTTGATGACTGGTATTCCAATCTCGCGGAAGCGGATCTTTTCCATGCTTGCGCGCGATCGGCCGGCTGCGCGGCGGCCATCCTTGTCTTCACTGCCTTGGTCAATCGCGCCGGATTTCGCCTTAAATTATAAATAACCCCGATTTTCGTGGCTTGGCTGGCGCGGCGAGGGAAAAATAAAATCGTTATGACAAAATCTCCATTTCTTTTTGCCGCCGTATGCTTCTCTTTTATGGCGGGGCAGGTTACCCCCGCCCCATGCGCCGGCTGGCCCTCCAGGGTTTTCGCGCCCTACATGTATGTCGGCGCCGGTGATGATTTCAAAATCACCCGATGCGACGATGCCTGCGGCCAAAAATACTACACCCTTGCTTTCATCATCGCCGATTCTTCCAATAATCCGGCCTGGGATGGCCGAATTCCGATGGAGAAAGACTTCTACAAGGAACAAATCGACGCCATCCGCAGCCGCGGCGGGGATGTCATCGTCTCCTTTGGCGGCGAAGCCGGGACGGAACTGGCTTTGATTGATTCGGACCTCGCTTCACTTCAGTCGAAATACCAGGGAATCATCGATCGCTATAAGCTGACTTGGCTCGATTTCGATATTGAGGGCGATGCCCTGGAAAACAGAGACGCCAACCAGCGGCGCAATACCGTTTTGGCCAGTCTCCAGGCCAAAAACCCCGGTTTGATCATTTCTTATACCCTGCCGGTGGATCCGAACGGCATTTCCGACGACGCCCAAGATCTTCTCGCCGATGCCAAAGCCAGGGGAGTGAAAGTGCGCTGCGCCAATGTGATGACAATGGACTTTGGCCCCAAATTTTCCAAAGGCAAAAAAATGAGCGATGTCTCCATCGCCAGCGCGCTCAAGGCCTACGAACAATGCCGGAATATCGATCCGCTGATTCAGATTGGCCTCACTCCCGATATTGGCCAAAACGACGAAAAGTCGGAAATCTTTACCGAAGCCGATGCTCAAGCCCTGAAAAACTGGGCCACCACCGAGCCATGGGTCTGCGGCCTCTCTTTTTGGAGTAGTAATCGCGACAGCGGCAGACCTGGCAAAAAAAATGACGACACCCGGAGCGGGATTCCACAAAAGCCCTGGGACTTTACCAATATCTTCAAGACCTTTACCGCGTCATCCCCGCCCAATTTACCTTAACAGGCCCGAGAATTTCTTGCAAAAGTAGCCATAGACTGCGCCGGGAGGGATCTTGGCCGGCGGCGCAGAGCCGATGACCCAAAAAAACCCGGCCCTTCGGGTTGCTTTTTCAAGAGCCTGAGGCGGCGTTGCTTCTTCGGTCGAGATGCGCTGCGGCATCACTCCCTCAGTCATACGTTGCCCCAGGCTCTTGAAAAAATACAACGCAGCCCATGGCTACTTTTGCAAGGAGTTCTAGGTCAAAAAGCGGCAATCATCAAAACGGGAAACACTCTCACTGCGCGATGGACAAGGAACTGCGCAATTCGCGCAGGCCGAGCGTCGAGCGGGTAAGGTTTTCCGCGCGTTGGCGCAACGTCTCGGTGCGGACTTTGCCTTGCAGCGTGACGATGCCGCGAATGGCTTTCACGCGCAACGGAAGATGTTCCGTCTCGCGTACAAGCCTCAGGCGGAGAAGCACCAGGGCCTGAAGAGACTCATCATCCATATCGACTGGCTTGGCCACGAGGGCGGGATCGGGCGGTCCGGAGGAGATTTTCAAGCGCGAATCGACCCAGCCCACGAGCGTGCCGGCGAGTTGCTCGGCCCAGCTTTTTTGCGCCGCCGAACCCGTTTCGCCTTCCAGAATAAGATGGCCTTCGCCGAGGTTCACCTGTACCCCGGAGCGGAGAGTCTGGTCCGTTGCGAACAAAAACTGAATCGCCTCCCGGGTCGTATCGAGTTCGGAAGATTTCCCCTTAGGCAACTCCGTCTCATCCTTAACCAGCTTGATGCCATCGATCTGCCGGGCCAAAATTTCAGCCAGCGTGGCGATGATCTTACTCTTTAAAGAACCGGAGAGAATCGCGGTTTGGCGGTGAACCGTTATGCGCAGACCGGCGGGTTGCAAAAAATGCCGGTGAAGAAATGAGAGCTTAAAGAGAGCTTGGCGGGAAAGAGCGGCATCCTGCGGTGCCGAGAAATCGCCGAAATAGATGGCGGCCATGCTGATGGGCGACACGCGCTCAATAAAGTCTTCTTTGCAGTCAAAAAGTGAAGCCCGCACGCTCGATTCTCCAACGGAGGCGCTGCTTTCTATGGAGGGGTGACGAAATATAGGAAGTTTTGGCATGACAATAATCCTTACGTTGACTTTAGAGGCACGCATTTGGCATACCGCTTTATTAATGGAATTGATATTATCAACTAATCCTTAGTATCTTTGCCTCTCATTTCCTCTCATTTTTGTATCAATCTTTTTTCTCTAAAATAACACAAAGACACTATAATATTTTCGATTGACATAACAAAAAGATGACACGTTCGGCATTAATTTTCTATTAATATAGGTAAAAATTGCCCGTTTTTTTTGATTGGAGATCACTTTTTGGTTTAATCTAATTGAATAATTTCTAAGACCTTTGAGAAGGTACCAAATCTGAGGGATTTGTCCACTCTATATTCATTGATTGTCCGTTATGCTTAATCAGTTCCTGAAGCCGCTGCGCGATCTGCATTTCGGCTTCTGATTTGAGCGAAGACTTTTCCGCCGTATCCCGGGCAGCCGAATTAAGAGCATTGATGATTTTGATACGCTCCTCGTCGGTGATGCGGTTGAGGAGGGAATCGTCGCCGTGATAAGTAAGATCGCCGACAGGCTCGACGGATAAGATTTTTGCGTGCGGCATTGAGGCTTTGACTTGACCGGTGGCGGAATCGATCTCAACCCGGAAGGGTTCGCGCAGATCGAATCCCGCTTTGAGCCGGTAGACCGCCTCGGCACTAATGGTTTTCTCGGTCAATGGCACTTCAATGGACATAACTTCGAAATGTTCGTCAACCCCGACCGAGACAAGTTCCTCCTTCGTTACTATCGCCAATTCGGCGATAGGTGCAGTCTGGGTCAGAACTACCCGTTGATTAACCGTGACCTGAGGTTGGAGACGTAAAACCTGCGTAAAGGCATCGCGGACATGATCAACCGATTGGTCCACGGCCAATGTGCAACTGCGCAAGGCAAAGAAGCCGATGCCCGCGAGGATAATCAAAATAAGGCAAATGCCAATGTAGTGTTTCATTGGTACGAAACCACAATCTACGCAACCGCCCCTTTAAAAAGCAGAAAAGTCAGGAACTAAACGCGGGCTTTTTGACTCTGCCACGCGATTGTTTTCGGCTTTTGGAGGTCAGATTTTCGAAATCCACCCGAATCGAAGCCGGGCCTTCGTTTCGTTCAGGAAGAGGATCGTTGAGAAGATGAACGCCCGCGGAGGGGGGGCGATGAGTAAAAGACTGGCCATCCATAATCGGCTAAAATAATGTATGTTTCTGAATTTGCCAAATTTCGGAATCCGTTTTCCGACCTCTTTCGGGGCGAGCCGATTCTCGCCAACCGAAGCAACCAAAGGCAAAAGTTGGGAAAGAAAAGATTTTTCTCCGGTAAATTTGGGTCTGTATTCGACAAAAAAAGAGAAGCGCGGTTGAAATTATGACTTAAATTGAACTGAGAGTTCTTCCCACAAAAAGAGACGTGGATGAAAAACGACCCTTATATCGTGGCGGCCTTTCTCAAGGCAAAAGAAGAGGAAAATTGGCCAACGGACGGAACCAGTCCGATTATAACGCTTTCCCGGCACTATGGCGCCGAGGGGGAAGAGATTGCGCTGCGCACCTGCGAAATCCTGACAAATATGACCGATGGCAAACGGCCATGGGTGGTGGTCGACAAGGACATTGCGGCGCGAATCATCGAAAGCCATCACCTGCCCAAGCGACTCGCCCGCTTTTTTAGCGGGGAGCAGGTGATGTCCATCGAGGAACATGTTGAGGCGATTGTGGGCATCTCGATGCCCGGCGAAAGCCTATTGGAAAAAATGACGGCAATGATCGTCCATCTCGCGAGAGTCGGGCATGTAGTCTTGGTCGGACGGGGGGCGCACCTGATTACGGCAAAATTTCCGCGTGCCGTGCATGTCCGGGTCATCGGTTCCCTTAGACGCCGGGTGGAGCGAATAAGCCAGCAGGAAAAATGCTCATCGGAGGAGGCATCCGATAAAATAAAGACCACCGATGAAAATCGCCGCCGTTTCCTCGCCACTAATTTTCAGTCCGATGTGGAGGACCCGTTGAAATACGATCTGATTTTTAACACCGACCGGATTTCCGTTGAGGAAGCGTCCCGGCTGATCGCCCATTTGGTCTCCTCGCCTAATTTTCGGGATGAGCAAGCGGGCAAGCTCTCTGAATTACGCCAGCACGTGCTCGGCTAACTTGCCCCCAGCGAGGCGCGATGTTTTCCAAAAAGTTGGGGAGAGACGCCCATTCATTTAATTTGGCGGGCATTTCTCTTCCGAATGCGCCTCGATTCTATTCCGCTTGGCAAGACGGGGATCGGGGCTAAACCGCTTGGAGAGGAGTTTTAGTACCCCGGTCCGCGCGTTCCGCGTCACCATTCCATGGGATGAAAAAATACATGACTTGGAGTTTAGTCCTTCCTGTCACCGTCATGATTGTTTCCTTGTTGCTGGTCTTCAGTGGAGTTATTCCGGTGGGCTTCCGTCAAGTATCGCTGAACGTGACTTTCAAGCTGACCGATCTCGATTATCATCCGCTGGCCGGCGTCCCGGTGCGGCTCCTGTTTTGTTGCGACAAAGACTGGCAGGATCCGAATGCGGGGTACCGTTTTGTGACCGACGCCAACGGCGAGGGACATGTGACGGCCCCGGTGACTTTGGATCGCCGTTGGCGGAGAATAGATTCGAATTATATCGGAACACTGATCGGCCTTCCCATGCTGACTTACCACCTTGGCGCCGGAGCGGAACTCGAGTTTGAGGGATTTCATCGGATTTACATTGTCCAGACCCTGCTGTTTCCCGAAGGTACCTGCCTGCAGGATCGCTTTGATGTCTACACGCCGGACGTGCAGGGACGGTTTACGGTTTCGCCGGAAAGGACATTTGAGGGTGGATGGAAATTCAAGGAACTAGGAGGATTAATTGTTTCGGGGCCGGGCTATCAGCCTTGGGACTATACGCTTGGCCATGATGGCCGTAACGAAAATTGGACACTAAAACTCGCTTTAAAAAAATCGCCTCCGCCGATGCGGCGATGACCTATATTATCCCCTTATGCCCGATTCCAAAAATGCTTTTCGCCAATCGGTTAAGCGCCGCGCCATCGTCATGGAAATCGGCGGCTTCCCGCCGCCCGAAAATCCCCAAGCATCCTGGTTTGGCAAAGTCGCCTTCGGCCTGCCCGGCGAGGAATGGCCCATGGGGGATGATTATCTGCCCATGATTCCGCTGGCGCAGATCAATCTTGCCGAATTGCCGTTCCGTCCTCCGCATTTGGAAGACACCGAGTTTATCGCCATCTTTATCGACCCTGATACCAATGGCGGAGATGAAAATGGATCGACTTGGTGCGTGCGCGCGTATCCCAATCTGGCTGCGCTGACGCCGTTGGAAGCTCCGGAAGAACTCGAATCGGACATCATCGCGCTGCCCATGCGCCCAAAAATCATCGAAGAAGACTATCCCTCTTATGACGATGTGGCGGACGATATTCCGGACGATCTCGCCGGGACTTACGAGAATGATTTCGAAAATGTCTCCGGGTTCAAGCTCGGCGGCTGGCCATCACTCATTCAAAGCCCAATCGATTGGCTTGCCGAAGCGGATAAAATCGCCGAGCCCGAATATGTCTTCCAGATCGGCAGCATCGAAGAGGGACAATGGAGCTGGGGTGACGGAGGCGTCGCCTATTTCGGGCGCGGCACGGCGCCAGGCCACAAGGACGAATGGTTTTTTGTCTGGCAGAGTTTTTGAATTTTTGCCACCGGCATTTGTTTCATGCCCTGACCTTCGCTGCGCACCGACCAAGCAGAATAGGAAGAGAGATCGATCCCTCGCAAGTTCGGTTGCATTGCGATGTTAGCAGCCTTTTCGGCCTTTTCGGTATTCCCATCTAATCTTGAAATTCGTCGTGAAATTGCAACAAAAAATAAATTGGCTTGGAGTATACGGAACCCTATTGCTGGTCATTCGGCAATTATCAAAACTCAGCTCATGTTTTAAGGATTTCGAATATGAAAAGGTTTTTGGTACAAACGATATTTTTTGGCCTTCTCTCCCTTTCTTCGCTTCAAGCTCAGCTTTTTGCTGTAGGCGTATCTGCTAATGGGTATGGAACTTACTCTGTCAATCCCAGCACGGGCGCGGCAACCCTCCTGAGCAACTTCGCCAACCCGCCGGGTGGTTTGTATGCTAGCAGCCTGATTTCAGATCCATCGTTAGGGGTAGCTTATGAAACGGCCGGCAACAATTCCGAGTACACGTTTAGTCTCTCGACCGGCGCGGTACTTTCCACGGCGCCTCTTGCTCTTCCTTTTACTGGTTCAACTGGACTTGTAACTAATGCGGGAGGAGGACTTCTCTTCGCAGTAGGCGAATCAAGCAGCGGATGGGGAGATTATTCTGTCAATCCCAGCACGGGCGCGGCAACCCTCCTGAATACCTTCGTCAATCCACCGGGTGGTTTTTATGTTGCCAGCCTGATTTCAAATCCATTGTTAGGAGTAGCTTATGAATTGTCCGGCAACAACACCGAGTACACGTTTAGTCTCTCGACCGGCGCGATACTTTCCACGGCGCCTCTTGCGCTTCCTTTTAATGGGTCCTCGGGGTTTCTAACTAATGCGGGTGGAGGGCTTCTCTTCGCAGTAGGCGAATCTGGCGGCGAATGGGGAGATTATTCTGTCAATCCCAGCACGGGCGCGGCAACCCTCCTGAACAATTTCACGGGTTGTTTTTATGTTAGCAGCCTGATTTC
>DATJMI010000159.1:0-15617 GCA_035508775.1 Methylacidiphilales bacterium
ACGTCAACACCAAAGATCTCGGACGCATTGCCGCGCAGGTCTTCAAGCAGGCCCTCAATCAGACCCTCCGCAGTCATGAGCGCACGATGATCTTCGACGAATTCAAAGACCGCATGGGCGCGATTGTCACCGGCACCGTTCGCCGTTTCGAGCGCTCGGATGTCATCATTGATCTTGGTAAATTCGAGGCGGTGATGCCTGCGCGCGAACGGGTGCCCACGGAAGAATACACCCCCGGCGAACGGATTCGCGCCTACGTTCTGACCGTGGAGAATACGCCCCGCGGGCCGGAAATCATTCTTTCGCGCAGCCATCCCAACTTTGTCCGCAAGCTTTTTGAACTCGAAGTAAGCGAACTCAACGACAAAACAATCGAAATCAAGGCCATGGCCCGCGAGGCCGGCTACCGCACCAAGATCGCAGTCTGGTCGGCCAATGAAAAGGTCGATCCGGTGGGAGCCTGCGTCGGCATGCGCGGCGCCCGGGTGAAAAATATCGTCCGCGAACTCAACAATGAAAAGGTCGATCTCTTTAAATGGTCTCCCAATATTCGCGAACTCGTGATCGAAGCGCTTAAACCCGCCAAACTCAAGACGCTCGAAGTTGACGAAGGGGCCAAAAAGGTGACCGTTTTGGTCGATGAGGAAAATCTCTCGCTCGCCATCGGACGCCGTGGCCAGAACGCGCGCCTGACCCAAAAATTGACCGGTTGGGAGATCGACGTCAAAAAGGAAGAAGAAGTCGCCGCGCTCGGCTTCGAACAAAAATTAGCCAAAGCCAGCGAAGCGCTCGCCCATACCCTTGAGATCGAACCCGCCATGGCCGAAAAGATTGTGCGGGGCGGATTCCTTAGCGTCGAGGGCATTGCCGAAGTTGACACGGACGATTTCATCGGCGCTGTTCCCGATCTTGAACCCGTAGCCGCCCGGAAAATTCACGAAAAGGCCCGGGATTTACAAGGTCCGGCACAAAGCTAATTTCCAGTACCCCCTTCCGCATGCCCAAAAACAAACCCGAAAAAAAAACCAAGGATCGATCTGATATGACAGCTTCCGCGCCGGCCAAAAAGACGGCGGAGAAAGCCGCATCGGGCGATTCCAAGCCCAAGACGGCCGCCAAACCTTTTAAGGCGGCTGCCAAGGCTGCGGCTGCGTCCCCAAAGGCGGTTGACCCGAAGGTTAAGGAGACGGCTAAGCCCAAGGACCCGGCGCCCCAGCCGGCTCTCACCGCCTCCGAGCAGCGCTTGGCTGGGAATAAACCGGAAAAGGCGGCGGTGATTCCGGAACTTGTTGCTCCTCAACCGGACCCGGTTCCGGCCGCTGTCCCCGCCATCCCGGTCAAGTCCCAGTCCCCCACGGAAAATCATGTCCCGGCAACCGATGACGCCACCCTGGCCGCCCGCCAGCTTCAGGATAAAATCGTCGTTGTCAAACCGCCGATCATCGTTAAAGACCTTGCCGTCAAACTCGGGCTCAAACCCTATCAGATTATCCATCACCTGATGGAAATGAATATCTTCACGAGCGCTAACCAGGCGGTGGAGGAAGAAGTCGCCCGTAAACTCTGCTCCAAACTCGGTTTTGCCTTCGAGATCGAAAAACGCGAGAAAGGCGCCGGTCAGGTTCACGCTCCGGTCAAAATTGTCGCGCCGCCCAAGCCTGAACCGGTCGTTCCCTCGGAACTTCAATCCCGCCCGCCCGTCATCACCTTCATGGGTCACGTCGATCATGGCAAAACCTCCTTGCTTGACGCCATTCGCAAGGCGCATGTCGCGGCCGGCGAGGCGGGCGGAATCACCCAGCACATCGGCGCCTACACCGTCAAACGGGGCAACAATCTCATCACTTTTCTCGACACCCCGGGCCACGAGGCCTTCACCGCCATGCGCGCCCGCGGCGCCAATATCACCGATATCGTCGTCCTGGTCGTCGCCGCCGATGACGGCATCATGCCCACCACCATCGAAGCCATCAACCACGCTCGCGCCGCCAAAGTCCAGATCATGGTTGCCCTCAACAAAATCGACCTTCCCGGCGCGAATCTCAACCGTGTCAAAGGCCAGCTTCAGGAACAGGGACTCGTCCCCGAGGAATATGGCGGCGACACCATTATCTGCGAAGTTTCCGCGACCAAAGGCATCGGCATTGAAAAACTCCTGGAAATGATGCTTCTGCAAGCCGAAATCCTTGAACTCAAGGCCAATCCGCGCGGCCTCAGCCGGGGCGCTGTCATCGAGGCGCAATATGAGCAGGGACGCGGCCCCACGACCACCGTCCTCGTGCAGCACGGCACCCTTCACGTGGGTGATGCGATTCTGGCCGGGCCTTGCTATGGGCGAGTCAAGGCCTTGATCAATGATCTCGGTCAAAATGTCAAAGAAGCCGGCCCCTCGATCCCGGTCAAAGTTCTCGGACTGGATGGAGCGCCGGTGCCCGGCGAGGAATACGACGTCTTGAAAAACGAACGCGAAGCCCGTGAGCTGGCCGAGGACCGCCGCACCAAGATCCGCCTCGGCAAACTCGAGGCGCCGCCCAAGATCACTCTGGAAAACCTTTTCGAAGCCATTGCCGATGAACAACGCAAAGTCCTTAAGCTTGTCATCAAATGCGATGTCCAGGGTTCAGCCGAAGCCATCGTCACTTCCCTCAAAAAAATCGAAAGCAAGAAGGTTGACCTTGAAATTGTCTCCTCGTCGGTAGGCGCGATTTCAGAATCCGACATTCTCCTGGCCAAAGCCTCTCAAGCCATCGTCATCGGCTTCAATACCCGCACCGATAACGCCGCCGCCAATGCGGCCAAGCGCGAGGGCGTCCAGATCAAACTTTTTAGCATCATCTACGAACTTATCGACCAGGTGAAGGAAGCCATGGCCGGTCTGCTCGATCCCGAGTTGCGCGAAACCATGCTTGGAACCGCCGTCGTTAAGCAGGTCTTCCAACTCTCTAAATTTCCCGTCGCTGGGTGCAGCGTCCAGAACGGACGCGTCGTCCGCAACGGACGCGCCCGCGTTCTGCGCAGACGCCAGCCCATCTACGACGGCGCGATCGTCACCCTCAAGCGCTTCCAGGACGATGTCAGCGAAGTCCGCGCCGGTCTCGAATGCGGTATCCGTCTCGGCGATTTCACCGAATACCTGGCCGACGATATCATCGAGTGTTACCAGCTCGAAAAATTCCCGCAGGCGCTTTAGTACTCTTATCAAAAGTAGCCATGGCCGTTCGGCATGCCATATGCCTCATCGTTCTAGGATTAATCCCGGTTTGTTCCCCAGGATTGGCGGATGACCTCACCACCAAAGACGGGAAAGTCTACCAGGATTACAAAGTCCAAAAAACTGGCAGTGACGGCATCACCATTCGGTATACGGAAACAGTCACCATTCCTTTCGACAATCTTCCCGATGAGATCCAAAAAAAATACGGTCACGATCCCAACGCGCTCAGCGCCGAGCAGGCTGCGGAGAAGGCCCGGATCGATGCCGAAAACCGGGAAGCAGCCAAGGTTGAAGCCGATCTGGATGAACAAGACCGTCGGATCGAGGGAGAATTAACGCGGATCAAGATCAAGGCCTCGTCCGATTACGCGTCCGCGGCCAAGACCACTATCACCGGCCAGGTTTTTATCGCCGCGAAGGATGGCGAATTGGCCGATTTTTCCGGCGTCCAGATTAACGTGATTCCCATGGAATTGATGGCCCGCTGGCTCCCGGAAAAACAAGCCCGCGTCGCCGCGGAGATTCGCCTCCTCAAGCCCCGGATCGACCGCGCCAAAAAAGACGAGGACGAGGCCCTCCAGGAACGGAGCGCCGCCGTCGGCACCGACAAATTCAGCGCAGCCCTCGACAAGGAGGCGCAGGCGCGCGATTTCCTCGACACTTTGATCGAACGCCATGACTACTTCACCGGCGGCGAGTACTATGCCGATGCGCTCGCTCCCTGGCCGGTAGCCGGCGCGACCACCGACTTGGGAGGAAAGTTTACCATCGCGGTTCCGTCCCGTGGGGATTTCGTCCTGGCCGCCAGCGTCAAATCAGATACCGGCGCCACAGTCAAAAAATATTTCTGGTTTGTCAAAATTCATGAGGCTGGTAATCCCGGCGCCTATGCCAATATTCTGCTCGATAGCGAAAACGAGGCTTCTTCCGGATCAAATGATTCGGCGCTCAAGACCGAGGTTTTCGGCAGAGACAACGGGTAGGTCTTGAACACGCAAGGAAGTTTTTGCGTGGACCAATCTGCCGGCGTCTTGGGCCGATTTTTCACTTCGATGACCGCTATTTTCGGCCCGCGAAAAATCACCAATTATCCATCATTCTCACTGATTTCATCGCCGGAGAGCCCCTCCTGCCGGTAACGCAGAGCCCGGTGAGAAAAAACCAGTCCGAAAACGAGGATCATGGACCAAAAAGCGTAAGTGCTTGGCTCGGGAACGATGGTCCAATCCCCGGCTCCTCCCGCAGCGGCTGGGCCGGTTAAGGTACCTAATTTTGTCTGGGCGCCATTGGTCTGATTAATCTGCCAGATGGATCCAGCGTCGTTGGTGACTTGGTCATTAAACATAATCAATTTGCCCGAATTGAAATCGTAGGCGACACCAACACCAACGTTAGTAGTACCCTCGGAAATAGGGAAATTGGCCGCCATCCCAGTCGCGCTCGTGTTGTTGACGTTGGTGTATTTGTAAAGGGTGTAGGTGGAGGAGATTCCGGCGTTGGTATTGGTACTGGTCACGACGCCGGCGGAAATGTAGAGCGTATTCCCAACGAAATCGAGATCACCCAGCGACACTCCGGTGATGGTTTGTCCGCCCGAGGTCCCAAGCCCACCCAAGACCTGGCTTGAATTCATCGCGATGTTTCCCGTCCCTGAATGTCCCGATAAATTATATGTCACCAAGTCATCGGAACCAGATCCGATCGCATAATAGAGGCCGTTATGGAATCCCGCCCCGGTAAATGCCGACTGTCCGGTGATGGTACCAACCTCAGCCAGCGCGTCAGTAACGGGATTAAAACTATAAATGGTGTTGGTAATGGGTTTATTGGCTTCATAGGTGGTTGAACCGATGTCGTCGATGTAAACCAAGCCGTTTTGAGCATCGTAAGCGGCGCCGTTCCAATTCATCCCCGTAGCGACGTACAGTATCGTTGAAGAACCGGTGGCCGTATCGATGTTATCGATATCCCCGGTATCTTGCGATACAAAGATGGCGTCCAGACCCGTAATCTGGGCGCTAGCGGCGGTTCCCAAGGCACAATAGGCAACGGCAACCAAGCAAGCACGGCTGGGCATAGACCCTCTGAGAAGCATGTATCATTTTATAACACTAATCTGCAAAACGTCAACCACGTTGTATCATTTTGAACTGTTAATCTGTATGCCGTTATTGTCGCAATGCTCTCATTCTAAGGGAATAATCCATGGTTAGCCTTTTAAACAATTTATTAAATTTATAGCCACCGAATTGACATGAAATCGCTTTTCGAAGCAAAGGCGGCCATTGATTCGAATCGAGTCCTTCTCGGGCGGCGGCAGCGCGGCCCAGCGGCGGAGAAGGCGGATGGTACCGGCCAGATCGTCGGTTTCGACCAATCCGGCCTGATCACTGGAAATCTCGCGCCAGATATTGACCCGGTCGGAAATGAGAACAGGCAGGCCGCAAGCCAGGGCTTCCACCACGGAAACCCCAAAGTTTTCCTGGTGAGAGGGGAGGATGAAGGCATCGGTGGCGTAGAAAGCGCCCCATTTGATCTCGCCGGCGAGCATACCAGTCCAGGTCACGTGGTTTTCAAGTCCAAGCTGGCGGCTTAATTCGCGCATGCGCTGGCCATAGGCATCATCGGCGGGACCGGCCATGATGAGATGGAGTGGCGGGGTGGGGCAATCGCGCGATGAAAGGATGTCATGGAGCGCGCGCAGGAGGAGATCGCAGCCTTTTTTCTCGTGAATCCGGCCAAGAAAAAGAAGGGGCCGTGTGACCGGAGGGATGGAAAACTTCTGTTCGAATGAGGCCCGGCAAGCCGGGGCATCGGCAGGCGGCGGGGCGATCCCGTAGCCCAGGACATGCTCCCGGCAGCGATAGAGGCGGAAGGATTCGCGGGCGGCAAGGCGTTCCTCGTCGGAGGTGAAAAAAACCACCTCGGCATCGCGCAGGACCCGGTATTCGGCCCAAGGCCAGTAGAGGAGCTTTTTGAGATGCTTGAGCGGATAATGGCGCTTGAACCAGGGATCGAGCATCCCGTGGGGAAAAACGCCATAGCGGAGCTGGGTTTGGCGGGAAGCGCGCCAGACAGCGAAGCTGCCGTATTGCCAGAGGCCATTGACCAAGACGAAGTCATAGTGGCAGGCGTGCCGGATCAGCCAGGGAAGCACCCGCGCGGAATAACCGTAACCGCGGCGACCCGTGCCGAGGGGAAAAAGGGGCAGCGGAAAGCCGTCGACGCCGGGAGAATCGGGAGCATCGAGGCTGAGCACATCGACACGGTGGCCGAGTTCGAGCAGCGCGGCGGAGAGTTGCCGGATACCTTCGATGGGGCCGCCGCCCTGCGGATTGACCGAATGGATGACGTGGAGGAATTTCACGTTTTGGAATTTTTATCGGAAGCCGCCCTGGCCCGCGCTTTGGCCAGATTACTTTGCGCTTCGGCATAGTCAGGCTTTAAACGGATCGCCTCCTGAAATTGCAAGATGGCTTCGTCCACTTGACCTTCGTCCAGGAGGGCCTTGCCGAGATTATTATAAGCATTGGCGAAGGCGGGATCGATTCTCAGGGCCTCCCGATATTGGGCAATCGCATCGCCGGTCCGGCTTTTTTGCAAGAGGACATTGCCATAATTGTTGCGGGCTTCGGCGCTATGGGGATCGTCCTCCACGGCTTTTTCAAACTGGCTCATGGCGGCGTCGATTTGTCCCTCGATGATAAACGCCTTGCCGAGATTGTTGCTGGCGGCGGCGTAGTCCGGATCGATTTTCAGCGCCTCTTGATACTGGGTCACCGCCTGTTCCGTTTGTCCTTCCTGCAGGAAAACATTTCCGAGATTGTAGCAGGCTCCCGCGTAAGCGGGATCGATTTCCAGCGCCTTCCGGTATTCCGTCATCGCGTCGCCAATCCGCCCCTTGCGCAGAAAGGCGTTGCCGAGGTTGTTGTGGATATCGGCGAAACTGGAATCGATGGCGAGGGCTTTCTGGCCTTGGGCAATCGCCTCATCCACATGCCCTTTTTGCAGAAGAACGTAACTGAGGTTGTTGTGAGCCCGCGCATTGCCGGGGTTAAAATCGACCGCCTGCCGCCAGAGCGTGATCTCCGACCGGTAATCTTCATTGCGCTGGAACGTGAGGAGACCGCAGAGAGCCGCCAGCGCCGCCGCGAGGGCCAGCGCCGGGCGTCCGATCCAGGAATAGAGACCGAGCACCACCAACGCGACCGGCGCCGCGAGAGGAAGGTAGAGCCGGTGTTCCGCCATCGGAGATGCCGCCACCGGAATGACGCTGGAGGTGACGGTCAGGATCACAAAAAACCAGAGGCCCGCGAAACCGATGAGGGAACGGCGCGCGAAAGCGATCACGGTGGCGGCTCCAAGAACCGCGAGGATCAATCCCGGGAGCAAGACCTGGCGGAGATCGTGAGTCCTATTCAGGCCATAATCGATCACGAGCGGATGGGGCCAGAAAACCAGCGCCAGATAATGGAGGATGGCGCCGCATTCGGTGGCCGCGTAACTCCACGGCGTCACGCCTTGCTCAAACCCAACGGCCCGATGACCAGCGCCGGGCAAGGCGCAGATCAGCATCAGCCAGGAGGCGGCAAGGGCGATGTAAAGGCGGCTCCGCTGACGCCAAGCCTCGCGAAAGCTGTCGGCTACAAAGGTCCGGTCATAAATGAGCACCATGAACGGAGCCGTGGCCATCACTTCCTTGGTCGCCATGCCCAGGAAGCATGCCGCCACGCAGACAACGAACCATGAGCGCGGCCGGGCGGGACCAACCGCGCGAACAAAGGCGTAAAGGGTGAGCAAGTAAAAGAGACCCATCAGCGACTCGGCCCGCTGGGAAATGTAGGTCACCGCTTCGGTTTGGAGCGGATGGAGCGTCCAGAGAAGAGCGATGGCCAGAGCCAGCGGCAAGGCATCGGCGCCGAATTTTTCCCGGCACACCGGCTGGAGAAGCGTGCGCCGCGTGAGGCCGAAGAGAGTCAACCCGGCCAGGATGTGGATCGCGAGATTGACGGCATGATAACCCCAAACCGACAAGCCGTTGGCGGCGTAGTTCAGCGCGAAACTGAGGTTGAGAACGGGCCTGCCGCCGACGGTCAAATCGCTGGGAGGCAACAAGGGCGACCAGGGCGGCCAGAACCGGCGGATGCTGGGGTTATCCTGGATGGCGCGGGAATCGTCGAAGAAAAACCGGCCCGAAAAGCTGTTGGCGTAAGCGCCGAGCGCGGCCAGACCGACCAGGGCAAGCGCCCACAACGGGGTTCCCGGATCGCGTCGGTCCGGAAGGGCATTTCTTCCCTCGTTCCCAAGTTGCACTTGGGAACGATGAGAATGGCTTTCGAAACCGGACGAAACTTTGCCATTCTTTCCATTGCTGTTCACTTCGTCAAGGGCGTTGGCTTGGCGGCAGTGTATCAGTTTGAAATCCCGCCCTCTTTCGCGGCCTTATCCTCGCGCGACCTCTTGTGCTGAGCTTCTTGTTCCTTAGATAGGGCGATTATCCAACAAGCAAAGCCGCCAATCTGCAAAGCGCCAAATTCTGGCCCTTCTTGCATCAGGCCACAAATTACTGGCAGATTTATTCCGATGTTTATACCTATCGTCAGAAACATCCAGCGCCCGCAGGGCTCAGTGGAAAATAGTTTTTTCCAACGTTCTGAGATCACAAGGTCATTTTAGGCTTTCAATCCAATAGCGCAACCACTTCCTCCAAGCTCCAAACGTTGTCCGCGATACCTGCTTCCACGGCGGGAGTGACGCGAAGCGACTTGTGTATCCAGTAAAAGTTGTAATGCATGAAATGAAGCGCAACAGAATGCTCATGGTTCTCCACCTTTTTGAAAAACCGTTGGTCAGTCGCGTAAACCGGCGCATTTCTGCGCCTGTTCCCCTATCATGGGCACCATGAGCCGGACAGGAAAAAAATGATCCACGCAATCCCCAGGGGCAAACACCACGAGTCTCGATTTACTCATACGATGCTCCTTATTACGGACATGGATCTAGTATACTCTAGCGATTATCATTCCGGCTCCAGGCATCCCAGGCAAGTTCCCATTGTTGTTTGGCGGCCCAGAGCTGGGCTTCATAGGAAGAGAGCCAGGGAGGACAATCGGGATTTTTTTCCACGGCGCGGACGGTATCGAGAGCATCCTCCATTTTTCCCGCCCTGAGTTCGGCCTGGAGAAGGACAAGCCCCGCCGCGGTGTTATCGGGAGTAGCGTAGAAGGAGCGCTCGAGATCGGCGAGCGCCTGGCCGGTGTTATCGGCGGGCAACGTGGGAAGAACGGCGCGGGCGGCGATGACTTGCCAGGCGCGCGGGAAATCTTTTTGGCGGGCGTAGAAACGGGCGAGCCAGGGCCAGCCCTGTTTTTGCCATTCGGGATGATCAAGAAGATGGCCGATAAGCGCAGCCTGGTCGCCCGCGCGCCACCAATCGGCGAAGACGGTCCCGCGCTGAGCCGGGCTGAGAGTTTTCAAGTCCGGATCGATGGCGAGGAAATGGGCGATGATACTTTCGGTTTCTTTCGGCGTGGCGTTATCGAGAAAGATGAGAAGATAGCCGGTATCGGTCACGGCCAGACCGGCGAGGTCTTCGCGGACAAGGTCGTTGGCCTCCGAGGCGCGCATCATGTCGGCGAAAAGATCGTGGCTGGAGGCGGGATCGCGGCGAAGCGCCTCCTGCCAGGCGTCCATGCAGAGGTCGGGTTGATCGACGGCGAGCCAGATCACGCCTTCGTCGAAGCACGGTTTCGGCCAATGAGGCTCCAGGGCGCGGGCGACCAGGAAATCGGCGCCGGCCTGGGAAAGACGGCCCGGCAGGTAAACTTCGGCCCCGGCGCGCTGGAAATACAGGGTCCAGTCGAGCGGCGCGATTTTGAGCGCGGCGGTGGTCAGTTCCGCGACTTCGTCGGCCTGTCTTTGGGCGATCATGTCGGCAATGCGGGCATGAAGCTGCGCCAGACCGGCGGTGGTGGGCGGAAACCAGTCGCCGCGAAAAGCAGCTTGATAGATGTCGTCGCCAAGGCTGTCCTGCGCAGAATCGGCGCTGCCGGCGGACACGATTCCCATGCCGAGGTTCGCATTGAGCGAGGAAGCCCACCAACCAGCCACCACCAGGATGAGCAGCGCCACGCCGCGGAAAAAAAGTGCCGCCGGGCGCAAGGCAGTGAGGAGAAAATGTTCGGGTATTTCGAGCCGTCCGGAAGGGGGAAGCGCGAGGCTGGCCAGAAGGAGGGCAAACCAAAGCGAACCGACGCGATGGCCGGGAACATCGACCAAGCCATGCAAAAGAAACATCAGAACCGCGATGACCAAAGCGCGGCGCAACGATTCGCCCCGTTTCTCAGGCTCGAAAGGAAGGCATTGGCGCAACCACCAGCCGGTTCCCGCCAGCAAAAGCAGAACCGCCGGCCAGCCCATTTCGCAAGCGGTCCAGAGCCAGTCACTTTCGGGGTGAACAGCCCGGCTTTGGTTGGCGGAATCGTGGCGCGCCGTGGCAAAAAGAGCCTCGAAATTACCCAAGCCGACGCCCAGCCAGGGGGCCTGAAGGGAAAAGCGAAGAGCATCCTTCTGAATCGAGAGGCGAAAACCGGCGTCGACGTTCGTGGCGTGGGAAACATCCGTGCCCGGACGGCTTTGAAACCGGGCGAGAGTCTCCCCGCCGAACAGAAGGAAGAGAGCCAGAAGGATCAAGATGAGGCTGACGCTTAAAGCGATCTGTTTGGCCGATTGCCGTTGTGAACCGGGCCAGAGATGCCAAAGAGCGATGCCGGCAAAGAACAGAATAATTCCGGACCTGGAATAACTGACGACAAGAGCAGCGCCGATGGGCAAAAGGGTGGCAAGCCAGAACCAGCCGGCACGGTCCTGCCTGCGCAGGCGCTCCACGACGAGCGCGTAGTTGAGGATGCCGGCCAGCGCCAGCACGTCGGCGGTCTGGTTGCGATTGGGAAACCAGCCGCGGTTTTGTTCCTGTTTCCAGCCGGGAATATGGAAACCGAAGGTATAAGCCAGGACGGAGACCGAAGCGAGAACGGCGACGCCGAGCACAAGCAGAGAGACGGCCTGCAAGCGCTGGGCGCGGTTCCAGCGCTGACTCAAAAGATTATAGGCCCAGACAAGACCGATCAGGAGAAGCGCACAGGCTTGGGTGGTCAGATAAGGCTGCGGGGTGCGCGTCACGGGCAGGGAAAATTGAAGATCGGCCGTGAGTTGTTGCCGCCAGAGCGGCTCCGGAAACCAGGCGGCGGGAAGCCAGGCGGAGAGAGAGAGAATAAAAAAGGCGGCGAAAAGGATGTTGGGCCACGTGCCCAGAGAATGCCGGGGAGGCGCGGCCAAAAGGATAAAGGCGGTCACCGCGGCCACGATGGTCTGAGCCCCCAATTCGGTCGCCCCCCCGAGCGCCAGAGCCATGAGCGTGATCGCGACGATCCAAAACCGGGTGAGAGAGAGGTCGTTTTTCGATTTTTGGGAAGGACTCATTCCGGCGGAAGATGGAGCTAGAGATTATCAGGAAAGCAGATGTGGGGCACATCGAAAAGAGGTCTGCGAACGGCACGTGCTGCACACACGGCAGATTCTCTTTGCGGTGAAGCTGTTCTGCCGTCTAAATAAAGATGTCAGGTATCATTTTCAGATAAAATCCCAGGGTCTTAATTATCTCCTCATTCAATGGAAAACATACAGGTCAAACCGGTCCATGCGCCTCCCGTTTGGAAACGTATTCTTATTTGGTATGGTACAGTCTGGTTTTCGGGCGTCATTGGGGGCTTTATGATACCTAATAGCGATAATACCTCCTATAAAATTGGAGAAATATCGATATCAAGCGGATCTCTACCGCAAACCGTGGGCTCGTTCATCTCTCTTTTTATTAACTCGCTCTTTTCCTCTCCCCTTACGCTTTTTGAAGGATTCTTTAAAGTGTCAGGAAATTACTTGGGCGTCTCCGGCATTTTTCTTCTTGGACTCGGGCTCCTATGTATAGCCATTTGCCTGGGTCATTTTATATTTTTCTTAACGGTAAAAGAACGTGGAGTTTGGTATGGTTCATGTCTGATTTTGGGCGTACTTTGCCTGGGAGGCATTGCTGGATGTATGATGGATGTTGCGCCGCAACTACTTCCCGACTGGCATTGATTGAGCATATAAATGTCGTCGAGCGTTCCGTTTTGAGCTGATCGATCCCCTTAAATCGATTTGATAAGATCGCGCAGTTCGGGGCACAAGGCGTTGCGGTCGACCGAGACAAGAAGCCGGCGCGCGGCAGCGGCATTCCCGTTGGCGTTGAGCGTGGCGGCGTAGATGACGAGATCGGGCGGAGAGACACGGCGCCAATCGATGGTCACGCCGCTATAGACGTGGAAAGCGCCGGCAGGATCGTTGGACCGGAGGCAGGCTAAGGCGGCGTTGGTGCGGTGAGAAACGCTGTAGGGATCGTCGGCGAGAATGCTGGCAGCGCGCTGATGCATGTCCTGGACGCGGTCGTTCAGGAGAAGATTGTAGTAGATGTCCTGGCTGGCGATGTCGCGGTCCCTGGGCCAGCGCGCGACCATTTGGTCGAGAATATTGCGCAGCGTCCGCGTGTCCTGGCCGTCCAAAACCCGTAAAAGGCCGAGATAGGCGATGCGGTCGATGAGAGGATCCTGAGTGAGGGTGCGGTAAATGGCGGCGGCGCGTTCGTTTTGGCCGAATTTTTCGGCGTAGAGGGCGAGGTGCAGGCTCTCAGCCGGGTCGTAGGCGGCGGAGGCCACGGCTTTTTGCCAGTGAAGTTCGGCGCCCTCGTCATCGCCCGTTTCAGCGGAGCAACGCGACAAATAGACTTCGACCAGGGAAGCATCGAGCGGAACGGTTATGCCGGTGAGCATTTCTTTAAGATCAGCCCATCGTTGGAGACTGCCCAGCGCATCTATATATGCGGAAAAAATGTCCGGGTTCGAAAGGGCCCGTTCGCGGGAAATGAATTTGAGAACGCGCGCCGCACCGCCATGGCTATTGAGCCATTCGATAAAGGTGGCGATGTCGGCGGGGGCGGCGTTTTGATGCGCGGCAATAGCCTGGCTGATCAACGCTTCTTTTTGCCCGGGATGACGCTTGATCTCGAGGGTCATCGCGGCGATGCGTTCAAATTCGCCAGCCAGAGGATGGGAATGAAGCCGGGCGATGACGCGGTCGATTTCATCCGGTTTGAGAGTGGCATCGAAGGAAAGATAATGGAGCGCTTTGAGACCATCGCTGTCATTGGAGCCGGCCAGATTGAAGAGCGAATCGATGCCTTTCTGATGGAGATAAGGATTGCCCAGTTCCTGGACGGCGAGAAAGAGAACGGCGGGCGGGTAAGTGGGATCATCCTCAACGGCTCGCGTTGCGAAGTGCATCGTTTGCGCCGGGGTGCCGCGCTGGACCGCCCACCGCGCGGCGAGAAGCTCGTTGCGGGCATCTTTGTCATTGCGCAAAAGGAGATCGCGGATGATGTGGGAAGCCTCCTCATAGAAATCGTTCTGCATGGCGCATTCGGCGGCGGCCCGGCGGTCATCGTCGGTGGCGTC
Organism: Methylacidiphilales bacterium; assembly: GCA_035508775.1. Lineage (GTDB taxonomy): Bacteria > Verrucomicrobiota > Verrucomicrobiia > Methylacidiphilales > UBA1321 > JABDGH01. The sequence goes on from DATJMI010000159.1 coordinate 13,762, forward strand.
TTTGGTCTCCAGGAGCCAATTCCAATAGGCCATGGCGTCGGGAACGTTGAGCGCGGTGAGAATTTGCGCCATGGCCCGCAAAACTTCGGGAGAATCGGGCGAGAGCATGAAGGCGGAATGAATGGTGACGATGGCCTCCTCTATTTGGTTCTTTTGGACAAGTTGCTCGCCCTTGAGCGCGAGAACGGCGGCGCGCCACGATTTGAAATCGCGGTAGAGGCCAGGCCCGAGAAATAAGACGGCGGCAAAAAGGGTCAGCGAACCAAGGGCGGCGACCCAGCGCATGGTGGCGCGCCGCCTTAAGATGGCGGCATCGGATTTGCCGACGGACAAATTGGCTTCATTGGCCATCGTTGGGCTGAAATTGATAAGTTCCGCCGCTTGAGGATCGGGTTTATTTTTAATCTCGCCGGCGGGCGCAATCACGAGCGGGTCCGGCCCGGCGCGTCCGGCGCCGGGGGAAGATGGCTTCGGTTCCTGGGCCATGAGATAGGTAAGCTTACCTCAAAATAGTATCTATATCAAAATTAGCAAAGGGTGGGCAGTGGCTAATTTAAATTGGTCTTACGGAAAAGGCCTTTGGCAGCAAAAATAAGCAGGATAAGGCCAATAATAATAGATGGCACCGCCAGCCATTCGGCAATATCGGGGAAGTAGATCATCGCTAGGATGCCGATTCCGAAGCTCATAAACACTCTCGCTGCGATAAACATCCAAATTTCCAAGGGGTGAGATTCTGAACTTTTCGATGGTTCCAATTCAAAAAACGCATTTATTTTTGCTCCTGGATACGGAGGGCGATACCGTTTGAAAATATTGCCACTTTATGCACTACACTTTTTCCAGATGGGCGAACGCGAAAAATCCCTATTCCGTCTGCCGACTCGTCCCTTTCGAAGATTCGTTAAAACCCCAGTAGTTGCATCGATCCTTTTGTTCCGCCACGGCGGCAATGGTCAAATCGGGATGGCTACCTTTGGGATAAAGCGTCACCGACTCGCCTTTCTTCAATCCGATCTCCACGACGCCATCGCCGGCGGATTGGACCGGCACGGAACTATCGGTCACCGGATTCCGCATATCGGTCCACACCCGGCACGGTTCTCCCGCCAGGCTTTCGATTTGCACAAACTGGGTCTGCCCTCCCTTGCGAACGGCGCTCACAAGAAATGCGCCCTGCGCGCGAAGATGATAAAAGGTAACATCTTTCCACGAATCGGGCACGCCGGGGAAAACCCGGATCCTATCGCCCCAACTCGTCAACAACATATCATGTATGGATGCGGCGCCCGACAGGGGCGTCTCGATAACCGGTCCGGCTTCCGTGTACATGGTGTTTGGATGAACCTTGGTATCGAGAAGTTTATTGAGATACATGGCCGCATCATTCCCCTTCCCCAGCAAGGCGGAAATGGAAGCGGCGCCCGTGTAAGAATAGCCCTGAAGGGCTTTGGGCATGCCCATCCAGTAGTTGAGCGATTTGATCACGAGATCGCGGTTTTCCGGCTGCTCGGGATTCATGATATAGAGCGGATAGACCATGAGCAGATGCGAAAAGTGCCGGTGCGATTCGGCAAAAGGGACCGAGGCGGAAATCATGAGTCCATTCTTATCGGTCGGATAAGGAGTGAGATTGGCCAGCGTGTCTTTCCACTTGGGAATCAGCGGATCATTTATTTTGAGGCGGTCGCAAATATCGAGCAGCGTCTGGCATCCCCAGCGCAGCAAGGCGAGGTCGATATTGCAGTCGGGATTGGGAGTCGGCTGCTTGGGATATTCGGGCGAATAACCGCGAGAGATATGAAGTTTCCCATCAGGACCTTGTTTCAATTGATGCAGATAGTAATTGATGCTTC
>DATJMI010000160.1:0-13341 GCA_035508775.1 Methylacidiphilales bacterium
ATCGGGTTGAAAATTTTGCGCCGCGTCCGCAATAACCGTAAGTCTGCCCGCGACAAAAAGGGCGATGACGAGAGGAAGAAAAAGTTTATTCATAAAAATTCGGAATGAGATCATAAAAGCATACCGGTTAAATTAATGTAAAGACCTCTCGGGGTGCCTTAAAATGGGAATTATGGATTTACAAAGAATAACTTTGAAATTGAATTTCGCCCCATGTCCGGTAATGTCGTCGGTACTCCCAACTTCAACAGCGACAATGACTTTTTGTCTGCGTGTCTAACCAAATAAAATTCGTTTCTCATGCTGAAAATATCTTCTGATTTGATGTGGATTGGACTTTTTTCCGCCCTTGGTCCAACTCTCCTTTTCGGGGCCGCTTCTCCCAGTGTTGTCTCCCGGCCATTTGGCCAATGTTCGGAAGGACCCGTTACCCTCTATACCTTGACAAATGCCAATGGCCTGAGCGCCGGCATTATGGATTACGGCGCAACGGTGGTGAGCATCGTCACGCCCGACCGCCAGGGAAAGTTCGAAGATATCGCGCTTGGTTTCGACACTCCCGCTGCTTATGCCGCCGCGAAATTAAATTTTGGCACCATGGGGCGCTACATCAATCGGATCGGCCAGGGGCAGCTCACCCTTGAGGGCCACACCTACTCCCTGACCAAAAATAGCGGCCCCAATACCATGCACGGCGGCAAGCTTGGCTTCAACCGCCACCTCTGGTCCGCCAAAGTGCTCAGCCAGGATCCCCCCTCCATTCGTTTGAGCCGTCTCAGTCCCGATGGAGAAGAAGGTTTCCCCGGCAATCTCCAGGTCAGCGTTACCTTTACCCTGACCAATGATAATCATTTTACCGTTCATTATGACGCCACAACCGACAAACCGACGGTGGTGAATTTATCCAATCACACCCTCTTTAATTTGTCCGGCCCTGGCCACGGTACAATCTTGAACGACATCGCCACCTTGAACGCCGATGCCTTCACCCCGGTGGATGCCACCTCAGTCCCGACGGGTGAGATTCGCTCCGTCACCGGAACCCCCTGGGACCTGCGCCAGCCCACGGTTTTGAAGACCCATATCAACGATTTCGGCAACAAACCTCCGGGATATGATTTCAATTACGTCCTCAATAAAGAAGGTAAAAATTCCATGTCCGAAATCGGCGAGGTCTACGATCCCAATAGCGGCCGCGATCTTAAAGTTCTCACCGACCAACCGGGCGCTCAATTCTATACGGGAAATCTTTTCGACGGCACGCTGACCGGGAAAGGTGGCGTCGAATACACGCCCTATTGCGCCTTTTCCATGGAAGCGCAGCATTTTCCCGATTCTCCGCATCATCCCAACTTCCCCTCCACGGAACTCAAGCCGGGGGAAAAATATCAGGCTAATATCGAATACATTTTTGGAACAAAATAGCGAATAAAAGACCGTTGGTCGAAGTCAGGGTGCCACACATATTGCCGATGCAAACGGCCGGCTCAAATTCGAGGAGGCTTTGTCCCGGGTCCCGGCTCCGTTCCACAAATTTTCGTTTCAGCGAAACCGTATTGGAAAAAATCCGCGCAGTCGTATCCACCGCAAGCAACGCTAAATATTCCCGGTGGAGTACCTTTCCCGGCAAGCTCGGAATGACGGATTGTTGCTTCGTTGATTTTCGGCAAATCGGCAAATTGACCCGCATGGTTTGAGAGCTTGTCTATCCAGCTTGATCAGTCCTACGATAAGCGCTTGCTCATGAATTCTTCCTTCTTGCAGCAAGATTGGCATCTCCTGCTGCCGGCGGCGTGGTGCAATCCAGCCTTGGTCGCCGTCGCCGTGTTCTGCGGCATTATTATCGGCAGCGAACGCCAGCGGCGCGAAAAACCGGCAGGCCTGCGCACGATGACCCTGGTCTGCCTCGGTTCGGCTATTTTCACGATGCTTTCGTTCGCCTTTACCAGCACCACGGGCGATTCGGGCCGGGTGGCGGCGCAGATCGTCACCGGCATCGGTTTTCTCGGCGCCGGCGCGATCCTCCATGGACGGAACACGGTTAGCGGCATGACCACAGCGGCGGGAATCTGGGTCGCGGCGGCCATCGGCATGGCCGTGGGCGCGGGCTACGCTCTCGCCGGCCTGGTGCTGAGTCTTCTGGTTAATCGCCTGCTGGTCTTTTTCTACCTTTACGAAACGCGCTGGCATTCCGACCTTTGCCCTAGTTGTGTCGTGCTCGATTTTCAGCCGCAAGGCGGTCGCACCCGTATCCGCATCGAGCGCATTCTGGTCGATTACAATCTGAGCAACGCCACCGAAGAATGGCATGAACTCTCGGCTGACCTTGGCCGGCTCCGGCTCAGCCTGAAATTGCCCCGTCTCCATCTCTATGAACTGCTCGGCGATCTCACCGATGTCTCCGGCGTCGTCTCCATCGTCCAGGAAATCTGTCATCCGGCCCAAAGACCCGCCAAAAAATGAAATTCAACCGCAAAAAAATCGCCGGTTTCGCCGAGCGCTATCGCGTGAGCGAAGGTTCCAAATTCCGGTTCAAGGATATCGATCCCGGTGAAACACCCGGATTGAAATCCGACGAACAGGCCCAGGAGCTATTGAACGCAGGTATTAATGTCATCTCCCATTTGCAGGAAAAGCTCTACGCTCAGGAACGGTGGTCGCTTCTCCTGATTTTCCAGGCCATGGATGCCGCGGGCAAGGACGGCACGATCAAGCACGTGATGTCGGGAATCAATCCACAGGGCTGCCAGGTTACTTCGTTTAAATCGCCTTCCTCACTGGAACTCAGGCATGATTTTCTCTGGCGGACCGCCGTGGCGCTGCCGGAGCGGGGTAAAATCGGCATCTTCAACCGCAGCTATTACGAGGAAGTGCTGGTCGTTCGCGTGCACAAAGAATTTCTTAAAGCGGAGAAGCTTCCCGAATCTCTGATCACCCGGCATATCTGGAAGGAACGTTTCCATGACATCAACGCTTACGAGCGATATCTGGCCCGTAACGGCGTTATCATCCGAAAATTCTTTCTCCACATCTCCAAATCGGAACAAAAGCGCCGTTTCCTCGCCCGGCTTGATGAACCGGCCAAAAATTGGAAGTTTTCCGCTTCCGATCTCAAAGAACGGGCCTATTGGGACGACTACATGCAGGCTTACGAAGATATGATCTGCCATACCTCCAGCCCTGCAGCCCCGTGGTACGTCGTCCCCGCCAATGATAAGCGGTTCGCGCGCCTGGTCGTGGGCGCGGCGGTGATCGATGCGCTCGACTCTCTCAAGCTCGAGTTTCCCAAAGTCACGACCGAACAGCGGCAATCTCTGGACGAAGCGCGCAGAATTCTGAAAAGCTGACGGGTACCGGCGCGGAATGAATGGTTGAGAAGGTCGTGCCACTTTCGCGTCTCTTGGCGGAGAGCCAAGAGACGCCCACTTCCATCCTCTCGCCTATTCGACGTAACGGGTCAACGTCAGAACTTGCGAACGCCGAATGGCCTCGTTGACGTCAATGAAAAGACGGGTAGTTTCGATCGGCCTTTTCGAAGCCTTCCGCGCAGGCCGTATCGTATTACTGCTTGTTTTGGAGATATTTTGATCGGATTTAAGCGTCATGGCCGTTTCCTTTCCAGCAAAGGGCATACCAAGGACAACCACTAAATTGACCATACATCTTTTTTTATGCAAATGGCTTTTTTATAAGCCATTATGGAAGAACATAATTTTCTATTTCTTATGCAAAAACCTTAAAAAGGTAAGACCCGTCTCCCCATATGTGCGGTGCCGAATGATTTCCCAATCCAAGGCAATTTGTACCTGGTGCCTTGCATAATGTTCCAAAATAAAAATCCCATCCGTGGCAAGGTGCGGCAACACCCTGTTTAAAAGCGATTCGCCGTTCAGCAAAACCCTGCTTTTGACGTAGGGCGGGTCGGCAAAGACAAGATCGAATTTTTCCTCCGGCGCTTTATCCAAATAGGAGAGCGCATCTTCACGTCTCACCTCCCCGTGGAACCGGCAGTGGAGCAAGTTTTCCCGGATGCATTGCGCCGCTTCAACATCCTGCTCGACAAAAGTGGCCGAGGAGGCGCCCCGGCTCAAGGCTTCGATGCCGAACGAACCGGTTCCGGCGTAAAGATCAAGCACCCGCGCGCCGGGGACATATTCCGCCAAACTCGAAAAAATCACCTGCCGGATGCGATCCTGCGTCGGGCGCAAAAGATGGCGCTTCGGTGATTTCAGGTGAATACCACCGGCGGTGCCGGATATGACGCGCAAGGGCATGATCGTTCAAATAGCATCGGAATGATGCCCGAGATAAGGCACCTTTGAAATGAAGAAGACGCGACTGGCACGCCCGGCTTGGCTCTTTTTTCGGGCGGCCTCGCGTAGCCCCTAACCTTACTTCTGGACAACGCTTGCCCCCTTCTGATCAGGCAAACCGGGACAATTATGCACGTTCAGATTTTGAACATGAATCAGCTTCATCATGTCGACTCCCTCCGCCTTTTGGGAAGTGAAATTATCCAATTCCAAACCGTTCACGTCAGAGATAACGAGAGGAGGCCGCTGATCTGCGTTTTCGTAGGTGAAATTGACATTGCGCAAAACGAGTCCGTCAACGTTCCGGGCATAAAGACCGGCCGCGGGCCGCGTTCCGAAGCTCTTGGGCGAATAATCTTTCGGATAACCGGGCACGACGTTAGCTTCCGCCGAGGTTCCACCGCCCTTATAAGTTATTTTGACGTTCTCCAGGACAATGTTTTGGAAATGAACCGAGGGCCATCCCGAAATCGTGCTGGGCTGGGGAGGCCCCATGCGGCCTCCCTGACAATCAGTCGCCGTAACATTGGTGATAGTAACGTCTTTAATCGTACCGATTTTTCTGCTCTTATCACCCGTCCGCATCCTGCTCGTCGTGAGCATATAGAGCGGAGTGGTCGCGCCTTTGATCGTAATATTGTTATAATGGACGTCATCGATAACGGCGCTGTCATTGGTCGTTATGCCAATGCCGGCTTTGAGCGCCTTTCCGATTCTGATATCCCAGATATTGACGTTATGAAAATCACCGGCGGTTTCGGAGCCGAATTGAAGGCCGTTGCAGCCCGATTCAAAATAACAATTCCACGCGTAGATATTCGCGCTGTTGATCGTTTTGCCAAGGGCATAATCGCTCTTGATTCCCAGCGTGTCATCCCCGCATCCGGTAAAATTACAGTCATGGACTTGCACATTGCTGCAACCCATCAGATCGATGGCGTCGCGAGATTCTTTGATGACCACATTGATTACGGTGATGTTCTGGCAGTTGTTTAAGAGATAGCAAAAATGGCCTCCCTTCAAATGGGTGACGCCTTTGAACAGTAAGTTTTTCCCATTGGTAATGGCCACGAGCTTGTCGCCGTTGCCCGGTTTGGGGTCGCCATGCCCGATGGGTCCACCGCCATTAACCTGCCCGCCAATAAGCGCGAAATTTTCAATCTGGTCTCCCCACATCAGGGCATCGTGGAAGTGGCTATGTCCTCCATCCTGATATTTGGCATATTCATTAGGCTCGGGTTTTTCAAACGCACCGGCCATGCCGGAAATCACCGCATTCTTATCGAGCATCATTTGAATATTGCTTTTCAAATGAACCGAAGCCACCAAATACTTGCCGGCGGGAAAGAATACCGTACCTCCGCCGTCTCCGTTGCATTTCTCAATCGCTCGGTCGACTGCGGCTGTGTCGTCGGCTTTTCCCTCACCCGTCGCTCCGAAGTCCTTCACGCTATAGGTCTTGTCCCGAAACACCGGCAACGGAAAATTCGGCGGTGTAAAGGGATTGGTGGAATTGGCGCTGGTGGAATCGGTCCCGGCAGTTGAAGCTGCCACAGCGGAATCGGCCGCGCGTAACGGCAAAGCGGTAAGGCTAAGGAGAACGAAAAGAGGATATATAATTTTGTGATTCATAGGGGACATGTGGTTACCAATAAAAAATCAATGCTCCGATTCTCCTGGATTTTCCGGAACTCCGGGATCGTCCAGAATTTGCACGGCGGTCGCGGGGCCCAAATCGGCCCAGTCCTGGAGAACCCAGACGACTTTCTTGTCCGGAGTGACCTCGACGAGTTGGGGATGAGGACCTTTGACGCCTTTGCCGCCTCCCCGCGAACAGACGATGGTATTGCCATTGGCCAGGCGTGTGCAGCTTTGGGTGTTGACGTACCGGTATTTGGCCGGCAGATCCTCCGGTGTAAGTTGCCAGACAATTTTCTTTTGCGGAGTGACTTCAACCATCTTTTTGTCGGATTCATCGGTGATCAGTGTATTGCCATTCTTAAGACGAATCGCGGCCCATGGTGATTTGACGTCATAACTCCAAACTTCGTTGAAATTTTTATCATATTCGACGACTTTGCCCATGTTCAAGAAAGGAACAAGGTACGTTCCCTGCGCGGTGTAGCGCACCCGGCGGAATTCCGGATGAATGATCTTGATATCAGTCATGCTCTTGCATGGCAGGGTATGCTTCACCTCGACCGCGTGGGTCTTGATATTAACCACCAGGAGCTTGGGCGGAAGGCCGTTTTCGATAAACAAAACCTTATCCAGCCCGATCGGCTGGCAACAATGGATTTCGGTGTGCGTCGTATCCTTCGCGGCAAAATTAGGTGCGTCGAAACGCCAGACGACTTTTTTGTCGGGGGTGATCTCCTCGACATACCCCATCCGGCTGAAAAGAATGTTGCCGTTGGAGAGCATCCAAATATCGTCAAATTCATTTCCGCCACCCGTGGAATAGGTCCAGACGATTTTGCCGTCTTTGACGAGGAACATCTTGTTGTAACCCTCTCCAACATAAAGCATTGGATGCTGTGCCAACCCTTTACCGGGCAGGTCGGCGGGCTGCGGTGGGCCAGCCTTGCGCGGTTTCACCGCAGTCTCGGAGGAAGCAAAAGCCGGCACATCGGCGGCGGTATAACGGTCCAGCTGGGACATTGGAGTCGTGGCGCAACCATTCAAGAGAATAGCGCTAACTGCAAAAATAACTGCCCGGATCAGATTCTTGCTATGCATGGCCGATTTCCTTTAGCGCTGATTTTAAGCGATGTGGCCAACAAAGAATCGACCTCTGTCCTGCCATGTTTTTTCAAAATTTTTCGATGTTTAGCGGCGGAAGGCTGACCTTAGCCTACGATGCCGGAGTGGAAAAATGCCGGATTTCGAGGACTAGTCAAGAATAACTAGAATTATTGCAATTGCTTTAAGTTGAAACCGCGCCGTATGTGTTTTACTGATCCTCTTTTTCAAGAGTCTTAATGCCAGCAAGCAGATCGGCGCGGCCATCGTCGCCAATGCCGTCATAAGCCCCCCTCACCACGCCATTGGCGTCGACGAGAACGAGCCTGGTGCTGTGAGTAACCAGAAATTGGCCCGGCTGTAGCGGCTGGCCGCGGTTGTCCTGGACGACCTGGTAGAAGCCATTTTCGATGAGGTCATCGATCTGTTTCTCAGGCCCGGTGAGAAACCACCACCGGTTCGGATTAGCGCCGAACCGGTTTGCGTAGGCCGCCAGCACCGCCGGGGTGTCGTCTTGAGGATCGACGGTGAAAGTGACCAGTTGGACATGGGAATCGCGCGCCACGGCCGCCTGGACTTTGACCATACCGGCGGTGATAATCGGACAGGGGCCGGGACAGGTGGTGTAGATAAAATCGGCGACCCAGATTTTGCCTCGCAAATCCTGGTTGGTGATCGTCCTTCCGCTCCGTTCCGTCAGCGCGAAGGGGGGAACAATGTTGATCTGGCGCAATTCCGCCGCCTCGCTGACGGTGTTTGGCGTGGCCAGGCGGTAGACGATGACCCCGAGAATAAGAACGGCTAGAATGACGATAAGCCAGCGGAAAATCGAAAGTGACCGGGGAGCGGAATCGGGCATACGGGAACAGGCGAAACCAAATGGAAAGGGAAATCTTACCGGTTCCGGTAGATTAGGCAATCCTACTCGGAATCTTTCTGTCGTCGTCGGCTTCGGATTTTGCTTCAATGAGCGGCGTATGATTTTTATGCCGAAATGGAAACCTGATGCCCGCATCCTGGCGCTCGCGGCCGCGGCGGCGATCCTGACCGCCTGCGCCGCGCCCATGGGAGAACAAAACGAGCCAGACGATTTAACCTATTCTCGGTTGACTCAATCCCCTCCGGGCACACCGGTCCCTCCGCCCGTCGACGCGGGCGATATTGCCATCGCCGGGCAGTATGCGGCCCATGCCATCATGGATTTACCGGAGGTAGCCAACGTCGCGACGCCTCCTCTGGTTCAGTTCACCGGCGTCACGAGCATTGTCACTGGTCCGGAACCGGTCGATACCGAACCTTACACGACTCTTTTGCGCGACCGCCTCTTGGTCATCACGCGCGAGAAGCTTCGTTTTGTCGAGCGCACGCTGCCACCGCTGGTCACCCATAAGAAGAAAGCGGCGCCCGCCGAAACGCCGGAGAACCCAAGCTATCAAATTCTGGCTGAACTTCATGGCCACTCCACGGACGATTTTTACAAAGTGCAAATTCAGTTCGTCGATATCCATTCCGGCGCGGTCCTTTTCAATGGCCTCTATCGCATTGGAAAAGAAGAAGGCCCCATGCAGGAAGCGCCGGCGGCTTCGGAAACCACCACATCGGTTCCACCGCCAAACGACAATACGTCCTCTTCCCCCCCGGTGGACAATAATGTGCCGGCCACGCCGACGGTGAAGGATCCGTCCGGTTCCCCCGAGCCGGGAGTGACTCAGTAGGCAACAGATGCGCGCGATCAGAGTCTTCCATCGAATCCTGTTAAGCAGCTGTTGTCTTCTTTTCGTCGCCGGTTGCGCCGGCAACCTATTTAATTCTCCCACCACGGATAACGATACCTCCCTGCCCCAACCGGTGGAAAATTCATCTCCGGCCCTGTCTGCCGCGCCATCTCCTCCCGCGTTTTTCGCGGCCCCCGCTCCGCCTGAGACGCCTCCGTCCAGAAAAACGGTGGCGCCCCTGGAAACTTTGTCCGGAACACCAGTAACTACTTCATCCGGAGCCTCCCTAACCGCCGCTCAGGAAGACTCCGCCGCATCCGGCAGCAACACGGGTTTCGATAACGTCGAACTGGTTACTCCGAGACTGGCAACAAGACTGGCCATTCTTCGGGCCGGATCGGATCATACGGAAGACGGTCTTTTAACCGTCTTCGTCGGCTTGAAAAATAAAACCGCGCGGACGCTTCAGATTGAAGTCGACACCATTTATAAAGACAAATCGGGACAATTGCTGACCGAAGGCAAAGAGAATTGGATTCCACTCAAGCTCAAGCCTTACCAGGAATTTCAGTACCGTTCCGTCGCGATTTCCGAGGACGCGGCCGATTTTCTGGTCCGTATCCGGAGAATGGCGCCACAACATAGCGGGCAATAGATCTCAGCTCTCCACCGCCAGCGTTCCCACTGTCACGCCAAGCTGGCTGCGCAAATTGAGTTCGCGGACTAGCGCCGGACCGGTCATTGAGCCTGCCAGAAACCGCTGATAACCCCGGATGATTCGTTCCGACTCTACCGCATCTTCCAGAAGCAATTCGACCCGGAACGCCGCCGGACCGCAGGCACGAAACGTCTCGAAAAACGCCGCTCCCGATTGCGCTTGCGCATGAAAAAGCGTATTGCGGCAGCCAACGTCGGCTTTGAGCGGATGCGCCAGCCCCACCCGGTCGCGCAACTCGACCCGATGGCTATCGCATGGCCGTCCGCAGTTGGTATGGTCGGTACCCTCGGAAAGAAACGCGGCGAAGACACAGTGCTCCATGTGAAACATCGGGATGTGCTGGTGTAACGTGATCTCGAACCAGCCGGGCGGCGCGGCCTGAAGCAGACCGAGTACCTGAACCGCATTGAGATCGCAGGAAACGGTTAGCCTTGCGAGCTTCTCGGCCATGAGCAATTCGGCGGTCAACGGGTTCGCCACGTTGAGCGAGAAATCGCCCACCCGCCGGAGCGACCTCTCCCGGAAATAGTCGAGCGCGCCCAAGTTGCGGATGAGAACGCCGTTCGGTCGCGCGTTTTCAATCAATCGGAAAAAGCCCTGCTCACCCGCTTTCTGGATGCGTGGCGTGGCCAGCAGGATTTGCGCGAAACCGCCATCGCTGCGCACACGCTCGACCGCGTCACGGTAACGCCGGATGTCTTCAAAATCGGCGTAGATTTCGATGACCCCTGCCCGCAGCGCGACATCGATCTGTTCGAGACTACGGCAGAGCACGGCAAGAACCGGCTTCTCTATTTTCGGCGTGGCCGCGCGTCTGGCGGCCAATCCAGCCAGACGGGAACCAGCGGCAAGGCGGTCCTGGAATGGCATTGCCGCACGAATGGATTCTGCGGCAAGCCCGGCGCGAGAGCGGTCTGAACCGGAATTCATTTCTATTTTTTCCACTAATTCCCGCCGCAGCCGGTTGAGTTCGCTGACCGGGATGATCACCTCACCTTTAAGCTGGTTGTGGAGCGCGCCCAGATTAAAACCGGTTCCACCGAGCCGCCCCAATTGTTCGCGCAAGGTTTCCGCCGTCAGCGGATGCTTTCGTGCCGCTTGCAAAGGCATGACCGACTCAACCCAAACAGAAATGCCGCCCGTGCGGCCCTCGATCCGCAGCAATCGGCCCGCGCGCCCCGAAACGACTATATCCAACGCGCGTTTCGATGGCGGGATTTCACCCGCCCAGCTCTTGCGCAATTCGCGGTTGAGTTGTGGATCATCTGTCTTCCAAATCCGGTCTCCCGGCTTGACCGCGTCGAAATCGATTTTGCCGCGCTCGAAAGCAAGCCGCACCAAGCCATTTTGTTGCGGCGTTGCCTCGTAAACGCGCCCGCCCTGCTCATTTTCGGTGTCGCCGCCCTGATCGATCACCACGCCGTCGCCGCGCCGCACCGCACCTTCCGCCCTCACTTCAAGAAAATGACGGCCCACCGCCGTGACGACACCGATGAATGCGCCTCGTTTTTTGCCAAACCGCGCGTGGACCAATCGCTGGTGATTGACTCCGTGAAGCCAGCCTGAATAGAGGCCCCGGGAGAACGCCATTTCAAGTTTATACCGATCACTGGACGATGCAGGAGCGGACGGCTGCGCTTCCCAAGCCCGGTCGATGGCCCGCCGGTAAACCTGTGTGACCGCGGCCACGTACTCGGGCGTCTTGAGACGCCCTTCGATCTTGAAAGAGACGATCCCGAGCCGCATTAATTCGGGAATCTCCTCGACAGCGGCCAAATCCTGCGGCGAAAGGAGGTAGCGCCGGTCGCCCAAATCGCGCTTTTCCCCGTCAACCAGCAATTCATAAGGAAGACGGCAGGCCTGGGCGCACTCGCCACGATTGGCGCTGCGCCGGCCCAGCGCCTCGCTGGTGAGGCATTGGCCGGAATAGGCCACACAAAGCGCTCCATGCACGAAAACCTCCAAAGGCAGTCCTTCCGCGCCAGAGCGAAACTTGGCCAGATCACGCAGGGACAACTCCCGCGCCAAAACCGCCCGCGCCATGCCGAGCCGCCGCGCAAAAGCAATTCCTTCGGGGGAAGTCAGCGTCATCTGGGTGGAAGCGTGAATGGGCAAGGCGGGCACAAGTTCCCGCGCCAACGCCGCCAAGCCGAGATCCTGCACGATGGCCGCATCGACGCCCGCATGGGCCAGCAGGAGCAGTTGCTCTTCCGCGGCGGGAATTTCATCGGTGAAAATGAGCGTGTTAAAGGCGGCATAGCCCTTGACGCCGTGTTCATGCAGAAACGCCATTAACTTCGGGAGGTTCTCGGCGGTGAAATTCGCCGCCCTCATCCGCGCATTGAACGCCGGAAGCCCGAAATAAATGGCATCGGCGCCGTTGGCCACCGCCGCGCGGGCACACTCCCAATCGCCAGCGGGCGAGAGCAGCTCCGGTTTCGCATGATCCGATGTCATGATGGGGGGCATGGCGAGCCCTTCAATCTACCCAAACCCCGCTCTAGAACCTATCTCAAAATTGGGCGAATCTTTTCAGCCGTCCGCAGGACTGCGCAAAATCGCTTGGCGGCGGAAATTTAGCCGATACATTCATTCCACTTAACTCAACCCTTAACTTATAAATCCATCATGAAAAAAATCCTCGCCCTCATCCTTGGAATAGCCCTCGCCACCTACGGCACAGTCGCGCTTGCCGATGACGATAACAGCGTCACCTTCAGCCTGAAGAAAATCAGCGATAGCAAAGCCAAGCTCTCCGTTTGGCCCGATGCCAAGCCGACCGCCACTGTCAGCATCTCCTTCGATTCCGGCGCAGACTGGAGTGATGTGAAAGATTCCTATTCCGTGACACCCGATGTCGCATCCGGGCTGGAAGCCGGGAAAATCAGCATCTCCATCGGCACGGACGGCACGGCAACGTTCCATCTGCCGAAGAAATAAGCCGGTTCGTTATTTTTAGACAGTCTAGCCTCCGCGGACTCCGCCAAATTTTGATTATGGCGGAGTTCGGGGCCGGCTCATTTTTATCCAGATGAGATCCGATGCGAGTTTGCGCCACAGAAGCCTTGTCCCGAACCTCGTTTTAAAGCAACTTGGGGCATGTCTGTTTCTTTCGTCAGCGAACCGATTACTCCAGTAGAGGCTGGCTTTGATCTCTCCGGCATGGCGCGGGGCGAACCGGGACTACCTCATCAGTTTCGCTGGCGCAAAAAGGCCTATACGGTGACCCATGTCCTTGAACAGGGAAAGGAACATGGCGATTGCAGCAACGGCAGCGGTGAGCGTTATGTTCGCCGGCACGTTTACCTTGTTCGCACGGCCGAGGGCGCCTTGTTTCGGCTCTATTTTCAGCGCAGCTTCGGGCGCAGTCGATACCTCAAGAAACGCCGCTGGTGGGTGCTAAGTGTTGAGACAGAGGAATAATGGTCTAATTGACGTCTCCTGGCAGTTCGGGTGGGTCGTTATTGCCGGCATGGCAAATCTTGCCTATCTTTTTATAAGCAGCGCTCAAACCGATTAGTTGTTCTTACGAGAGCTTCTTTACCGTTATTTCTGGCAATCGGGATGTGATCTTACTAATGACGCATGTAGCTCGCTGGGCACGGAGAAAATCGTTGCTTCTGCGCGAAACTTGTTCTTCGACTTCGACTTGGACCGGATTCACGGAAGGTTCCACTCCATCCATCAGCTGGATGAGTCCCAGCAAGCGAAGATTCGTCAGGTTTTGATGGACTTGCGAAACATCGAGTCCCATAACCCGCGCCAGATCTTTAAGATAGACTCCCGAAGCCAAATGGGGCCGGGCCTGGATAAAAAAGGCGTTCAATTCCGGTTCGATCCAGACGTCGGGAGC
>DATJMI010000161.1:0-9470 GCA_035508775.1 Methylacidiphilales bacterium
TGTGCGAGTGCCCCCAAAACCGATGACTAAGGCGAAGAAGGCCAAGGCGAGGAAGAAAAAGTAAGGCTAGTAGGCACAAGAACGCCTTTAATAAGTAACTTATTTTGCCGTAATTCTAGGCTTCACATTTGTCATGTGCACAATCCCGGGAAAGCATAAAAGGCGATGGCATTGCCATGGTTGGCCCGGCGGCTGCTTCCTTCTCATGCATGATCCGATTCGGCTTTAATTCGGTGCTAAAAGAGGCGTACTGCCTGCGAAGGGCACGGCTGGAAAAGGATTCTCTGGTTACTTTTGATCCGACTGGATTGTCTTGCTCAATTGGAGGCTGGGCCGGCTGGTTGGATCTTCCGATTTGTTAGAGGAGAAATAGGAGAAACGGGAGCGGCCCGGGGTGCGCGAGCATTCCGGGCCGTTTTTCGTTTTTGTTTTTGAGGTGGCGCTTCAGAAATGCGCAATTCGGGCGAGGATTTCGGTCATGAAACCGATGAAAATAATCGCGACGAGAAAACGTGCCGGTTGAAGTCGCGAAGAAAAATTGGCGGCGCGCCGGGCCAGATAGGCTAAGAGGGGTGTGATAAAAAAAACAGAAATTGCGATTGGAAGGAGATCGGGTTGTCGGCCAATTTTTGCGCCAAGCGAAAAAATATCGTGGCAGGGAGAGCCGGGGACCGCGGTGAATTCGATCAGCAACACGAGGCACCGAATCAGCACGAGATTAAACAGCAGACCGAGACAGTTTTGGGTGAGACCCGTGATACCGGTCCGGACGGAAGCTTCCCGGCAAAGCATGCAGCCGACATAGGCGAGGCCGGTCATGGCTCCGCCGAGATAGATCGATAGGAGACACAAGATCTGGCTCCAATCTCCTTGCACCGGAAGGGAACCGGGCGTAATGGCGAGAATAATCATGACGCCAATGCTAATGCCAAGGCCGGAAGCGAGGCTGAACCAGATTTTGCCTGTAAAGGTGTCGTCTCTCTGGAAATTCCACCAGGCGACAAAGCAAAGGATGGCGAGGATAAAGGGATAATGCATGACGCCAAGCGGGGAAATCGCCGCAACAAGCATCCAGGCGCCGGCGGCTTTGATCGCTTCGCGGGCAAAAAACCGGGCCGGGATCGTTTTCACCGGAAGAAAGCCGACAAAAATTGTGGCGGCGGCAACGGCGACGGCGAGAACCAGGTCGAAAGGATAGGTGTCCATGAGGCTTATGCCGTCGTCGCCATGGACTTTGGCTGAATCGTTCCAGGAACGGAATTTCTTTTCGTGGCAGCCAGCGGATTGGAAAGGGAAACGAATTTGGCGCTGCAAGCCCTTTCCCATGGGCCATGACCATGCCAAAAGGTTTAGGGTTTACGGCCTGAAGGCGCGCGTATCTGGCGCGGGAGGACAACGATGAAAGTGGAACCGCGGCCGGGGGCGCTTTCCACGCTGGCGCTTCCGCCATGGGCCTCGACGAATGCTTTGACAAGACTGAGACCGAGACCGAGACCGCGTTGGGAGCGGCTTTTGTCGGCACGGTACAGCCGGTCCCAAATGCGAGGCAGGTCGGTATCGTCGATACCGATGCCGGTGTCGGCGACGGTGATGCGAACTTCATTGGCCGCAAAGACGACGGCGATTTTTACCTCGCCTCCATCCGGGGTATATTTGAGGGCGTTGTCGAGGAGATTGCTCAGGAGGAGCTGGAGCCGGTTGCGGTCCGCGGTGATTTGCCCGGCGGGATCAACATCGGTCTTGACGGAAATGTTTTTGTCCTCGGCGACGGCATCATAAAGGTCAACCAATCCGGCAATGACCGGGGCGAGAGGGAACGTTTCCAAATCGAGCTTGAGCGCCCCGGCTTCCACTTCGGAAATGTCCATGATGGTGCAGAGCATGGCGTTGAGGCGCTCGGCTTCCTCGACGGCATCGGCCAGAGATTCCTTGATCTGTTCGGGATTTTCCTGCTGGAGAGCAAGCTCGGCGCCGGCCTGCAGCCGGGTCAGCGGGGTGCGCAGGTCATGCGCGACGTTATCGAGCGAATCGCGCATGGCGCCGATGAGGGCCTCATTACGCGCGAGCATGCGGTTGAAGAGGATAACGAGCTCGTTGATTTCATCCTCGGTACGGGGATCGGCGACGCGGGCGCTCATATTGCCGGTCTGGATGATGGAACGGACGGCGGCGATAATGCCGCGTATCGGCGCCAGGGCGCGGTAGGTGATGAAGACACCGCAGGAAAAACCGAGGGTCACCACCGGGATGATGGTGAAGAGAAAAATGGTGCGAAAGTGGTTCAGAAGAAGATCGCGGTCCTCCGTGGTTTGACCAACTTCCATAATCGAACCGTCGGGAAGACGGGTGCGGCCTATGGTCCAAACCATGTGCTGCTCGGCGGCGGGAACGTTGACCCAGTCGGTTTCGGCGGAAGTTTGGCCGGGGGCGAGGTGACTGAGGGTTTCGAAATCGCGATCGGAGGAATGGGAATGGATGTAGATCAAGCGCTGACTTGCGCTCAAGACTTCGAGAAAGGTCGAATCGGCCTCCCAATGGCTTTCGCTTTGAAAATGATCCTGCAAGGCATCCGCGCCACCCTGGAGGTACCAGGCGCGGCAGGCGTCGAGTTTGACACGAACGATTTCACGGTCGCTTTCACGCAGTTCCCGCAAAAGGAGAATATAAGCGAGAGAAAAGAGGACCAAGGCGCCAAGAACGAAGAAACTCGCGTACCAAAGATTGAGCCGGAGACTAAAGCCCAGCGGCTTAAAGCCGAAACGCCGGAAAAAAGAGCGATGTAATTGCTCTTTGGGCGGCGGAGGTGCGACATTCTGGCTCTTGGCGGGAGCATGCATGCGATTCAGCGGAAGTTTAGAACTTATATGCCGGGTAGACAAGAGTCATGCTCCCGCCAGTTTCCCGGCATATTTCCAAGCCCTAAGCGGGCAGGCGCAAGCTATAGCCGGCGCCACGCAAGGTATGGATAAGTTTGGGCTCAAAATCCCGGTCGATTTTGTTCCGCAAACGGCAAACAAGAACATCGACGACGTTGGTCTGAGGATCGAAATGATAATTCCAAACGTGCTCAAGTATCATGGTCTTGGACACCACCTTATTCTGATTGCGCAACAGATATTCCAAGAGTAGAAATTCGCGCGCCTGAAGATCGATCTTCACCGTGCCACGCCAGACTTCGCGCGTAAGAAGATCCATCTTGAGATCGGCAAAAACAAGACTGGTAACAATGGCGCCGGAACCGGCCCGGCGAATAAGGGCCTGAAGCCGGGCGAGCAATTCGGCAAAAGAGAAGGGCTTGGTGAGATAATCGTCTCCACCCCGCTGGAGGCCCTTGACGCGGTCATCGAGTGACCTTTTGGCGCTAAGGATAAGCACAGGGACTTTAACGTTTTCGGCACGCCACCTTTCAATGACGGCAAGGCCGTCGAGCTTGGGTAACATGATATCGATGATAGCGGCGTCATAGCTATTTTTGCGGCCCATTTCAAAGCCTTCCTCGCCCTCGGCGCTGACATCTACCACGTAACCGGCCTCGCGTAACCCTTTGGCCACAAAGGAGGCGATCTTCGCATCGTCTTCTAATAGGAGAATTTTCATGAGGTATCCAGCGGTAATCTAACATGATCCCCCCCGATGTAATGTTACAAGTGGCTCATGTTCCGACCTGCAAAATAATTTCTCTTTTTGGCGATTTGCGGAAAAATTTTGTGGTTCCATTCGGTTTCACAAGATCGCTCAAAAAAATTTTTGAGACTGTTTTTCTCTCGTAAACGAGCATGAGATCGACCCCATGGCTCGAATTTGGCATGGCGGATGCAAGGGGGAAGGGGAAACCACCATTTTACGCAACGTTAAACGGAGATATTTATGCCATTTTCAGAAATCGATGATTCAAGGATCGAAACAAGGTTTGTTTGGGGCCGCTGCGCCGCTAAAGATGCCCGTGCCATCAGGGATTTAATCCGGGCCTTTCAAAGCGATGGATGGCCAGAGACGCGCCAGTCGTTGCTTTTTCGGCAAGAGAGCAAGCGTTCCGCGCCACGTCATTAAATTTTACGCCGCTTCGGCGTGAGAAAGCGTTTCGGGCGGAACTTCACGCGGAACAACTTTTTCCACGCGGCTCTGGAGAAAGCCGCCGGAATCGACTTCAATCGCGGCGGCATAGATATGGGAAGAGTTAAGAATGCCTCCACTGTGAACCGCAACACGGTCGGCAAAGAGTGAACCGCTTAAAGTAACGCTACCACCGACGGTAAGTTCCCCGCAGGTGATCGAATCGAACTGGGCATTGACGCCCGAGCCGACTTCCAGTTTGGCGTTGGGAACATGGAGCTGGCCGGTGAAGGTTGCGCCGTCGCTCAGAACGATTTCGGAGGCGGTCAGAACGCCGCTGATTTCGGCTTCGCCGCTGACGAGAAGACGGGCGCATTCCAAACTCTGCAACCTGGCTTTGGAACCGCGCTCAAGACGAATGACGAGGGCATGAAGCTCGCCGGAAACCTCCGAACCGTGGACCGCGATAATTTCCTCGGTGGCGCGGAGTTTGCTAAAAACTTTGCCGCGAATTTCAATCCGGCGCCCTGTGGCTTCAATGCCCTTGAAGGAGCACCCCTCAGCGAAGAGGACTTCGTCGTAGGCGTAAAGTTTGCCGGTCTGGACACCACGAATGACTTTGTCGCCCAGCTCGAGGTAATGCAGACACCGGATGCATTGGGTGGAGAGAGCGGCGCTGGCGACGAGATTGGGCGCGCCGCACTTGACGCAGAAGACTTCCCGGTTGGCTTTCGGCGCGCGCGCAACGCGCGATTCGCGTTCGCCGCCCACTTTAAAATAGCTTCCACAGGCGCGGCAATTGGTGGAAATAGCCCCCTTGGGTTCAGTCTGTACCGAGTGACAATGGGGACAGGTAACTTCGATTAGTTTCGGTTTGCTCATGACATGGGCCGGTTATCTCGAACCGAAGGCAAATTCCTTGAGCTTGCGGAGGCGCGCGGACCATTTGCCGCCGCCGATTTTCTTGACGGCATCGAGAATTTTAGGTTGTTCGGGCCGGCCGATTTTGACTTTGGCTTGCACTTCATTGCCCGGCTCGAGCTGGAGGGCGCCCGCTTCAATGGTGCCAATGGCGATTCCGCCGGCGGCGACCGTGAGGCGTCCGCGGGTTTGGAGATCGCCCTCGAACCGGCCGGTGAGGACAACGTCGCGGACCATGCTGAGCCGTCCCTTGAGCATGAGGCCGGAATGAATTTCGATGGCGGAGTTTTTAGAATCGGGCATGGCTGCTTGGAATTGGCATTCCGAGTTATCTATCATAACCGCAGGTTCTTCCGGGAACAAGCGCTAGTCAACCGACGATGACGGCGCTGGCGGCGCCGTACTCGGCGGTGTGAGAGAGGCTGATCAAAACGTGGGTGACGCCGCGCGACTTGGCATGGCTTTCGGCGCGGCCATGGAGCCGGACGCCGGGCGCTCCACCGGGGGCGCGGACGATCTCGAGATCGCGCCAGCCCAGGTCGTGTCCAATGCCGGTGCCGAAGGCCTTGCTAATGGCTTCCTTGGCGGCGAAGCGGGCGGCAAGGTGAAGATGGGGAAATTTCATGCTCCGGGCATAGGCGATTTCGCCTTCGGCAAAAACGCGCTGGAGGAAACGGTCGCCGAAACGTTCCAGCGATTGAGCGATACGCTTTGTTTCCACGATATCGACGCCCACGCCGAGAATATTCATGAGGCGGAAACGGGAATGTTCTCTTCGGCGGCGATGCGCTGGCAGGCGCGAAGATCGAGCTTGCCGGTGGCCAGCAGCGGAAGAGCGGGGATGCGTTTAATTATTTTGGGAATCCAGAGATTGGGCAGACCTTGCGCGGAAAGTTTTTCGCGGAGTTCGTTCTGCCCGATGGGCAGCACGGTGAGTAGAACGAGGCTTTCGCCCCGTTTTTCATCCGGAATGCCCACGATGACAGCCACCGGGCCTTCGTGAGGGTGAGCGGCGTCGCACCAAGCCTCGGCGATCTTTTGTTCGATGGTGAGATGGGGAATCATTTCGCCCGCGATTTTGGAAAAACGGCTCATGCGCCCTTCGATAAAGAGAAATCCGTCTTCGTCGAGGCGGCCGATATCACCCGTTTTGTACCATCCGTCCTCCAGAACATCACGGGTGCGGCGTGGATCGTCGAGATAACCGTCGAAAATATTGGCGCCCCGCAGCCAGAGCATGCCCGTTTCGAAGAGAGAGAGGTCGGCGCCAGTCTCGATGTCGCGGATGCGGGCGGTCATGCCGGGAAGCATGCGTCCGACACTGCCCACACGGCGGCCCAGGACACCCTCGGGATTAAGGCGCGAGGGGGGCAGATCGAGCACGTTGACGGCGACTGCGGGAGAAGCCTCGGTCATGCCATAACCCTCGCTGACCCGGATGCCGAATTTTTCCTCGAACTCGCGCAGAATTTCCATCGGCAGTTTTTCCGCTCCGGTGACAACCATGCGCAATGAATGGAGCTGGCTGGACCGGGCTTTGCGGATAAAGGCGCGTAAAAAGGTGGGCGTGGTGAAAAGAAGTTCGATGCGATGGCGCTCGATCGTCTCCGCCAGTTTCTGGGCGTCAAGCGGGCTGGGATAGGTGACAACGCGCGGACCACCGAGCAGCGGCCACCAAAAAGTGACGGTGAAGCCGAAGCTGTGAAAGATGGGAAGGCAGCCGAGAACCGATTGGAGTTTGGTCTGGCCGAGCACGGCGCCGATTTGGGCGGTATTGGCGAGGATATTGCGGTGGCTGAGAACAACCCCTTTGGGTTCACCGGAGCTGCCGCTGGTGAAGAGCAGCCCGGCTTCCTCGTGATCGCCCCAACGGGGCAAGCCAATGAGGCGTCTTAAAACCGGCGCGGGGGAGAGAAAAGCGAGGATCGCCCAGCGTTTCAATTGGTTCGGGGGAAAGCTCTGAAGAAGTTCGGCAATATCGATACGGTTGCCGGACCAGGGAAAATCCTTGAGCTGTTCGAGCATGGCGGCGGCGGTGATAATCCGCCGCAGTCCGGCCCGGGCGATGGCGGTTTCATTGGCGGCGCGTCCGGCGGTGAAATTGAGATTAACCGGCACCTTGCCGGCGAGAATCGCGCCAAGATTGGCAATGGTGGCGCCGAGACCGGGTGGCAAGACGACGCCGACCCGTTTTTCGGGCACATTTTTCTTCAGCCAGCCGGCCAAAACGATGGAAACGGCGAGGAGCTTGCCGCCGGTAAGAACGCGCTCTCCGGCGAAAGCATCGATAATGACGGGAGTAAAAAATTTTTTGCGCAAGCCACGGATGCTTTCGTAGCCGGCGTGAGAACAGAGTTCGGGCCGGGTCTGAAAGGCGGCGGCGGAAAGATCATAGAGGCGGCGGCGGACGGCTTCAGGCGTGGCTTCGGCGGCCGTCATGGGCGCGCCGAAATAGAGCCAGACACTCAAAGGCACGACGCGGGGAAGCTTCCAGAAAAATTCCCCCCCGTAATAGGAGAAGACAGAACCCCAGACATTTTCGAGCCAGACCGGCATAACCGGAACACGGGCTTTGCGGGCGATGAGCTCGTAACCGCGGTTGAGTTTCTGCAACGTCGCCGTGCGGGTGAGCGCGCCTTCGGGGAAAAGGCAGACAACTTCGCCCCGGGCCAACGCGTTGACGGCGGTTTCGATGGCAGTACGGGCTTTCTTAGGACTGATGGGAATTGCGCCGAGAAGGCTCAAGCCCCAACGCAACGAACGGACCTGGTAAATCTGATCATAGATCAGAAAACGGATGGGACGCGGACAGGCCAACTGGAGTATGACGGCATCAACATACGAAATATGGTTGGGCAGGAGCAGCACCCCGCCCGTGGCGGGCATCGCATCGAGACCAACGGGTGTTACCCGGTAAAAGGTTCGTCCAAGCAATCCGAGCGCGAGGCGCAGAAGACCCTCGGGTGTGACACAAATGATATACGCGGTGATGACGGCGGTCGGGATTGCATAGAGGAGGAGTTGTTTATGCGCCGGAATGCCGTAATGGGCGGAAATGATGTACTGGACGATAACGGCAACGATGCCGAAGAGGTTCACGAAGAGGTTATTGGCGCTCAGGATATGCCCCCGCCGCTCCGGCTTGACTTGTTCCTGGAGATGAGCATTAAGAGGAACGACAAAAAGCGCGCCGGCAAGGCCGATGCCGAAGAGGGCGGCATAAAAAAGGAAGCTGTTGGGGCGGCTAAGGCCGGCCAGAATCGCGCCCCCAATGAGGGCAAAGGAGCCGATGGGGATGAGGCCAATTTCGACCTGGTGGGTGGTAAGGCGGGTAACCAGCAGGCTCCCCAGAATGATGCCGATGCCGAGGGTCGTGGCGTAAAGTCCCGTCTGCATGGCGGTACCGGGACCATTGGCGTGGACGCTGGCGGAGATTTCAAAGAGCGTCAAGTAGAGGGCGCCGGCCAGTCCATAAAAATAACTGATGCCGAAGACACAAAGCCGGATCGGCGGTTCACGCCAGACATCACGCAATTGGCCGAAATGTTCCCAGAACAATTCCTTCCGGAAAGGCTGATTGGTATGAGCGGAGGTGGGTTGAATCTGGTAACCGGCGATAAGTGACAGCAAGGCAAACGCGGTCAGCACAATCATGGTGGCATTGGCGGCATGCCACGGATTCCCCAGCGTGCTGAGGCAATAATCAAACAACGCGCCGCCCGCCAAACCGCCAATGAGGATGCTGGCGATGGCGGTGACCTCCACGATGCCGACGGCGGCACTGATTTTAGTGGCGGTGACGATTTCCTTGATGATGCCTTGTTTGGCCGGGGAAAAAATCGCACACTGCAGCCCTAAAAAAAACAGGCCGAGAATGGCGAAAGTGAGTTGGTGGAAAGTAAGCGCCAGACTAATCATGGCCATGATGCCAACTTGAGCCCAGAGGCTCATGACAATCACATTACGCTTGGAAAAACGGTCGGAAATCCAACCGGCCAGGGGAGCAAAGAGGACAAAAGGCAGGATAATAATGGCCGCCAGGACGTTTTTAATCGTCTTGCCGCTGATATCGGCATATTCGGGATTATTGGGAAAGAATTCAGGCGCAACGGCTACGCCCAGGGTCATGAGCATGAGCTTGGCGCCGTTATCATTCAGCAAGACCTGAATTTGCACCGCCACTAGGGACCAAAACGAGCGCTTCATGGAGCGCCGGTAATTTTGGGGCTGGCGCCGAACGATTCCAAGCTTCTATTTAAGACTCGTACTCTTATCAAAAGTAGACGCAGGTCGCGCCTTTTTCGGATACCTCTGCTTACTTTTTGACCGTGGCAACCAAACGGGCGAAAGAGAGGCTAGAGGCTGTCCGAAAAGTAGGCATGGGCCGCGTGACAAGGCGAATTTGGGTCGAATCGAGGCGCGAGCGACGAGCATACTCACAGTGGTCTGTAAGGAGCGAGCCACGAAGAGATCGGCCCAAATTCGACGTCACCCTG
>DATJMI010000162.1:0-9243 GCA_035508775.1 Methylacidiphilales bacterium
CCACACGGCGCTGTTGGCGTCGCAGCGCAGGACCGATTCGATCCGGCGCAGGAAATCGAGCCCTTTGCGCCACGTCTCCGCTTCAGCACCATGCGCATTACTCAATTCATCGAGCGCATGATGGAGATTGGGTTCCCGGCGGCCCCGGCGCAGCATGAATCGTTGCAAGCCAAATTCGATATCCATAAGGCCGCCGCGCCCGGTCTTAAAATCACCTTGTGGAAAATGGGGATCTCCCCGCTCTTTTTCGATCCGCGCGCGCATGGCATCGATCTTCGTCCCCGCCTGGGGATCGGCGGCGGCGCGGCGCCACATCTCATCCGCCAGCGCAAGGAAACGCGCGCCGGTCGCCGCATCGCCCGCGATGAAACGCGCCCGGTTGAGCGCCTGCCATTCCCAAAATTGGGCGTGATTCCGGTAATAATCGTCATAGGCCGCCAGCGGAAGACAAACCGGCCCTTCGGCATTCGGACGCAACCGGAAATCCATCGGAAAAAGAAATCCCCCCGGCAGCCGTTCCGTCATAAACTGAATGATCCGTTGCGCCGCCGCCACATCTTCGCCGATGAGCAGGCAATCGAGGTCGGATCCATAACTCAGTTCGCTTCCGCCGAGACGTCCCAGGCCGATCACCGCCAACGGCGAGACGGACCGGGCTTCGTCGCAGGCGAGTTGCAAACAAGCTGTCGCCAGTGCGCTCATTTCCCGCTGGACCACCGCCAGCGGCGCAAGCTCCAGGCTGTCGCGCACGAACAGCCGCAGCAATTCTCCCCGGAAATGGAGCCTCACGGTCCCGCTCCGTGGTTCCGGCAAATGCTTCATTTCCGCGAGGTAACCGGCACCCGTTTTTTCGGTGTCGAGCAGGCCGCCGCGGGCTTCTTCCTCGAAAAGTTCGGGGCACGCTCGCAGAATTTCGGAAAAAAACGCGCTCCGGTCGAAAATCGTTACCAGCAACTCGAGCGCTTTCGGATTTGTGGCCAGGCTTTCGTAAAGCAATCCCCGCGATCCATAAACCTCCACAAATTGCACCAGGCGGGTCAAGGTACGGTTGGGATCAACGGCGTGACGCAACGCGGCTTCCAATAAGGGCCAAAACCGCGCGAATGTTTGCCGGGTCCGCGGGCCTGCCGCCAGATGCTCGGGCAGCAGTGCTTCAATGTCTTGGCGGGCCTGCGCCGGATCGGAAAAAAATCCGGTATCAGGCGGGATTGGCGTTACCGGCGTTTCCGAGGCGAAGATGCCGGAGAAAATCTCTCGCACGGACGTCCGATGCCGGATAATTTCCCGCTCAAAATCGTCCGGCGCCAGGCCGAGGCTCCGGGCGATCCGCGCCCGCGCCGCCGTTTCCCGCGGCAGCGTGTGGGTTTGCAAATCGGCCACCATTTGCAGCCGGTGCTCGATGTTGCGCCAAAAGACATAGGCCGTTTTCAACGCCAGAACCTGGTCCGCCGGAAGCAGATCAAGCGTTCGCAGGGCGTCGAGCGCATCGAGCGTTCCGGACCGCTGCAGGTAACTTTGCCTTGAACCATGCAGGAGTTGCAGTGCCTGGACGATGAACTCGATCTCGCGGATGCCGCCCGTGCCGAGTTTGACGTGCAGGTCGAGTTCGCCGTCACCCACCACTTCGCGTTCGATGCGTCCTTTCAGGCTGGCAATCTCGCGCAAGATCTCGCGCGAAAGATGCGCGGGATAAGAGAAGCGGTCGCGCATTTTAAGAAAATCATAGCCGAGAGCCTCGTCGCCCGCGCTGGAACGCGCCTTCAGCAGAGCCATTCGCTCCCAAATCTCGCCGAAGCCGGCATAGTAATTCTCATAACTTTCGAGCGAACGTGTCAGCGGACCGCCCACCCCTTCGGGCCGCAGGCGCAGGTCGATCCGGAAAAGCCCGCCGTGCGGATTCGTTCCGCTGAATGCCCCGATCAATTGCTGGCCCAGCCGCGTGAAAAATTCATAATGGGTGATATGCCCGGCAAGATCGCCTTCTTCGCCGTAGACGAAGATCACATCGATGTCCGAACTATAATTCAATTCCCGTCCGCCGAGTTTGCCCAGACTGATCACCGCGAAGGGGGTGGGGGGCGCGCCAAATCTTTTTTCCAATGAGGCGCGGGCGAGCTCCAGCGTCTTCTCCAGGCAAAAATCGGCCAGATCGGAAAGCTGCTCCATGACCCCTTCGAGCCGGAGGAAACCGCTGAAATCGAGAAGTCCGAGCCGGATGATTTCCCGTTGTTTTACCGCCCGCAGCGCCTCGAGGCCGGCGGAAAAATCGATTTTGTTGCCGGCCATCTCGCGCCAGTCAAATTCCCATTTGCCCGCGCCGCGCCGTGCCGCGGAGCCGGTGACGGTGTCCTGAAGCAGCCAGTCACGCCAGCCCGGATGCGCTTCCAATTGCATGCGCGCATGCCCGGCAAAGGCGAGAAAATCGGGCAACGCCGTCGCCGGATCGGAATAAAGAGGCGGAAGCATGTTCTTGGAACCTATCTCAAAATGAACCAGAGGCGCGGTTAATTTTGACTCCGGTGGCCAGGCCGGGAGACTCCACCCATTCAGGTGGACAGCCGCTGCTTCTGTGTTCAACTTGGAATGGGCTTTTCCCTTTATGCACGATCCTTCCTTTCAACCCCACGCCTATCCACCCGAGCCATACCGGCCGCCGAGACCGTGGGTTACCTGGATCATTATCGGTACCACTGTGGCTGTTTTTCTCCTTCAACTCCTCTATGTCCATCTTACCGGCCAAGACGTTGTTGGTAATACCCTCGCCTTCAATGGTCAGGCGTTAAGCGAGGGCCGCGTTTGGACGCTGATCACCTACGCTTGGGTCCACGCGGTCATTATTTTTGGCGATCCGGGTCTTTTCTGGCTCCATATCACCGCCAACATGATTCCTCTTTTCTGCCTCGGTCCGGCCTTGGAGGAATTTCTTGGCCCGTGGCGCTTTCTAGGCCTCTATTTGGGAGGGGCCATCGTGGCGGCGCTTACCTGGTATTTCTTTGCCGCCGGCCCGGGCTCGAACGAACCAATCGCCGGGGCCAGCGGCGCGGTCTTTGCCGTCATCGCGGCCATTGGCACGGTGGCGCCCCGCGCGCGGGTCACCGTTTTTCTTTTTTACATTCTACCCTTACGCATGAACTTGCGCACCGTTGCCGTTGTGGCCTGCGTTATCGAAGCCATCCAGATGATTTTTGGCTGGATGCCCGAGATAGCCCATTCCGCCCATTTGGGTGGCGCCGCGTTTGGATTCTTCTATGTCTTTGTCATCCGGCTCCTTTCCCGGCGAGACATTTTCCCCAATTGAAAAGCCGCCGGGTGGGTGTAGTTTTTTTCATGAAGCGCTTTCGGCTCCTGGTGCTCGCCGTCCCGCTCTTTTTGGCCGCCTGTGGTCTAAGCGATCAGCAAAAAGCCGATTATCAGATAGTGCATTCAAAAGGCGTCAATCCCGCCATTTACGATAAGATGGTTCACGGCGACTCCCTCAGCCTTTACGATATCAAAGCCCTTTCCCGTGCCCATGTCAGCGACGCCATTATCCTGCGTTATTTACGCGATCAGGGCACGGTCTACTCTCTCAGTTCCCAGGATGTTATCGATCTCCAAAAAGCCGGCGTTTCTCAGAGCGTCATTGACTATATGCTCCAGACTCCCCGAAACTATGGACCCTACCCGCCGCCGTACTACGGCTATCCTTATGGGTATCCTGGCCCCTACTGGGGACCCTATCCCTATTGGGGATGGGCGGGTGGGCCTTATTATCACCGTCACTGGCATTAAGCGCCAGAGAGATAGGTTCTAGGCACGGAAACAAAAAGGAGATTGTCATGAATTACCAACTCGAAAATAAATTGGCTCTTGTCAGCGGTTCTACAGGGGGAATCGGCCTCGCCATCGCGAAATCGCTCGCCGCCGAGGGCGCGCAAGTCATCATCAATGGCCGAACCGACGACCGCGTCGCCGAGGCCATCAGCCAGATTCAAAAGGCGCACCCACAGGCGAAACTAAAAGCATTCGCCGGAGACTTGAGCAAAGCGGAGCAGGTGTGCGAAATCGACGCGCGATTCCGCCAAATCGACATCCTCGTCAACAATCTCGGCGTCTACCAGCCGAAGGAATTTGAAAAACTCACGGACCAGGAGTGGTATGACATCATCGAAACCAATTTCTTCAGCGGCATGCGGCTTAGCCGCGCCTTTTTGCCCGGCATGCTGAGCCGCAAATGGGGCCGCATCATTTTTATATCGAGCGAATCGGCGGTGCAAATTCCCGTCGAGATGATCCACTACGGGGTAACCAAAACGATGCAGCTTGCGCTGGCCCGCGGCCTCGCCGAAATGACCATCGGCACGGGCGTTACCGTCAACTCCGTCTTGCCCGGACCGACCCGTTCCGAAGGGGTCGAAGGTTTTGTGAAAAACATGGCCAGCCAGCAGGGCAAGTCAGCCGCCGACGTGGAGAAGGAATTTTTCCGGACCGTGCGGCCCAGCTCCTTGCTGCAACGCTTCGCCACCAATGAGGAAGTCGCTAACCTGGTGACCTACGTGGCTAGTCCGCTCTCTTCAGCCACCAATGGCGCGGCCCTTCGCGTCGACGGCGGCGTGGTAAGGTCGATTCTTTAAAGCAGAGCCTGACCACGACGCTCAAGCGCGCAAAATTACCTCGGCAGCGAAAAATAAAAAGTCGCGCCGGCATCGACTTTGCCTTCGGCCCAGGTGCGTCCGCCATGCCGTGCGATGACGCGGCGCACATTGGCCAATCCAATGCCGGTGCCTTCAAAATCTTCCTTCCGGTGCAACCGTTGAAAAACGCCGAAGAGCCGGTCGGCGTATTCCATGTCGAAGCCGACGCCGTTGTCGCGGACAAAAATCACCGTCTCTTTTTCATCTTCGGTGCAGCCGATCTCGATCACGGCCGGATTGCGGGGACGGCTATATTTGATCGCGTTGAAAAGAAGATTGCTTAAAACCTGCTGCAGCAAGGCGGGGTCGGCGTGGACCTGAGGCAACTGAGCTTTCTTCCAGACAATGTTCCGGCCTTCCATTTCCGGCTGGAGTCCCTCGATGGTTTTTTCCACCAAGCCGCCAAGATCGATCGGGGTTCGCCGCATTTCCGCACGTCCCATTCGGGAAAATTCGAGCAGATCTTTGATGAGTTGGCTCATTTTATTGGCTGAAGCAATGATCAGTTGCAAGTAGTGCCGGTCCTTTTCCGAGAGCGAGGATTCCTTCGATTGGTTCAGCATATCGGCGAAACCGTCGATATGGCGCAGGGGCGCGCTGAGATCATGCGAAACAGAATAGGAAAAAGACTCCAATTCCTGATTGGCCGATTCGAGTTCAATGGTGCGCTCGCGCACCTGCCGCTCCAGCCGCGCGTTTTCCAACCGCAAGCGGCGCACGGACAAGGCGCGTTCGAGCACCGGCAAAATGGCGCTTAGCTTGAACGGCTTGAGGATGTAATCGAGCGCGCCCGATTTCATCGCCGCCACCGCCGTGGCGATGGTTCCTTCGCCGGTCATAATAATGCCGACGAGACCGGGATCTTTTTGCAGGGCCGATTGCAGCAGAGCGATTCCATCCATTTCGGGCATCATCAAATCGCTCAACAGCAGGTCAAACGGCGTCCCGCCGATGGCGTTCAGGGCTGCGCGGGCGGAGGAAAATCCGGTGGTGGCGTAGCCCTGATCCCGCAGCGTGTTGCACAACGCCTTCATCTGCGCGACTTCGTCGTCGACAATGAGAAGTTTTGCCGCATGGTCAGCAGTCATAAATTTTCACGATTGAGTACTTTTGATAAGAGTACTAACGAAGGCAGTGAGCCAATGCTTCGCGCAGTTCGCGCAGCTTGGGCGGTTTATTTAAGACGCGGTCAATATGCAACGGAACATCGCCCTCCGCAACCAGGCGCTGGCCCCAGCCGGTGAGAAGGATGATGGGAGTGCCGGGACTTAGAGCTTTAATTTCGGCGGCCACCTGGCGGCCATTCACATAGGGCATGCCCAGGTCGGTGATGACCGTGGCGAAAGGCTCTCTCCGTTCGAAGGCCTGGCGAAAGACCTCGATGCCTTCGCGTCCGCCACTGGCCGCGACCACGACATGGCCGTCGCCTTCGAGCGTGTCGCGCAACGATTTGATGAGCAAAGGATCGTCGTCCACCACGAGCAACCGCAGTCGCGGAGGCGCGACAGAGGGCGCGGCAGAGGGCGCGGCGGCCGGCGCCTTTGCGTCGGGGGAAGAGGCAACGACGGGAAAAATGAGCCGGATGGTCGTGCCTTGGCCCACAGTGCTGTTGATTTCAATCTCGGCATTGTTGCGACGGGCGATGCCATGCACCATCGCCAGGCCCAGGCCGGTGCCGCGTTCGCCTTTGGTGGTAAAGAAAGGCTCAAAGCACCGGCGACGCGTCTCTTCGTCCATGCCGATTCCGGTATCGGCAACCTCCGCCCGCACCTGCGCCGGAACGGCGGAGAATTTGGTGCGGAGCGTCAGCGTTCCACCCTCGGGCATCGCATCAACGGCGTTGAAGACCAGATTGACCATGGCTTCGCGAATTTCGCTTTCGACCCCGGAAATGGCCGGCAGATCTTGCTCCAGATCGGTTTCCATGCGAATGACGATGCCGCGTTGTTGGGGAATATCATTCCACCGGGCGCGGGACAGATCGATCACCTGCTGGGTGAGCTGGTTGAGGTTCACGGGAGCAAGAGTCAGTTGCGGTTCGCGTTGGCGATAGAACTCCTTCATGCGCGAAACGGTCTGCGCGACATCTTCGATGGCGCGTTGGATGGTGCCGAGATAATCGCGCGCCCGCTCGCTCAGATGCGGTTCATTTTCGAGCAAGGATTCAGTGTAGAGCGATACCGGCGAGATGGCGTTGTTGATGTCGTGCGCGATGCCGCTGGCCATCTGGCCCAGGGCGCGCAGCCGTTCCTGTTGCATGACGGCCTGCTGGGTCTGGCGCAAGTCATCGTAAGCCTGGTGTAGCGCCTCGTAGAGTTGCGCCTGGTGCGCGGCCAGTCCCACATGCCCGCTCAATTGACGCAGAAATTCGCATTCGGCGCTGCTGAAACTTTCCGGTGGGCGCCGGGCGGCGATCAAAATTCCGAAGACGCTGCTTTCGACCAAAAGGGGCGACATGACGAGCGCGCGCAGGCCATCCCGGGCAAGCCGCTGGAAAAATGGAAAATCAAACTTTGTCATATCAGGCTCGAAGATCAATTCCCCCGAGATGCATTTGGCCAGGCCGTTCCGGCCGATTTCGAGACGCGCATGTTCCGGCTGGCCCAATTCGAGGGCCAGTTCACCGCCGCGCACCCCAACCCGGTTAATGGTCACAACATTCGCCGCCGGTTCGTGAACACAAATGCAGCAAAAATCGACCGGCAAATGTTCTTCCACCGTGCGGATCACCACCTGAAAAATGCTTTGCAGATCCTGCCGTTCCCCGATGGCACGGGTGATCCGGTGGAGCAGCTCAAGCCGGGCAACTTGCGCCTGGACGCGGTCTTCCGCGCCTTTGCGTTCCGCGATCTCTCCACGCAGCGATTCATTGACGGTCCGCAACGCCTTGTCGCGTTCCTCGATGCTGGCGAGCAATTGATTGAAAGCGTCGGTCAATGAACCGATTTCGTCGCGGTCCTTGGCCGCAACGCGCACCGTGTAGTCTTTATTTTCGGCAATGCGCCGGGCGGTATCGGCGAGAGTAAGGATGGGCTGGGAAATGGGACGCTGCAATCGCGAAGCGAGGGCAAAGGCGATAAGAACAGAACCAGCCAGCACTGTCGCCGCGAGACCGGCGGAAAAGCCGAGACGGTTATACATCTCCTGCAAACTGATCTGAAGATAGATCGTGCCGATAAGCTTGCCGTTGAGCATGACCGGGTGAAAGATCGTCAGATTATTCTGATCGAAACGGCTTCCATCGGCGGAGGGCCGGCTGGGTAAGGTGACGTTGGTGTTGTCTCGCACGTATCCGGCAAATCGGTTGCCGGTGGCATCGTAAAGCGCCGCGGCCACCACGTTGGGTTCGGCCTGAAGCGCGAGCAAAGTCTGTTGGGCCGCGTTTTCATCCTGAAAGGCCAATGCGGCTTGGGTATTTTTTGCCAGAACATCGGCCAGAACGCCGGCATCCCGCGCCAGCGCCTTGCGGAAGTCCAAAATCTGGAAAATTCCCAGGCCGCCGTACAACAGCAAAAGCGCCACCACCGTGGTGAGTAAGATGACCACGGTCATTTTTTGCCGGATGGGCATGTCGCGCAGCCAATTCATGGGGATAATCGAGTGGTCATGGATCGACGATCTTGCCGAGCGTCAACAATTGCGAACTGATTTTCAGTCCGCATCGCTGGGCGGAGTGGGGGTTGATTTCGAAGCGGACTCTGCCGTTCGCGAGATAAAAATCGATGTCGCCTCCATCGCGGGCGAAGCTGTCCACTTCGCTCACGGTCAAAATGGGCCGGGAATCGAGTTGCGATAAAATTTCGCCGACGTGGCTTTCTTCCGAACGGCTGACGAAAATCACCTGACAGCCTTCCAAATCCTCGATCCGTTGCGCGTGAACGACCGTCAACCGATGATTTTCAATTTCTTCTCCGCGAATCGTTTCTTCCAAAGCCGGACCGAACGGATCGTCACCCAGGATGCCGATATCGAATGGAGCATCGGGACTGGGGAAACTATTGTCTGGCCATTTGACGAACTGTGTGAAGTTAAACAGAAAGGCGGCCTTGATCTGATATTCCTTGGCCGAATCCGATTGAGCCCGGATCGATCCTTGTCCGCCGGCCGCCAGGCAGAGCGCCAAAAAACCGAGAACAAAAAAATGGCGCCGGAGCTTGGGAAGCGGCGATCCGTGCCTGCTTTTCGGACAGCCTTTGGGACGCGGCCCTTGGAAAGGGAAACCTAAAAATTCCATGCAATCTTCCCGTAAACGCTGCGTTCGATTTGCACTTGAGTGGGGCCGGGAAAACCATACTCCGCGTGTTGGTCGTGTATCAGATTTTGTCCGGTCACGGAAATCTCCATATTCTTGGTCGGATGCCAGGCCAGGCGCGCATTAAGCTCAAAATAGCCGGGCACGGTCGCGGCGGTTGGCCCATTGTTGATGGTCAACGAGTCGATAAAGCGCCCGTCCAGGTCGAGGTTGATATTTTGCGGCAAGT
The DNA here is from genome assembly GCA_035508775.1 of Methylacidiphilales bacterium. Lineage (GTDB taxonomy): Bacteria > Verrucomicrobiota > Verrucomicrobiia > Methylacidiphilales > UBA1321 > JABDGH01. The sequence continues at coordinate 9,155 of DATJMI010000162.1, forward strand.
CCATCGAGGAGCGGAGAAAAACTTGATTCTGCGGATCGGCGGTTTCGTTGAGCCCGTTGGTAAAATCGGTCTCGCCCGGTTTGACGTGA
>DATJMI010000163.1:0-8915 GCA_035508775.1 Methylacidiphilales bacterium
GGTGATTTTGCAAAGCATGGCGGCCAGGAACAGGCCCAGGGCCAGCCAGTAGTCGCGGCTTCTTTTATTTTCCTCGTAATCAATCCACGCCCCCATCCCGAGAAGAAAGGGAGACAGCGAAAGCGTATTCTTCAATTCCGAAATCCACGCGACCGACTCGACCGTCAGCGGATGCATGGCAAAAAGCAATCCTCCCAACCACGCCAACCGCAGACCGAGTTTGCCCAAAAGCCGCCAGACCAGCAGAGCGTTGACGATGTGCAGGACGATATTGGTCATGACATAGCCGAACGAATCGGCACGCCACAACCGCCATTGTACGATCTGGACCGTTTCGGTAATGGGATAGTATTCGATGAAACTGCCCGGAGAAAACCACGTTTTCCACAATTGCTGCGGATCGCTGCGCAGAGGATTTTTAGAGAGATAGAAAATATCGTCGTCGGCCCAGTCGCAGTGCAAAGCGGGAGCGAAAATCCAAAATCCCGCCACCACGATGCATAGTGCTTTGAGCAAAACCATCCAGTTGAAAGAAGACAAAATGATGGTTTTAGAACTTCTCCCGGTCGCGGGGGCCGCGAGCCCTTTTTTTCTTTTGGAACTTTTGGGCATGGACAACGCGAGGGCGGATGAAGAAAAAAGTTGTGCCGGCGGCAGGAACGATTCGTTCACCCTAAAATCAGCGCCAGCTTCCTGGCCGTTGCTTCGGGCCAGTGTTCCTTCTGAGTCAGAACGGCGTACTTCAGCGCCTCATGGGCCTTGGCGTGAGTCAACTTGGAAACACGCGGGATGGCTTCGAGCAAAATCTTTTGCGCCAGCGCGGTGTTTTTATGCAGCCAGCCGATGACCATTTCCACTGTGACGCTGTCGTGCTCCGGATGCCAGCAATCGTAATCGGTCACCATCGCCATGGTGGCGTAGGCGATTTGCGCCTCGCGGGCGAGTTTCGCCTCGACCAGATTGGTCATGCCAACGATGGCGTGCCCCGACGCGCGATAGGTCTCCGATTCGGCCCGGGTGGAAAACTGCGGGCCTTCGATATTCACGTAGGTACCGCCTTTGTGCGCCTTGGCCCCGGCAGCCTGGGCGGAGACATGGAGCACGTCCTGCAATTCGGGGCTGACCGGATCGCCGAAGGCGACATGCGCCACGATCCCCTCCCCAAAAAAGGTATCCGGCACGCGGCCCTTGGTCCGGTCGAAAAACTGGTCCGGCAACACCACATCGCCCGGCGCGTAATCGTGCTGAAGCGAACCGACCGCGCTGACGCTGATGATCCAGCGCGTCCCGAGTTGCTTGAAGCCGTGAATGTTGGCCCGGTGCGGAATTTCAGACGGCAGCAACTTGTGACCGCGGGCGTGGCGTGGCAAAAAGACGACATCGTGTCCGCCCAATTGCCCCTGAATGTAGGCATCCGACGGCGCGCCAAACGGCGTCTCCAGCCGGATTTCTTTTTGTCCGGTAAAGGCGGGCAGTTGGTAAAGACCGCTACCGCCGATAATTCCGATGGGCGCAGATGAAGGCATGGCAAAACTTTTGAGGAAGGCCGCGCGTCATGCAATCCTGATCTTTGCCTGAAAGGCAGGAACATTTTGCTCCAACGTCCTATTTCAAAGGCGGCAAAAATTGACTCTCTCGGCAACCCAGCCTATTTTGGGGTTGGCCTCAAGTCGTTTAGAGCCAGAGATTAAACATGTTGGGGATCATGCGTATAGATGTCAATTTAGCGTTTTAATAGTTTAAACTAATGCCCGCCGCTCCTTTGCCTTCCAATGAGCCGAGACGTCTCGCCGCCCTGCATGCGCTCAACGTTCTCGATACACCTCCGGAAGAGAGATTTGACCGAATAACCCGGCTGGCAGCGCGCGTCCTCGGCGCAACCATGGCCAATATCACCCTGGTGGACCAGAACCGGCAATTCATGAAGTCCCGCTACGGTTCCGACACCGTGGAAACGCGGCGTGAAGTCTCTTTTTGCGCTTACACGATTTTGGAGGACAAACAGCTCGTCGTGCCCGATGCCCAAAGCGATCCCCGTTTCGCCGACAATGAACTGGTCACCGGGAAACCATTCATCCGCTTTTATGCCGGCCATCCTATCGCGGCCGCCGATGGAAGCCTGATTGGCACGCTGAATGTCATGGGACCAAGACCCCGCATCCCGAGCGAGGAGGATATTCAGGCGCTACGCGACCTTGCCGCCTTGGCCCAAAACGAACTCAACCTCGGCGAGATCACCACGGTGCACAAAAAGAAGGACGAAACGGAGGAGATGCTGCGGTTAAGCGAGGCCCGTTTCCGTGAAATCGTCGATATCCCCGGCAAATTTGTTTGGGAAACGACTCTCGAAGGCAAAATCCTCTTCATTTCCGACCGGGTTCACGGGGTTCTCGGCTATACCGCCGACGACATGAAACTACGCGGCTTTTTCGCGGGCATTGTTTCGGAAGACGCCGAAATGACCGCGGCCAAATTTTACTACGCGGCGCAAAAGGCGCAACGTTTCAGCGACCTCGAATTCCGTTCCCAGGCCAAGGACGGCCCCATTGTTTGGCTCTCGGCCCGGGGCGCGCCGATGCTCGATACCGGCGGCAAGCTCATCGGGTTCCGCGGCATTTGCGAGGACATCACCGAGCGCAAGCAGATCGAGGAAGATCTTGTCGAAGCCAAGGAAGCCGCGGAAAGAGCGAACCGGGCCAAATCGGAGTTTCTGGCCAACATGAGCCACGAAATTCGTACCCCGATGAACGCCGTTGTCGGAATGACCAGCCTTCTCCTCGGCACCGAGCTTAATTCCGAGCAGCGCAATTACGCGCAGACCATCCGCCAGAGCGCCGACACGCTGCTGACCATCATCAGCGATATTCTCGACTTCTCCAAGATCGAATCGGGCAAGCTCGAACTCGAAAACCATCCGTTCGATCTCTGGATGCTCATCGAGGAGGCGATGGACTGTGTCGCGCTCCAGGCCGGCGACAAGAAGATCGATCTTCACTGGCATGTGGCGCGCGAGCTTCCACCCGGCTTCAATGGCGATATCACCCGCCTGCGCCAAATCCTGGTCAATCTTCTCTCCAACGCCGTCCGTTTCACCACCGATGGCGGTGTGAGCGTCAGCGTCGCCCGGGCGGAAAGCGAAGTCGGCGACCACTTCGTTCTTTTTTCCGTGTGGGACACCGGCATTGGCATTCCCACCGATAAGGTCGATCGCCTCTTCCAGTCGTTTTCGCAGGTCGACGCTTCCACCTCGCGCAAATTCGGCGGCACCGGCCTTGGCCTGGCCATTAGCCGCAAGCTGACCGAACTGATGGGGGGACGCATCTGGGCCGAGAGCGAAGAAGGCCGTGGCTCGGCGTTTCATGTTGCCGTGCCGCTCATGGAGGCGCTGCCGCCCAAGCCGCTCCTTCCCAATCCGATTCTCAAAGGCAAAACGCTTCTCGTAATCGCATCGCACGAGGGTGTGCGCAACATGCTCGAGGAGTTCGCCCAAGCTTGGGGCATGTCGGCGATCACGGCCGGCTCCGGGGGAGAGACGATCAAAAAGCTTCGCGCCATGCCGACTATTCACGCCGCCGTGATTGAGGAAGATTTGCCCGACCAGACGGGCCGCGATCTTGCCCAGGAACTCCGCCGCAACCGGGCGCTGTCGAACTTGCCTTGCATCCTGCTCTGCTCTCTGAAACAGCATTCTTCCGTCAGCCAAAATCTTCCCGCGGGTTTCGTAACTTGCCTCTCCAAGCCGGCCCATTATCAGCAGCTTCATGCCGTCCTTGCGACCGCGATCAAGGGCGAAAAAGTTACGGATCAGCTCCTTCGCTCCACGGGACGCATCGACGCCGGTTTCGGCCAGCGCCGTCCGATGCGCATCCTGTTGGCCGAGGACAACGTCATTAACCAAAAAGTCGCCACGCGCATTCTCAGCCAGATGGGCTACCGGCCCGATGTGGTCCAGAATGGCATCGAAGTGCTCCAGGCTCTCGAACGCCAGAAGTACGACGTGATTCTCATGGACGTGCAAATGCCCGAGATGGATGGGCTGGAGGCGACGTGCCAAATTCGCAAGAAATGGACCGGTTCGCGCCGTCCCTGGATTATCGCGATGACGGCCAATGCGATGGAGTCCGACCGCCAGAACTGCTTCGACGCCGGCATGGACGGCTACATCAGCAAGCCGGTCCGCATCGAAGCGCTCGAAACCGAATTGGTCCGCTCCTCGGAGAATATCGGGCAAGTCGTCGACTTCGCCGTGCTGGACCGCTTTGGTGAAATGACCGGTTCCGGGCCGGAGGCGGTGCGCGAACTCACCGAAATTTTCGCCGAGGAGACGCCGCAGTCGTTACGGGCCATTCGCGATTCCATCGCCAAACGCAACGGCCAGAGCATCAGCATCCAGGCGATGCAGCTCGCCCGCGCCTGCGCCAATTTCGGCGCCGAGCGGATGCAGCTTCTCTGTTCCAGCCTCCAAAGCGCCGGGAAAAGTAGCGACTACAATCTTGCCGCGGAGTTTGCCGGCCGTCTCGAAACCGAATTTGAGAATGTCAAATCGACCCTGCAACGCTATATTCGGTCGCCCAAAGCCCAGGCGGAGAGTTCCAAATAGAAAGCGAAATCATGTCGTGAAACGGTGTCTGGCTCGAATGGCACCGTTTCACACGGATTGGCCAGCGCAGCATTGGTCACAACGGCGTTGCCGCGCACCCTTCTGTTTCATGGCCGCGCTCGACAATCTTCCGGTCCGCGCTTAGTTGGTAGGGATCCCATGGCACGCGAAACCCAACGTTTCTGGCTTACCTTCGACGCGGAAAGCACTTGCAAACCGCTCATTTGCGAGATGGCGCGCAAGTTCGATCTCGTTTTTAATATCCGCAATGCCTCGGTCACGCCGGCCATTGGCTTGATCGCCCTCGAGCTGGAGGGGGAACGTACCGTGATTCAGCAGGCGGTGGCCTGGTTTGAATCCAACGGCGTTCAGGTTGAGCCGGTTGAGATCAATACCATCGAGGGGTAAGCAAAAGCTAGATGGGCCTGAGCAACTCGAACGGCCAGCCGGGCAGATTGCGCAGCGCCATGAATCCGGCCGCCACCACCACAACCCAAAGGGCGATTCTCGCCAGATAGCGCCCCTCCAGCCGGATTTCCGGCCAGCGGTTCTCGCGCCAGGCCTGGGCCAGGCGAGGCAGCGCCATCCATGCCAGAACCGGCAAGGCGCAGGTCAAAAGAACGTTGTCATGAAGCGCCGCCATCAGGTTTCCATGCAAGAGCGCGTGAAGCGCCCGCGTGGCGCCGCAACCGGCGCAATAGATTCCCGTCATCTGGTAAAGCAAACAGGGCGGATAAACCGCGTAACGGTTCGGATCGACCAGGAAGAGAAACGTGGCCGAGCCTCCACAGGCGCACGCCGCCAGCGTGATCTGCGCCCGGACGGGAATAGACTGAGGCGGCGTTTCCCCGGCAGCGGCAAATTCGCAAACCGGCGTCCGGTTATTCCGAATCATTGGAGGTTTGCTCCGTGGTGCTTTGCCAACGCATGTTGGTGTTGATCGTTTTGGCCAGGTAGGCCACAACGGCGATGGTCAGCACGAGGGTAAAAAGCGAAGCCAAGATGCCGATAATAGCCGCGGCGCGGCCCGTTTGTTCCCGGTGCCCCTGCACCTGCACAAGCCCTCCCACCCCCAGAAAAATCGAAGCTAGCGCCATGAGCGTTCCGACGCCGCAGAACAAAATGAGCAGAAAACTCGGCAGCCCCAGCCCCAGGGACCAGGCGCACCACGAGTTGGTCTTGTGCGCGGCGTAATAGGGATCAGACCCATGAGGCGAGGCAAAGACCGGCTGGTGACCCGGCGGAGCGTGGCTGGGCACCGGCGCCGCGGACGGAAAAAGAGGGTGCGCCTGGACGGGGAGAGCAGCCGCCTGCGGGTAAGGATAAGGGGGCGCGACGGGCGGAGATAGGGGCGGCAAGGCTGTGGTTGGGATAGGAGGCAGGTTCGGATTGACCGGAAAAACCTCCCGGTAACGCCTCCAGGCCCGGGCCGGATCGGGCTGGCCAGTGTCTTCAATAATATAGGTTTCCGGCTGAATGGCGCCGCTAATGCGGCGGCCATGTAATTCTTCTAACGATACCGGTCCGACCGGTTTGGCCTCGGGGCCAGCGTAATACCAGGGCATACACGCGAAGGCTGTCCGAAAAAGCGGCGCGGGTCACGCCGAAAGAGTCTTTGCCTTGGGATGTAATGCGGCGTAGCTTTGCGGCCATGGAATATCGCCGTCTTGGAAAATCGGGTCTGCAGGTCAGCGCGCTTTCTCTCGGGTCATGGGTCACGTTCGGGCAGCAAATCGAAGATAATGTCGCTTCCGATCTGATGAAGGTAGCCTACGATGCGGGAGTTAATTTCTTTGATAACGCCGAAGCTTATGCTTCAGGCCGGTCCGAGCTGGTCATGGGCAAAATTCTTCGCGATATGGGCTGGCCGCACGAAACTTTTCTCGTTTCAAGCAAGGTTTTTTGGGGCGGCGAAATCCCCAATCTCAAGGGACTTTGCCGCAAGCACGTCATCGAAGCCTGCCATGGCGCCTTGCGCCGGCTCCAGGTCGATTATCTCGATCTCTATTTTTGCCACCGGCCCGATCCCAACACGCCAATTGAGGAAACGGTCCGGGCCATGAGCGATCTCGTGCACCAAGGCAAGGTGCTCTATTGGGGCACCTCCGAGTGGAGCGCACAGGAGATCACCGAGGCCCATGCCATTGCCCGGCAATGTCATCTTGTGCCGCCGACGATGGAGCAACCGATGTACAATCTTTTCGGGCGCTATCGTGTCGAGCAGGAATACGCCCGGCTTTATTCCGAATACGGCCTTGGAACGACGATTTGGTCACCGCTGGCGTCAGGGCTTCTCACCGGCAAACATAAAGACGGCCCGCAAAAAGGCACCCGAGCCGCGCTCGAAGGCTATGACTGGCTCAAAGAAAAGATCGTCCGCGATGCCAAGGAGAAAGCGGGGCAGTTGCAGCAACTCGAAAAGCTGGCCAAGGAACTCGGCCTGAGTCTTCCCGTCTTCGCGATCGCCTGGTGCCTGAAGAACCCCCATGTCAGCACCGTCATCCTCGGCGCTTCCAAGGTCCCGCAACTTACCGAAAATCTCCAGGCCGTTGAGGCTCAGGCCAAGTTCACTCCGGCCATTCTCAAACGCATCGACGAAATCGTGGGCACTTAGGCGAACAGGGCTACCCCCGTTTCTTTTTTTATGCCATAAAGAGGAGCATGCCCTCTTCGGTCATTATGACTTCGCCGCCGGACGGACCGCGTCCGGGTCTGCTCGCGCGCCTTTTTGGCACGCTGGAATTGATCAAGTTTTCCCATTCGGTCTTTGCCCTGCCGTTTGCGCTTTCGGCCATGCTGGTGGCGGAGCACGGCGTTCCGTCGCTATGGATTCTTTTTTGGATTCTTTGGTGCCTCGTCTCGGCCCGGACCGCCGCAATGGCTTTCAACCGCTGGGCCGATTGGGACTATGACACCTTCAATCCCCGCACCAGGCGCCGTTCTCAACTCGGCACGCGGCGGCTGACGATGGCGCTTTGCCTCCTTTCGCTGGCGGCGTTTGTCATCGGATCGGCCCAGCTCAATTTCCTTACTCTTGCGCTTTGTCCACTCGCCTGCCTGCTCATTCTTGGCTATTCACTGACCAAGCGATTCACCTCCTACACGCATGCGGTGCTGGGATTGGCGCTGGCCACCGCTCCGATGGGCGCCTGGGCGGCGACGACCGGCGATCTCGCCTCGCCCCTGCCCTGGCTGCTGGCCTCGGCGGCCTGGTGCTGGGTCTTCGGTTTCGACTTGATTTACGCAACCCAGGACGTCGAGTTTGACCGGCAAGCGCAACTTTTTTCCTTTCCCGCCAAGTACGGAATCGAAGCGGCGTTGCGCTTGGCCCGGCTGCTTCATTTGCTGACGTGGCTGATTTTGCTGGCATTCGGCTGGCTTGCGGGACTTTCGCTGCCATATTGGTTCGCCATGCTTTTGGTGATGGGTACCCTGATGTTCGAACACAAGCTTTGCCGGTCCGGCGACGTGCACCACATCAACCTCGCTTTCTTCCAGATGAACGCGTTCGTCGGGCTCTTTATCGTCGCCGGCGTCGCGGCGAGCGTCTATTGGCAAAGCCGGTTTCTCCTCTGGAAAATCTTGGAGATTAATCACGGATGAGCTTCATGGATTCCATTCTCGCCAGGGCCGGGCTGGCCGATATCGCGGAAAAAGTCTTTTCGGCGCAACGCCTGACCGATGATGACGCGCAAAAACTTTACACGACGCGGGACCTCAATGCGCTCGGCTATCTGGCCAATCACGTCCGCGAGCGCAAAAACGGCCAGGTGGCCACTTACGTCCTCAACCTTTATCTCAATTACTCGAACATTTGCATCCTGAGTTGCCAATTCTGCGCTTTCGCCCGCCGGCCCCATGAAAAGGAGGGTCAATTTATCTACGATATCGAGAAAATGGCGCGGCAAACGAAGGAAGCGTGCGACCGAGGCATTACCGAGGTTCACATTGTCGGAGGACTCCACCCAAAATTGCCCTTCTCCTATTACACGGAGATGATCCGGGCCTTGAAAGCGGTCTCTCCGGACCTGTGCGTGAAGGCCTTCACCGCCATCGAGATCCGGCATCTCGCCGAGCGGATCGCAAAAAAGCCCATCGGGGAGACTCTCGAAATTCTGCGCGACGCGGGGCTGAACTCGCTAACCGGCGGCGGCGCGGAGATTTTCGATCCGGGCGTGCGGGACCAGATTTGCCGCGGCAAGGAAAGCGCCGAGGAGTGGCTCGACGTCCATCGCACCTGGCACCGGATGGGGCAACGCAGCACCTGCACCATGCTCTATGGCCACGTCGAGACCACCGCGCACCGGGTCGATCA
>DATJMI010000164.1:0-8320 GCA_035508775.1 Methylacidiphilales bacterium
CAGTTCCATGCCCGCCATCATCACCAGTGTTTCCAGGCGGGCGATGGCGTCGCGAGGCGAATTGGCATGAGTTGTGGTCAGGGAGCCGTCGTGACCGGTGTTCATGGCCTGGATCATATCGAGCGCTTCGCCGCCGCGGCACTCCCCAATGACAATGCGGTCAGGACGCATCCGAAGACTGTTTTTGACCAGTTCACGAATGGAAACCTCCCCTTTGCCCTCAATATTCTTGGGCTTGCTCTCCAGACGAACGACATGTTCCTGCTGCAAATTCAATTCGGCGGCGTCTTCGATGGTGACAATGCGTTCCCCGTCCGGAATGTAGGAGGAGAGCGCGTTGAGCATGGTCGTCTTGCCCGAGCCGGTGCCGCCGGAAATAACGATATTGAGCGTACAGTGGACGCATGCCTTGAGAAACATCGCCATGCTTTGGGAAAGAGCTTTGAATCCGATGAGTTTCTCCATCGTCAGCGGGCTTTTGCTGAACTTGCGGATGGTAATGGTCGGCCCATTGAGGGCCAGGGGCGGGATGATCACATTAACGCGCGATCCGTCAGGCAGACGCGCGTCGCAAAGAGGGCTCGATTCATCCACGCGGCGGCCCAGAGGAGAAAGAATCTTGTCAATGACACGGCGGCAACTTTCAACATCGAGAAACTTGATCGGCGAGAGCGTCAGCCGACCCTTTTGCTCGATATAGATGGTCTGGTGGCCGTTCACCATAATTTCGGTCACGGTATCGTCCTTAAGCAATTGCTCCAGAGGGCCGAAGCCGACCATTTCGTCGATGATGTCGCCAAGCAATTTAACCCGGAGCTGGCGTCCAATGGGCACCTTATCGGCGGTAAGCCGTTCATCGACGAGTTCCTCGATCCGCTTTTTCAAGGCGGCCTCATTGCCCCGTTCCAACAGCTTGGGATCGAGCGCCTGAACCAGATACGGCAGCAGTTGCTTCTTGAACTGCATGACAAATTCCTGGGCGGCATCAGGCTGAGCCGCCGCCGGACGCTGGGCCGCGGGGCTTGAGGGCGGATGCAACGCGGAAGTGGACGTCGCGACAGTCGGCAGCGCTTGAGTGGAGGGCGGCGGCGCCGCGGCGCCAGGGCGGGGCGGAATGCCTCCCACACCAGGCGGACGGGCGGGAATGCCGCCGGGACGCGGAATAGCCCCCGGAATGGGAGCCACCGGGCGATTAAAGTTGGGTGGAGGTATCGCCATAATCTCTAAAGATTAGCCCGTAAGATAGCACATTTAACCAATTTACCTCACGCTTATTTTCTGAGACGGCTTGGAGGCAAGAAGACCCTTCTTGGTCGATTTCGGATCGTCGGGCGGCTTTTCCTGCCAACGGTAAAACGAAAGTTCGGCCAGCTTATTAAGGACCACGGAAATAGGATGGTGCGGTTCGGCGATAACGATGGGCGCACCGCTGTTAATGGAAAAGGTAACCGGACCGGCATTACAAGGAAGGTAAGCGGCGACGGGATGTTCGAGAAGCGACTCGATTTCATTTTCAGAAATTTCCGCGCCGATTTCGGCTTCATTGACGAGCACTTTAAGCTTTTGATTGGTAACTTGGCGATCGTTCTTGAGAAACTTGATTAAATTCTTGGCCGAAAGAAGCCGGGCCACGTCGCGGCTGGTGATGAGAAAAATAATATCACTGCTGTCGATGGCGGATATGGTCGGGCCGGCCATGGCGATGCCGGTATCAACCACAACGTACTGGCTCAGCGTTCGCGTGGCCTGCATGATCGCGCTGCCGACATTATAGTCGAATCCCGACCCATCAAATTCCTGGTTGGGCGAAGCGAGATAGCGAAACCTCAGCCGGGGATGGGGTGCCAGAGTATTATTCAGGTATTCGGCGTCGAGGGCGCCCCCCTGCTGAACCGCATCCATAATATTGTTGCGCGGCACATCATCCAGCATAACCGCAAAATCGCCGGAATTGAGGCTGAAATCGAGCAAAGTGACACTGTCGCTAAGTTTGGCGATGGCCGCGGCAATATTGGTGGCCACCACGGATTTACCGATACCGCCGCGCGCCGCCACAACCGAAATAACAAACGATTCCCCATGGATGCCGGATGGCGCGCGGTTCAAATCGAAACGCTCCTGGGCCCGCGGCGCGGCTCCGGCGAGAATCTTCGAAATTTCAGGAGCCGGAATCGGCCCGACTAAAACATCCCTCAATTCAAGTTGAAGCAGATTCTGCCACACCTGGCCGCCCTCGGTGCCTTCCAGGGCGGGAATGATGTAGATATCGGGCGCCTTCTGGCGAACCTGATTGATAAAATCGAACCCCGTCATATCGCCCAGGTTGAGACGGACAATAAGCAGCCGGGGATGCCCCGTCAGCATGGTGGCCGCGGCGAAAAGCCCCTCCCGTCCCGTCTGAGTCTCGCTTACGAGATTCAGATCGGGATTCGATTTGATGGCGTTGCGGATGGTAACGCACCGCTCAACATCATCATGGACGAGAAAGACATCAATCATTGTTCACGGCAAGGTCGAGGAGGGGGCCAGAGTCGGAGGGGCATTCGTGGCCGATTGCCGTGAAGTATCGGAAACTGGAGGCTGGTTGTCAACTGGCCGTGGTTCAGTCTCGTCAGGGGCGGGCTGAAGAGTCTGCATCCCGCCACTGGCGCGGGGTGCCAAAGGCGGAGGCTCGGACGAAGTTGCGGGGGCGGCGGTCTCCTTCATATCCTTGGGAGTTTCCGGACGAAGATCCACCGCCTCGGCATCGTAACGGACAGGCTTGATGATGGGCACATCGCCAAATTCACGCGAAATGTCCTCGGTCTCGGGAAAAACCGGCTTGGGGTAGCGGGCGCTATTGGGGTCGCGCATGCGCACAATGTGAGGCGTAACCAAAACCACGACCTCATCATCCGTTTCACTGGTCGTATGCCCCTTGAACAGCGCGCCGAAAAGAGGAATGTTGGCCAGGTAGGGTATTTGCGTAATATCGTGGGAAAGCTGACGGTCAATCAAACCATTGATCGCAATCGTCTGGCCATCGCGGAGATTGACGCGGGTGCGCGTCGTGCGCACGAAGAAACTAGGCAGGTCGATGACGCCTTGGGGTGTTGTAACGAAATTCGCCGTGAGAGCGCCGTTGGGCAAGCTCAACTGGGCCGAGATGTTCATTCCGATCAGGCCGTTCTCATCCACATATTTTACCGAGTTGTCGATAATGGGAGCGGTGCCCGCCTTTTCGATGGGCGCCGTAACCTTGCTGACATTGTCGGCGGTGGGATCGGAATTCTGCTCAATGGTGAAGCTGTTATTCCCGGCCCCAACGCTGCCGGGAATGCCGAAAATCTTTTGTCCGGTCGGTTCCACACCCCCAGCCTCGGTCAAATTAAGCGGAGAGACATCAAGATTGACCCCTAAAAAGACATAGGAAGCCTGGAGGGTGGTGATGGGCGGGCTCGATGCGCTGGTAACCTGGGAGCTGATATAAGATTGAATCTCCCCTTCCGAATACCAGCCCGGCTGGCCATTGGTCAAAAAGAGTTCCGTTTGGCGCAGCTCCTTGGCAATGCCAAGATTTTGCAAAGCCTCCAAAACCGCCTCGGCATTGACCTGGCCCGTAACCCCATAGACAAGGCCATTAAGAAGACCCGGGGTAAGACTGGCCGGCATGCTGCCGCCATAGGAAAAAGCATTGTTGCTAAAACCAAGCACAATATTCGGAATCGAGCCGGTCGCGCCGCCGTCCCAGAAAAATCCCGCGGTGGTGCTGTCGGTCTTCTGCACCTGCATAAACCGAACCTGGGTACGAAGCTGAATGGGATCTTTGACCGTCAAAAAGGAAACAACAAAAGGGCAAAAGGTGCGGGCAACGCGAATGACTCTGGCTTCTTCCAGGTCGTCCTGCAGGTCGCCATAAAGGAAAATCTTTTCGGGAATCGTGGTGTTCGTCGTCGTCGTGACAGTTTCCGTCGTGTTCTGGCGGGGCTTGAGCTCAGTTGGACCCGTGGCATTGGGGCCCTGTTGCTGCTGAGTAGAAGGAGGGAGGAAACCGGAACCGCGAATGGTGCCTCCCTGTGGAGTCGTTGTGGTTTGGGGTTCAATGTACTCGCCAACTTCCTTTGTATAGGTGCTGGTGGTGATCACGGTGGGCGCCGGAAATTTCACCCGCACGATCAAGCCCTTGACGTTGGCGATACGCTGGATGTTGTTGACAATAATCTGCTCCTCCTCGCTGAATTCGCTTTCATCGCCATATTGGCCCAGCGACGCTTTGACCACGACAAAATCGGTGTATTGCTTGACGATCCGCTCCGCGTCATCGAGCTCTTCCTGCGTCGGCACCGTGCCCCCAATGATCGCCTGATCCTTCTCAAAGGTGATCGTCAGATTGCGGTATCCTTTGGCGGAAAAGGCGTTTTGAATTTCGAGCACATCCGCCCCTCTGTTTTCAAAGGTCGAGATAAAATACCGGTAGATTTCGCCTTTGCAATAAACCGTCAGCGTGGTCTTGCCTTCCAGTTGCGCTTCGAGCAAGAGAATATTGTCAGCAGTATCGGGTTGAACGACACGGACGACGCCTGGCTGGGAAATACTGGTGTCGTCGATCGGGTTCGGAAAGGTGAGCCGCTTCGACTCATTCAGGTTGATGTAGAGCCGCTGGGGAGCGGGACTGACCGTTACGTTGTAGAGAAGCGTGCGCCCGTCGCTCTTGACCGTCAGTGTGGCGTTGCCGGATGACATGGCCGTGAGCGTCAGTTCATTGGGTGAACCTTCCACCCGGTCGACTTTGATGATATTATCCGGAGTGACCGAAAAGTCGTCGATGGGCCGGTCCAGCGGCAGTTGCTTTGTTTCGCCAAAAAATACGTCCAGCGGCTCGGCGATGGGCGTCTGGGCGCGAGCCAGACCGCCACAAAGCGCAAGCAAGCACCCGAGTATGGCCAGACTACGGGGTGGGACTAGGTGTTGGAGTTGTCTCATTCGGTGTTCCCTGGTTTTTCTTTTCTTCAGCCGCAATCGCATCGGCAATCGCCTGCACATGCTTATCGGATTGGTCGGATATGCGTTGCAGCTTTCTGAAATCACCCTGCAGATCCGCGACGCTGAAAGGCTTGACTTTGATCTCCTGGTGGTCGGAGCGATTGCGCAGAATCATGCTAAAGGAACCGGCGTTGCTCGCGCTTAAATTGGCCAGCACCTGCGCCACCTCCGGCTGGACTTCAAACGTCACCGCCAGCCTCTCGTCGGGAGCTGGCGCCGGAGCAATGCCTTCCGTCTGATCCGAACGCATCGGCGTTCCTGGCACATATGCCACCCTGACATTCTGCAACGCCAGTTGAGTGACGCCGCCGGACGTATAGAGAAGATCGACGTGGTCGCCATCGACGACAAATCCACCCGTGGTATTGGCGGAGGCATTAAAGACCAGCAGGGAAATCATCCGCATGCCGGGGCTGATGCGCTGAGAAAGATAGGGAAGGGTCTTGCCGATATTCCGTGGAGTGAGCGGATCGCCTCTTTCAATTTTCCTGATGGCCACCCAGCCGACAATATCGTTTTTGTCGGTGAACGCATCGGGCAAAATTTGAACCGGCGTCATCTTCTTTTCATAGACGGCGGTGCTGATGCGCATGCCCGGCTCAACCGGTTCCGTCGCATACAAAACGTTGCGCATGTTGGTCGGCGCAATATCGATGTGAACGTTGCTGTTGCTTTTCTTGATTTCCGCGATTTCGGTCGCAAATTGATCTTGCTCATCTTTAAGTTTCCGCGCCTCATCGGCCGCTTGCTGCGACTGAATTTGGTGATAGATATACATAGCCCCGATTCCTAAAATCAGGGCGCCGATAATCGGCCATGGCGGAGATTTCTTTTTCACAGGCGTTATTTCCGGGCCTTAACAGTTATTTTCACGCATTCTTGTATAAAAAGAAACAATGAGTCAATTCTTTTTCTCGTATTTTGTCGTAAAAGTTTGAGACTGTCCGGTTTTCAGAGGGAAAAACAGAAATCTTAAAAAATGTTCCTTTCCCAGGCGTGAGCGTGCGAACGCATCGTTTCCTCAGGGCCGCTGGCATGGCTGAAATGCTACGTGACGAGCGAGCGACACAGCCTCAAGACAAAAGGACTTCGGCCCGAGAGGGTGACGGCGCATTTGAGGCGCCGCGCACGGCAGCCCTGCGGACGGCAGAAAAGCGTCGCCGCAAAGAAAATCTGCCATACGCAGGACCTGCCGTCCCCAAGGCTGAGCGACGAAGCCACAGGGCCAAAAGATTCCGGTCCGAAGGGTTTGCGGCAAAATGAACCCGACTCGTCCTTATTTACTCAGTCGAGATGCGCTACAGCATCACTCCTTCGTTCGCGCCTCGATTCGGCCTGATGGATGCGCAACGCGACCTTGCCCTATTTTGAATAGCATACCCTAATCATTGATGGCCGCCATGGTCTGGGCCATCAGCTTTTCCTCTTTCTCGCGGGCAGCCTCGACATCGTAATTGAAATTGTCCGGGTGATCGGCATTCAACGGAGACATCGCCCGCAGGCTCTCGATCATCGGAGGAATGACCTCGAACGCGTAGTCAATGTCAGCATCGCTGTTGTAGTGACTAAAAGAAAAGCGCACGCAACTCCGCGCCCGCGCGGGAGTCAGCCCCATCGCGCTCAGCACATGCGATGGGTCTAGCGAGCCGGTGGTGCAAGCCGAACCTGACGAGGCGCAGATGCCGTTGAGATCGAGCTTCAGCAAGATCGCTTCAGCCTCGACAAAATCGAAAGCGATGTTCGAAGTGTTCGGAAGCCGCTGCTCCCGTTTGCCGTTGATATAAAGATGCGGCAGCCTTTCCAGCAGCAAATTTTCAAACCGGTCGCGCAACGCGCGCACCCGGCTCTGCTCGTCGGCAAGCCGGCTTAGTGCCAGCTCCGATGCCCGGCCCAGACCGACGATCGAGGCAACATTTTCCGTCCCGCCACGTTTTCCCCGTTCCTGCCCGCCACCGATCACGTAAGGCACAACCTTGGTGCGACGTTTCACATAAAGCACGCCAACGCCTTTGGGCGCGTGAAGCTTGTGGCCCGAGAGTGATAAAAAGTCGATGTCGCTTTTGGCCACACCGCGTAAATCGATCTTGCCCGGCGTCTGCACCGCGTCGGTGTGGAACAGAACTCCCTTTTTTTTGCAGAGAGACGCGATTTCCTCGACGGGAAAAAGAACTCCCGTCTCGTTGTTTGCCCACATAATCGAAACAATCGCCGTATCGTCCCGGATCGCCTTCTCGACGTCCGTCATGGCGAGTGTGCCATCGGGCGCAACGGGAAGCCGGGTAACGCCATAGCCATTCTTCTCCAGCCAATCGGCCTGGTTCATGATGGCCGAGTGCTCAACCTGGGTCGTCACAATATGCTTTTTGCCCGTCGTTTGCAGGGCGGACCAGATCGCGGCATTGTCGCTCTCCGTTCCGCAACTGGTGAAAATGATCTCCTTCGGCGTGGCGCCAAGCAAAGCGGCAACTTTCTCCCGCGCTTCCTTGAGATGGCCCTCGACCCGTTTCCCAAAACTGTAGGCGCTGGAAGGATTGCCGTAATACTCCGTCAGGAACGGCACCATCGCTTCAAACACCTCGGGCGCGATGCGCGTCGTGGCGTTATTATCCAGATAAACAACTTCTTGGCGTGAGGCGTGCATAAATCGGGCTGAATCACTCAGCTTACTCTTCCCCTTTTGTCCTGCAAGCCTGGATCGCGGAGGGATCGTTTATATCTTTGACCCGCTTTAAAAGCTCTCCTTTTGAGTCCACTCCGAAAGCGTTTGGAGTACCCCTTAAACTCCTTCTGGGTGGCCTAACCTCGCCACCCAGATCCCTTTTGCCGCCGGTGGGCCCGGAGTGCCGGGCCAAGCCAACACACCCATGAAGTCAACGGAGACTGCGAACAACCCCATTGCGAAGCCGGAGTCGGCCACGCACGAGCAATCCCAGGAAAGCCAAACCACCGAAGATCATCGCCCAGGTGCTCGGCTCGGGCACGACGCTCAATTGCAACGCCTCTAAACCACCGCCAAGATCGACGAACGACAAGGTCGGATCGCCATTAGCGAGCGCTCCGTCGAGATTAATCATATCGAAGTCGCTAATCGTTAGATTGGTCAGACTGCCATTGGGACCACTGCCAGTGCTATCCGCGAATTCAACCAAGTCGTAGATATTGGGGCTGCTGGACGACGTGCCACCCACACCCGTATTCTGGAAGTCCAGAATAATCGGATCCGATGAAGAGACCGAGGAGTCGCCCAGGAACGCGCCGGACGATCCCAATTGGATGAGAGTGCTTCCAGCGGGATTTC
>DATJMI010000165.1:0-36899 GCA_035508775.1 Methylacidiphilales bacterium
GGCGGGCAGGGAGATTCGCTCCATGTAGCGGTAGCCGAGGCTGCTTTGCCCGATAATCTGGGAATCGGTGACACTGAGGAGGCGAAGAACGATGGTTTGGGGAGGATCGGTGCGGAAGGTTGTAATGGTATTGGCATCGGCCTGCCAGGTTCCAATGATGCCGAGAACGCGGTGGTCACCGATGGCGAGATCGACACCGAAACGCCCGTCGGGCCGGAGAACGGTGACCGACCGGCGCTGAGGGCTCAGCCATGCGCCGATAAAGCGCGCCGCGCCGGGGGAGAGCTGGGCCGGCGGGATGGTGGGAGCGGCTGATGGAGAGGGGGGAGAGGTGGTCTGCCATCCGGAACTGGCCGGCGCAGGTGTTGGGGTAACGGAGGCCGGCGCCGGGACGGCGGCATGCGCCGGAGGAACGGGGTGCGATGGCGGCGAGGGAGGGGGCGGCAGCGACGCCGGAGGAGAGGAGGCAACGGAACTTGCTTTGCCGAGGTGAAAGCCGAGGTGGACGCCAAAGCCGACCGCAAAAAGCACGAGGATGAAAAGGATGAGAACGGCGACCGGGATGACCCAGACGCGACTCCGGCGAGGACGGACCGGGCGGCCGCCCCGGGTCTGGGCCTCGATGAGAATTTTATAAATCGGCACGGCTTCGCTGATGTTTTTGAGTTCGCGCGGACCGAGAAAGGTGGCCTGGATGGCAAGGCGGTTTTTCACCACGTCGTAGACGGTCTTCGAAATGCAGATACCGCCGGGATCGGCTTGCGTTTGCAGCCGCGCGGCGATATTGACGCCATCGCCCATGACGTCGCCATCTTCGAGCGAGACGTCGCCGAGATGGATGCCGATGCGATGCTGCAACAGAGGCTGGCCGTCATCGGACGGGGCCGGTTTCTGAATTTCGAGCGCGCAGGCGACGGCTTGAACGGCGGAGGTGAAATGCATGAGCAGGCCATCGCCGGTGCTTTTGAGGACGTTGCCATTGTGGCGCTCGCAGATTTCGCGCAGGCGGGCCAGTTCGGCTTTGGCGCGGGGAAGCGTTTCGGCCTCGTTTTCAGACATGAGGCGCGAAAACCCAACGATGTCGGTGAAGACAATAGCGGCGAGGCTGTATTGAGGCGAGGTGGTGGCCGCGTCCATGACGCGAAAGAGTTTCCTGTACCTTTGAGAAAAATTAAAGGCAAATGGAGCGGGGAGTAGCCAAAAATCACGGGGCGGTTTTCTGTGGAAAAACGAAAGGAGAGCTGACTAAAGGGGGTGCTATTGCGTTCGATCCGAGAGGCGATTTTTTCGTTTTACCAAGAATAATCTTATTTTAGTGTTCATTAAAAATTAGGTTGAATTAGGGTAGAGATGATTCTAAAATAGTGATCATGTCAATGACGGTCGATTGGATGATTGGCAGTGATAACAATTGGTGCGCACTCGACGAAATAGACTTTACTTCCGAGTGTTTTGGCACCGATCTCAGCGGCGTCTACATCGTCTGGTTTGGGGCCGACACGGCTGGGCATGAGGGACGGGTTGTCTGTGTCGGCCATGGCATCATCAAGAACAAACTCGCCGCGCTTCGGGAGGATCCGACCTTGGCGCGTTACAGTTGCCGCCGTCTTTTGGTGACATGGGCCGAGGTGGAGAAGGAGTATCAAAACAGCATCGAGGCCTACCTTGAGGCCAATCTCGTTCCCATTCTCGGCAATCACCATACCAATGCGGTGCAAAAAATCGTCAATCTTCCTCCTTGGTGAGCTCGCTGCCGGAAGCGAGACGGCTTTGTGCCGGGAAGATCGCCAGACCATCATTTATTTCTGGCCGGGGTTGATGTCCAAAATTGGCCTTAAAAGACTATTTTTATCTTGCGTTTTAAAGACGTACATGTTTTAGTTCGATGAATACAAAGATGCTTAAGATGTGATAGTGGTAATCTTCTAATATAAATTTATTCTACTCCTCCTATGTCTATACTACCCGCCTCGCCCATGGGAAGCCGGTCCCAAAAAATTCCTCCATTTGCATCGAAAGAGAGCCGGGTACGGGAAGCTGAGAAGATTCGCCAAGACTTTATAAAAAGCAAAGGAATCCAAGCGCCGCTGCATCTTGCAGATCAGCAACAAAATGACCAGGGCACGGTAAGCTCCGAGCAAGTGAAGGCAACATTGATGACGTATGTCAAAGCCCTCGATAAGGAGCAGCTCAATGATGTATTGAACGAGATTTTGGACGAGATGCGCCGGCGGGAGGCCGAACAAATCAAACAAGATCTTTTGCGGAACAGCGGTTCACTTTTGGGAAGGACTTTCAAATAGACCCGGCTTCCGGCGTGACCGCAGCCACAGAGATCCAGGAGGCCGTCCGAAAACAGGGATGGAGCGCGACCCACGCCTATTTTCGGATAGCCTCTAAGCTCAAGGCAGTGTCTCGACGGTCCAGTGGTGGGAAAGGGTGTCGCAGGCTTCGTCGGCATTATCGGTGAACCAGAAGGAGGGGTTTTGGATCCATTGGACATGGGCATCGGACTTGCGCGGGACGTCGAAATGGAAGTCGGTGTCGACATGCCAGGCGAAAAAGTAACCTGGATCGCGGCCGAAGTAGTCAAGATTGGGCGGGCCCGGAATCCGCAGCAACGTGGAGGAGATGTCCTCGGGGATCCAACCGATTTGCGGATCGAAGAATTCGGCGATGACATGAGCCTGGCGTCCAGTCAGGTCAAGCGAGCCGCCGGAGAGTTCGCGGGTCTTGAACCACTGGCCCACGAGAAGCCGGGCGGGGATTTTGTTGGCCCGGCAGGCGGCGGCGAAGACGAGGGAGAAACCGCCGCAATCGGTATTGAGATGGCGGCAGGCGGCGGAAGCGACCCAGGCGGTTTCGGGCGGATAGGTGTAGCTGCCGTTCTCGCGGAAGTAGGCATAAACACGGGCGCCGTAGTGGACCGGCGTTTCACCGGGCCGGCGGCGGAGGCCGGATGAATCGAGCCACGCCTGGAAGCGAGCATCATCCCAATTGATCGATTCGGTGGAGCCGAGATATTCACCTGGCCCGGGAGGCACAATGGGATCGCCGGCCAGAGGAGGGCCGTCGGTGAGCCGGCGGGTCTGGAAAGTTCCAATGATTTCGACACGCCAGTGGATATAACGGTCGTCACCGCTATCGTGGTGAAGCATGGCGGTGAGAAAACGGTGAGGGGGGACGGCATCATCGCTTTGGATCTCGCCCTTGAGGCTGGAAGTGAAATGTTCGATGTGTTGCGTGCCGGTGTCCCGGGGGATGGGAAGGTAGAATACGGCGCTATAACCGCCGCCCCGGGGCCAGACGAAGGAGCAATCGTAGGTGAGGCGCAGACGGCGGCTGCCGGTGATTTGGAGGTGCTGCGCCGCCGGGACGGGCGCGTTTTGGGCCGGCAATATGCCCGGCGAGAGGAGCGAGCCGCCGCCCAAGATGAGAAAAAGAATGGGGCGGAGCATAAACAAATATTCTAACCGAAATCGAGCGGCGGGCATCCCAAATTCATGGCCTATTTGGCATGGGGCACAAACTATCGGCTTTTCTTTTTAAAACTAAGCCCAAATATCTGCCATGAACGTTTGATTTGGCCTCGAACACTCAACCCAGGGGAGGGGATATGGCGGAACAAATTCCAGGTGCGGATAAAAAACTAGCGGCCGGCTTGCTCGGCATCTTTCTCGGCTCACTCGGCATTCACAAATTCATCCTTGGCTACAGTAAAGCCGGTATCATCATGCTTCTCGTTTCGTTGCTGACCTGCGGCATCGGCGCCACGGTGATGGGGATCATCGGTTTGATCGAAGGCATCATTTATCTGACCAAAAGCGACGAGGAATTCGTCGCCACCTACATCAACGGCAAAAAGGAGTGGTTTTGATTCCCCGGCCTGCTTTCCGGATGGCCTCTGGGGATCGCCAGGATCGGAATGCGATTCCATCCAAGGCGCATTTGAATTACGGCATGCCATGATTTATAGATTGTGCCTTTTGTTAATCCTGAATAGTATCTTCCCTTTATGCACAGAAGCTTTCGTCTCTCGTGGCCCGGTCTGCTTTTCTTAATGGTTCATTTTGCCTGCCTGGCGGTTTTTTGGGTGGGCGTCGATTTTAAAGCGGCTGCGCTTTGCGCCTTCATGTTTTTTATCCGTAAATTTGGCATCACCGGGGCGTTTCACCGCTATTTTTCCCATCGCAGCTACAAAACGAGCCGTGTGTTTCAGTTCTGCCTGGCGTTTCTGGGTGGCGCGGCGGCCCAAAAAGGGTGTCTCTGGTGGGCGGCGCAACACCGGCACCATCATAAGCATTCGGACACGGAGGAGGATATTCATTCGGCCAAGCTGGAGGGATTTTACTGGTCGCACTTGGGCTGGGTGCTTTCCCCCGAATACGAGGAGTATGACGCAAATACGGTCAAGGACCTCAGCCGGTTTCCCGAGCTGGTCTGGCTCGATAAATGGCTTTTCCTGCCGCCGGTGACGTTCGCAGTGCTCTGTTTTCTCATTCACGGCTGGATGGGCTTGGTGGTCGGCTTTTTCATCAGCACGGTGATTCTTTACCACACGACTTTCTCCATCAACTCGCTCTGCCATATGTTTGGCTCGCGCCGCTATGAGACGGGCGAGGAGAGTAAGAACAGCCTCTGGCTGGCGATTTTGACGATGGGCGAGGGCTGGCACAATAATCATCATCATTATCCTCTCTCCTGCCGCCAGGGCTTTTTCTGGTGGGAGATCGATATCACCTATTACATTCTGCTGGGACTGGAGAAAGTGGGCTTGGTTTGGGACTTGCAAGCCCCGCCCAAACGGATGTTGCAACCCGAAGCGATGACCGCGTTGCGCAAGCCGCAATCTCCAGACAAGCCGCAGGCCGAAACGCCCGAACCGGCTGTGCCGGAAGCGGCTTGAGGTTTATTCCGACGGGATTTGCCGATCAGGGGTTTTTAAACAACCGGCCGAGGCATTCCACGTAATCGGCTGGCAACGGCGCTTCCAGGCACAAGGGTTGGCCGGTGAGGGGATGGGCGATTTCGATCCGCGCGGCATGGAGCATCTGGCGCGGCGCTTCGGTTCCGCCGGGCAGGGCGTGCCGCCGCCCATAAACGAGATCGCCCCAGATGGGATGGCCGAGATGGGCCAGATGGACGCGAATCTGGTGGGTGCGCCCGGTGTGGAGGAGGCATTCGACTTCCGCGCCGTGGCGGCCTTGCCGCAGGACGCGATAGTCGGTCCAGGCATCGCGGCCCTTGGCCGGGTTTTTCATCACCGCCATTTTTTTTCGGTCCGCGGGATGCCGCCCGATGGGGCTCCGGCATTCTCCCGAAGCGCGGCGGAAAAGGCCCCGGCAAAGCGCCCGGTAGATTTTGCGGATGTCGCGTTGTGAAAACGCGCGGGAGAGCCGTTCGTGGGCTTCATCGGTTTTGGCGATGAGGATGACTCCGCTGGTGTCTTTGTCGAGCCGGTGGACGATGCCGCTGCGGTTTTCGCCGCCGCGCCGGGCCAGACCCCGGCCCAAATGATGGACAAGAGCGTTGACCAGGGTGCCGGTCTGGTGGCCGGCGGCGGGATGGACCACCAGCCCGGCCTGTTTGTTGAGGGCGAGAAGGGCGTCGTCTTCATAGATGATGTCGAGCGGAATGGCTTCGCCTGCCGGGGCTTTGTTTGCCGGCGTCGGAATGGGCAGCGGCTGGACGGTAATGGCATCGCCGGAGCGCAGGCGATAACTTGCTTCAGCCCGGGCGGAAGCGGGTGTGAGATGAACAAGCCCCTGCTTGAGCAGAGTCTGGACATGATTGCGGGAGCGTTGCAGGACGGCGGCGAGAAAAACATCGAGGCGGCTGCCGGCATGGGAGCGCACTTTTTCCTCGCGGAGGACGATGGCGTCTGCGT
This sequence comes from Methylacidiphilales bacterium, assembly GCA_035508775.1. Classification (GTDB taxonomy): domain Bacteria; phylum Verrucomicrobiota; class Verrucomicrobiia; order Methylacidiphilales; family UBA1321; genus JABDGH01. Next base: position 5,888 of record DATJMI010000165.1, read on the forward strand.
CCGGATTTCCTGGAGTGGAACTCATCGCGTCAATGATCGCAATTTGAACTCAATCGCGGGGTGGGCGCGAATGGAAAATCGGGGATCGTGGTTTAAGTCCGAGCTGTTGCGGCATGAAGGGAAAAATTTTTTCCCGGACGAAGCTCGGCGCTTCGGCTTTTGGTTTTATGAATATGCGCGCGACTTTTACGCGGCGCGAATCAAGCGCCGTTGTCGCCGATGGCTTCGACCGGGCAGCCTTCCATGGCTTCTTTGCAAAGCTTCTCTTCTTCGGGGCTGCTTGGTTGCTTGTAGACGTAGGAGTAACCACCATCATCGTTACGGCCAAAATTGCTCGGTGCGGTTTCGCGGCAGAGATCACAGTCGATGCATTGGTTATCGACGTAATATTTGCCGGCAATGTTCTCAGGATAGCGGTTTGCGACGTCAGCCATAGTTTTTTAAGGAGCAACAAACATTATACGGCGCGGCGGCAGGCGCAATGTTTTTTCTGATGTTTTTGAACCGCATGGACAAGGGTACGCGCAGCGAAATTTTTTGGGCTAGAGGCTATCTGAAAAGTAGGCGTGACCCGCGCCGGTTTTTCGGACAGCCTGCTTTCATTCCTTCCGCCGCCGGCGGACTTTTCCCGCCATGACCTGGGCCACGCGCATTACGATTTTCCGTCTTATCCTTGTGCCGGTTTTTGTCATTTTGATCGTGACTTACGACGACACCAACGACGAGGGAAGGCCGGTTGAGATTTGGCGTTACGCGGCCATCGCGGCATTTATGGTGGCATCGGTTTCGGATGCGATTGACGGCTATCTGGCGCGGAATTGGAACCAGAGGAGCGCTTTGGGAGCGCTGCTGGATCCGATTGCGGACAAGTTGCTCCTGCTGGCTTCTCTGATCACGCTGGGGTTGGTTCCTTTGGATCGCCTGAACCGCTTTCCGGTTTGGTTTCCAGTGATCATGATCAGCCGGGACGCGCTGCTTCTGCTCGGCTATTTCATCCTGCGCCATTTTTTGCATCAGGTCGAAGTGAAGCCGCACCTGACCGGGAAGCTGAGCACTTTTTTCACCTTTTTCGCCATTGGCGCGGTGTTGTTCAAGCTGGGGCGCGACCTGATTGTCGGGCTCTGCGCGCTGGGCGCTTTTTTCGCGCTGCTTTGCACCATCATCTATGTCCGGCAGGGACTGAAGCTGCTGGTTCAGGGCGGCCACACCAGCGCGGCGCCGCCGCTGGCGGGAAAATAGGGAGAAAAGGTGAACGAGCATACGGTTGCCATTGTGGGACGCCCAAACGTCGGCAAATCGGCGCTTTTCAATAGCCTGGCCGGGCGCGATATTTCGCTGGTTTTCGACCGTCCCGGGACGACGCGCGACCGGCTGGTGACATCGGCGCGCTGGAGGGGCCATGCCTTGACCTTGATCGACACCGGGGGTATCGGCCTGGAGGACCGCGATGGTTTCGGCGAGGCGATTGCGCGGGAGGTGGATCTGGCGCTGGCGGCGGCGAGTGAAATCATTTTCGTGGTCGACGCGCGGGAAGGTTTGACCCCGTTGGATGAGACGGTGGCGCGCCATTTACGCAAGAGCCGCCGTCCGGTTTTCGTGGCCGCGAACAAGGTGGACAGCGGCAAGCAGGAGAATTTCGAAGCCGAGTTTTCCCGGTTCGGTTTCCAGGGGGTTTATCCGGTTTCGGCGGCGCACCGGCGCGGGCTGGAGGCGTTACGCGACGCGGTTATTGCGGGTTGGGGCGAACCGGAGGAGCGGGAGGAAACGGTCCGTCCGGAGCGTCCGGAGCGTCCGGCGCGTCCGGCGCGGCTGGCCATCGTGGGGCGGCCCAATGTGGGGAAATCGTCGTTGATCAACGCGCTGATGGCGGAACCGCGGGCGATGGTCAGTCCGGCGCCGGGGACGACACGCGACGCGGTCGATATTTCCTACACCTGGCGGGGGCAGCCGTTTCTGTTCATCGACACGGCGGGCATGCGGCAGGAGCGCCGGGTGCGGGATGATTTGGAGCGGGCGATGACGGGCCGGGCGGCCCACGCGATCAACCGCGCCGACGTCTGCATTCTGGTGATTGATGCTTCCGACGGCGTCACCATGCAGGAGAAGAAAATCGCGAGCCTGATCCAGGACGCCTTTGCGCCCTGCCTGATTGTGGTGAACAAATGGGATCTGGCGCGCGAGCGGGGCGACGCGAGCAAGGCTAGGGAGCGGGAATATTACGAGCAGGTGCAGCGCGATTTGTTTTTTATTTCCTATGCGCCGGTTCTCTTTTTGAGCGCCAAAACCGGGGAGCGGATCGAGGGACTTTTGAAGACGGTGGCGATGATCGCGAAGAACCGGGTTTTCCGTTTCCAGACCGGGCCGTTGAACCGGGTGATCGCCCGCGCGATGGAAAGATATGCGCCGCCGTTGGTGCGGGGGCGGCGATTCAAGGTGCTCTATGCGGCGCAGCAGTTACCGAAGGAGGAGGCGCGGGAGATTCCGACCGTGCAGCTTTTTGTGAACAGTCCCAGTCTCTTGACGCCCGCCTACCGGCGCTATCTCGATCTGCAATTGCGCGAGGCTTTCGAGCTGCGCGGCTGCCCGATCCGGTTCATTTTGCGCGGACGGGCCGATGAAGCGCGGGAAAAGGAGCGGGGGCAGATAAAGTCTCAGGCCAAGTGGTCAAACAAGCGATAGAGGCGGCAAAATCCATTTCAGACACAGTCGATTTCTCCAATTCCCGTATCAGACATTTTCCGATTAAATGCCTCCGACCCAATAGACCTTTGAAGCGGGCATAGTTTGAGTACCGGTTAAAAGTAAGCCTCTCTCTTTTCTATCACCCGCCTGGCGTTTTGGCGCCCGCAACAAGCCGGCTTACTTATTAGCTGAAGCTTGCGGGGCAGGCACCGGCTGAGCGGGCGGAGCGTTGGTATTGGAGAGGATGGCGGGAATGGGCTGCAAGGTGCTGGTGTTAAGAATACCGAAATCGCCGTCGGTGATGGCGAACGCGGTTTTCTGGCCGTTGATGATGGCGGCGTGGGCGCCGTCGGGAAGGGTGGCGCCGATGCGCAGGACGGTGGGATCGAGTTGATCGGCTTGAACCGAGATGGTGAGGACGGGTTTATCCAGTCCGTAGGCCGGTTTGACGGGCCCGAGCCAGGTTTTGGCCTGGAGTTGGGAGAAGAGGCTGGCCTGGGCGTCGGTGCGGATGGAATCGACCATCCGGTTTTTAACGTTGACGGCGGACCACGTGCCGCCGGGGCTGCGGGTGAGGATGATGGGGGTCTGGCCGCCGGCGGTGATGGTCATGCTTTTGATTTTGTTCAAAGCAAGGTTGATGGCCCGGGCATCGCGCAGTTCGAGGTTGTTGGCCGGCAGGAAGCCGAAAGCGTCATCGGGCAGGGTATAGATGAACGGCTCGGCGGAATTGCGAACATAGAGGAGTTTGTTTTCGTCCTTGCCGATGAAAAGAGTCAGGGCCGGTTCGGGCTTGAATTCGGGGGACTGAACGGTGATTTTGCCCTGGGGTTTGTCGAGACCGAACGGTTTGAGATCGGGGGCCGAGTCTTTCAGCACCGGAGTGGTCTGCAATTGGCTCAAGCGAGACAAGATGTCGTTGACTTTGCCGATATCGGCGCGGCCGGCAGAGTCACCGCTGGTTTGCCAAAGATTGTTTTCGTTGCGCAGTTCGCCTTTTTTGGCGCCAAAGGAGAAGGAAAGTCCGGTGGCTTTATTGGGATCGAAGGGAAAGACGTGGAGATCGCGAACGTTGGGAATGGCGCGAAAAACGTCGTTAATGCTGCTCTGGGCGATGGTGAAAACGGAATTTGATTTCAGGCGCTGGGCGTAGACTTGATCGGGCTTGCCGGGCACCGGGCTGCCAATCTGCAAGACGATCTCGTCGCCCGGCTTGACCGTGATGGAGAGGGTGGCGCTGGGGGAGGCGAGGCCATAGGAGCTGAGGTTGCTGGCGTCGTCGGTGATAAAATCGGAGGCGCGCAGGCCGAGTATCCGGCTCAGAAGATTTTGGACGTTGCTGGTGGCGGCGCGGGCGACAAGGGGCTTTTGCAGAGTCCAGTTGGCATCGTGGAGATCGGCCTCGTAGGCCTGGGCGGGGGTGGTGGCGGTACTGGCTAACTGGGACGAGATCCGGGTGACTTTGTCGAGGTCAAAGTCGAAGACGTTGCGGCTGCGGAAGTCGGAGAGTCCCTTATCCAGAGCTTCCTTGACTTGAATGGGCAGAACGCGGACCGGTTCGTTTTTGCGGCCGGACGCGCGGGTATAGACGCTGTCGTTGAGGGCGGTTTTGCGGCCGACCAGAAGTTCGTAGCTTTTGTCCTTGGTGTGGATGACGACCCGCTCCGCATAAGGGGAGAACCCCCATTCTTTGAGGTTGTCCGCGTCCTTGACCGGGTCGATATAGATGATGCGCTGGGGCTGGGTATCCGCGATTTCGGTGATGACTTCCCCAACGGTGGCATCATCGGCGGGAGTATCGACCGGCGCTTTCATCTCCCAGTGGTCGCCGTTTTTCGCGAAAATTAAGGTGCCGTGGGGATTGGTGATTTCGAGGCCGGTGACTTCGTCGCTATTGAACGTATAGAGTTCGGTCGCAGCTTTTTCCTGTGCTTCCGTTCCGGGGATTTTTTTGTCGATGAAGGTGAGGTAGCACAACAGGCCAAAGGTCACGGCCAAATAAATATAGGTGGTGCTGTTGCGAAACATGGCCGTTTTTTATTGGCGCCGGGAAAACCAGGTGAAGATGCCGAGAGCCAGCGCGCTCGCGGGGATAAAAATGACACATACCCAAAAGAGCGTGCGGCCGGACATCGGGGAAAGAGCGATGCCGTAATCCTGGGGGACCTTGGGCGCGATATCGAGAGTGGCGTCCTTTTTTGTGAGCCAGTCGAGACAATTGGTGAAGAAATTGGATCCGACGGTGTCGGCTACGCCCTGGGCCATAACGATGTCGTTTTCCAGAAATTTCGAGGAGCCGACGGCAATGACCCGGGCGCCGGTCACGCTGCCCTTGGCGCCGGGATCGGCGACCGTGCCTTCATCATAGACGGCGCTGATGGTTACGGGGCCGGGAATATCGGTTGTCTTGTCGAAAGTGCGGTTCTGGTAGGAAGAGAAATCATCGGCATTGGCGGCGGCGGTCTTATTCACCCAGCCCCAGGCATCGGCATCGGTCTGGAGGAGAAACTGCACTTTGGGATTGGGTTGTCCATCGGCACCGGGAAGGATGCCAACCGACCGGGCGCCGATGATCTGAATCTGCAAATTATTCTGGATAAATGTGGCGGTAATGGGGTTGTTGGGAGCGAAGCCACCTTGGTAAATGAGGGCCAGGGGAATGGTAACGACTTGCCCCTGCGCGGTGTTGCCGTGATAGAGAACAAGGTCATCATCAAATTTGAGACCGTAATTTTTGAACAGATCATCGAGGCCGGCGTGGACATAGGGATCGATCAAAACGATGAGCTTGCCGTGAGCGGCCAGATATTTTTGGAGAGTGTCAGCTTCGATGGGGGAAAAGGCCGTTAATGGGCCGGCGATGACCAGGGCATCGGCATCTTTGGGAACCGCCCCGGTCCGGGCGAGGTCGACGGTTTCCCCGTCGATATTGTCCTCTTTTAATGTGGTGGCGAGCGCGCCATAGCCCTGCTGATCCATGTCCTCGAGGCGGTGTTCGCCGTGGCCTTCGGTGAAGTAAACCTTGGCGGCATGACCTTCAGTCAGGCTCACGATGGAGGAGGTGAATTGCTGTTCGCCTTTGAACGATGCGACCTGCCCGGTCATGGGGTCGGCCTCGAACAAGTCGCTTTCTTTAAGGAAATGGGAGCGATCCTTGTATTCGAAAATGATGATAAAGTCGGTCGCCTCGAAATGGAGTCTTTGCTGAAGTTCGGCGATGCGGATGGAGGCGTGGTCGAGATCGACTTTCTCAATCACGATATTTTTGCCGCCCGCCTGTTGATATTGCTCCAGCAGGTTATCAATTTGTTCCTCGTATTTGGGTGCGATGATGGTGGTTATGCGGACGGGGGAGTCGAGCTTGGCGAGAATGTCTTTGGTTTTAGGCGACAGGCTGTAGAATTGGGATTTGGAGAGGTCGATCTGCTTGTAATATTTGAATCCGACATAATTGACCATGCAAACGATCGCGACGGCCATCACCAGTGTAAGCACGCTGTGAATGCCGGCGGTATGACGGGAGGCACGAGCGGAAGGGGGTTGGGTGGTATTCATGGAAAATTATCCCTTGAGGCGGCGCCCAAGGAGGACGCGCTGGGTCGCCAGGAGAATGAGGCAAGTCATGCTGACGTAATAGACAATTGGGCGGGTGTCAAAGAGTCCCTGGACGGCATGATCGAAATGCTCGATCAGCGACACGTAGGCGATCCAGGAAAGGGTGGTGGCGTCGAGATTCTCACCCCATTTTTGCAGGGCGACAAAGAAGGTGGCGATAATGAACGCGAAGCAGAGAACGGCGGAGATAATCTGGTTTTTGGTCAGGACGGAGGTGAAGACGCCGAGTGAAGTGTAAAAAGCCCCGACGAGGGCGACGGTGAGGGCGGTGATGCCGAACTGGCCCCAGGTCAGGGGCGGGGGCGGATTGGAAAAAAGCTGGAGAGCGGTCTGATCGAGGGCGACGGGCATCCAGAGGATCAGGAAGAAAGTGAGCGCGCCGAAAAACTTGGCCAGGACGATTTCCCATTCACGCACGGGGGCGGTCAGGAGCATCTCGATGGTGCCGAGTTTAAATTCCTCGGAAAAAACGCGCATGGTGATCAGCGGCACCTGCACGAAGAGCAGGATCCAAAAAATGGGCCAGGTGAAGAAGATCTGGAGAACGCTCTGGTCCTTATAGTGCTGTTCGGAAATGCGCTGGGCCAGCCAGTTGAAAGCGACACCCTGGGCCAGGGCGCTGCCGAAGAGGACAATGTAGGCGACGACAGACTGGAAATAGCTGCTGAGTTCTCGCTTATAGAGGGTCCAAAATGCCATGTTTTTTTCTCGGTTATGGGTGAAACAGGAACGATCTAGTCCTGCGTTAATTCGACGAAGGCTTCTTCGAGCGTGGCCTTGACGCGGGCAAGTTCGCGCAAGGGCCAGTTGTTTTGGCGCACCACGCCGAAAATATCTTCGCGGACGTCGACGCCCGGCTTGGCGAAAATCTTGGCGACGGTCCAGTCATCGGCGGCAGGGAGGCCGATTTCGATATCTTCGATATTGGGCAGAGCCTCGATTTTGGCCGTGACGTCGGCGGCGGGCGCCTTGACTTCCAGGAGGATGGAACCGCCGCCACGCACCAGGCGAGTCAGGTTGGCGGGGGTATCGGAGGCCTCGATCCGGCCCCGGTGGATGACGAGAACGCGGCTGCAGGTGAGTTCGACCTCGGAAAGGATATGGGTGGAAAGAAGAATGGTGTGATGTTTGCCGAGGTCCCTGATCAGCTCGCGTACCGAACGAATCTGATTGGGGTCCAATCCGATGGTTGGTTCGTCGAGAATGAGAAGGTCCGGATCATGGACCATGGCATCGGCGAGGCCGACGCGCTGGCGATAACCTTTCGAAAGGGTGCCGATGATTTTGTTTTCGACGTCTTTGAGATGGCAGAGTTCCTTGACCGTTTCCACGCGGTCCTTGATTTTGCGCCGGGCAACCTTTTTCAGTTCGGCGCGGAAGCGGAGAAATTCGTTGACCCTCATATCGGTATAGAGAGGAACGTTCTCGGGCATGTAACCGATGCGCTTGCGGACTTCGATGGATTCGGTGACGACGTCATGGCCGGCAATGCGAATCTTGCCGTCGGTGGGCGGAAGATAACCGGCGAGAACTTTCATGGTCGTGCTTTTACCGGCGCCGTTGGGGCCGAGGAAGCCGACGATTTCTCCCTTGTCGACATGGAAGCTGATGTCGCGAACGGCGTTAACCCCGGAATAAGTTTTGGAAAGATTTTCGACTTCGATCATAAGAAAAAGTGTGGAATCAAAAGGAGATTCGTCACCCTAGTAGAAAATATGGTTTGCCTCCGGTGTCAAGATTATCGCAGCCTGCTTGGCGAATTCTTACATAGGTTTAATCTTGCCGGTAGAAGCGAAGAAAGAGAACTGAAACATGAAGATTGTGGCCGTGGCCAACCAAAAAGGCGGCGTGGGTAAAACGACGACGACCGTGAATCTCGCGGCATGTCTGGCTGAAGCGGGACGCCGGGTGCTGGTGATCGATCTCGATCCCCAAGCCAACGCCAGCAGCGCCCTTGGGCTGGAAGCCGCGCCGGGCCGGAGTCTTTACCCCGTGCTCGCCGACAATTCGGGCGGACGTTCGCTGGCGGAGCAGATTCAGCCCACGGCTTACGCGCGGTTGGAGATGGTGACGGCGGAACTCGATTTGTCGGGCTGCGAAATTGAACTGGCGGCCGATTCGGGCCGGTTGACGCGCCTGCGCCGGGTGATGGAGGCTTATCGCGCCAGCGGACCGGCGGTGGAGTTTATCCTGATCGACTGCCCCCCCTCCTTGGGTGTCCTGATGACCAATGCGCTGGCGGCGGCAGATTCAGTGCTGGTTCCGCTCCAATGCGAGTATCTGGCGCTGGAGGGTCTGGCGAAGATTCTGGCGATGATCGAACGGGTCAAACAAGCCACCGGTCATACGGCCCTGGCGCTCGAGGGTGTGGCGCTGACGATGTACGATGCGCGCACGAACCTAAGCCAGCAGGTGGTGAATGATGTCCGGGAGCACCTGGGCCGGCAGGTTTTCGAAACGATCATTCCGCGTTCCATCCGGCTCAGCGAGGCGCCGAGCCACGGGAAAGCCATCACGGTTTACGATCCGTCAGGGATGGGTACGCAGAGTTACCGGGAACTGGCGCGGGAATTTCTTCACCGGCAAGGCTGATCGGGAATATGGAACCCGGCCCGTCACTTCCTCCTTTGAACGATTACGGGTGCCTGCCCGAGGGGGTGCATGACGGCACGTTTGGGCAGTTGCGTGAGCGTTTTGCCTTCAACCCGGCGCGGTTGCGGTTGTGCGACCGTCTGGAGGAGTTTATGCGCTGGGCGGTATCCCTGGGCGAATTTTCCCATGCCTACATCAATGGCGGTTTCATCACGAATAAGGCGGCGCCGGCGGATATCGATGTCATTCTGCAAACCTGCGCGCCTTTTGGCACGGAGGCTTTTCGCGCGATGGAACCGTTTTTCGCCAAAGGCCTCGATACGATTCTCGAAAAATATTCGGTGCACCTCCATTTTTGGTGCGAAGGGTTTCCGGGCGGATTAAACGATTTCCGGCGCTTTTTTCAATATCAACGTCCGCAGGACGCGGCGCCGCTGGGATTGAGACAAGGCGCAAAAAAAGGAATTGTCCGGATCAAATTATGAATACGGCGGCGGAATATCCGGACTGGTCGAGCGTGCTTCAGCACAAGGCCCGGCTTCTGCACCAGCAGATCGCGGCGATGCAGCGGCTGGTGACCGAGTCGGGTGGCAGCGAGGAGGCGCTGGCCCGGTCTTGCCAGACTTATTATCAGTTGCTCGACGAAATTTACGGCAAGGATATGCCGGTGGCGCGGGCGCTCGATCATAGCGATTTGCTGCTCCATCTCGACGGCGAGGGCTTGCAGACGCCAAGTCCGAGGCTTTCGCTGGTGACCGGAATCATGGGAGATGTGCGGCGGCAGGTCGGGGCGATGATCAAAACGCTGGTAAGTTCGCTCAACGAAGCGGTGGAATTGCCGCGCGAATTCGAACTGGGCTTGAGCTCCTTTGCGCAGGGCAGCCTCTATCTCGGTTTCTCGCTGCCACAGCCGGGGCCTGGATACACCGTGCTGGCCGGCGACCCGATCCTCGAAGCATCCGGGCGGGCGCTGGCGACGCTTGGCGCGGTTACGGCGCATCTCGGCGAGCCGGATGCGTATGACTTGATCAGCCGCGATTTTGCCGACCCGAAGCTGCGGGATGCGGCTTTAAGCGCGGTGGGGCAACTGGCGCCTTCCGGACGCCGGGGCGTCTCGTCCGTGGAACTTGGAGGACGGGCGCTGCAAGCGCGGGCCTGGCGCAAGCTGACGCCGCATACGCGCGAGCAGGTGAGAGCATGGCTGGAGCGTCCGGTATGGAGCGGCGAGGCGGCCGAGTTCCGTGGGCGCGTGCGCGCGATCGATCTCGATCTGCGGCGCTTCGATCTGCGGCGCATCGATGGCGGCGAGAATTTTCCCGACTTGCGCTGCATTTATCCGCCCATGTTTGATGGCGCGGCAAAGAAATGGCTCGATGACGTCATCACCGTTCGCGGCCAGGTGGAAATTTACCAGGGCGTGGCCCGGCTGTTGCAGGTGCGGGAGGTCCGGGAATAGTGCCTCGAGGCTGTCCGGAAAGTAGGCGTGGGCCGCGCCGAAAGGATTTTTGCCTTGGATCTTGTTATTTCAGCGCGGCGATCCGGTCCATCATTTCCTGCGCGACTTGCGCGTAAATGTTCTTATCGAGGCGGCCTTCGGAGACGGAGGGGCGGTAAGGCTCGCCGATAACGACGCGAATGGGATGGAATTGAAAACGCCGGGCCTTTTTCGAAAGACACTCGAAGGTTCCGAAAAGCCGCACCGGGAGCACCGGGACACCGGCTTTGATCGCCACCAGCCCGGCGCCCGGCTCGGCCGGTTGCAACGCTCCATCCGGCGAGCGCGTTCCCTCCGGAAAAAGCAACACGGCATCGCCTCCCTTGAGCATTTTAATGATCCGCCGCAGACCCGACATGTCATGGCCGTCGCGGTCAATGGGCAGCACATTGCATATCGGCAAAAACCAGTTCATGACCGGCGGTTTAAAAAGTGTTTTGCGGCCGAGATAATAAATTTCACGCGCCACCGCCCAGCCGACCGTTGTCGGATCCATATAGCTGGCGTGATTCGACACAATCAGGCAGCCGCCCCGGGGCACGTGTTCGCGTCCCTCGATCCGGGGGCGGTGCAGGCTCAACTCCAGCCCGACGACATTATAAGCGAAACGGTAAAAGGGTCTCATGCGGCCATGCGCCGGGAAAATTCGCGCCATTTTTTCAACCGTTCCAACGCGCGGCCCGAATCGAGCGCCTCGCCGCCGAGAGCCAGCCCTTCCTCGATTGACGCCGCCGTGCCATGGGTCCACGCCGCCACCGCCGCGTTGAGGAGAAGCGTTTCGCGGCCCAGGCCCTTTTCCTCGCCGGAGAGAATCGCGAGAAGACGCCGGGCGCTGCCGGCGGCGTCCGTGACGAAGAGTTCTTCCAGCTTCCGTGGTTTTATGGGCGCCGGATTGAATTCTATCTCTGTCACCGGCAGCGTGCCGGCGAAAATCGTTTTTCCCTGGGCGCTCGCCTCACCAAGGGGACGGTGGCTTTCCGCATCCTCGCCGTATGCGACGGTGAATCGCGGGCAACGCATCAATTCGAGCGCCTGGCGGTAAAGAGCAAGATGTTCCCGCCGGAAGACGCCCGTCATCCGCGCCTCGGGCCACGCCGGGTTGAGCAGCGGGCCGAGCAGATTGAAAATGGTGCGCTGACTTTTTGCTCCCAATGTCCGCCGTACCGGCGCAATGGCCGCAAACGACGGATGGCAGGCGGGAGCGAAGAGGAACGCGCAACCGGTTTCCTCCAAACCATGGATCACCTTCGCCGGGTTAAAATCGATCCTCAGACCAAGCGCCTCGAGCACGTCGGCGCTGCCCGATTTTTTGGTCATGCCCCGGTTGCCGTGCTTGACCACGGGGATGCCGAGCGCCGCGAGGATAAACATCATCCCGGTGGAGATGTTAACCAGGTTCAGTCCGCCGCCGCCCGTGCCGCAGCAATCGAGCAACGGTTTGCCGTTCCAGGCTCCACGCACGCCCGGATCGACCGCCCGGGGCAAAAACGCCTCGGCGCATGCGGCCAACTCTTCCGCCGTCTCGCCTCGTTGAGCCCAGGCGGTGAGAAACGTTTCCTTTTGCGAATCCGGCTCCGTCGCGGCAAGCAATGCGTCTGCGGCGGCACGAATTTCTTCCACCGTCAGCGAGCGGTCCGGGATGGCTTGAGTCAGCTCATACAGCATGGCATTCCATTGTGCCGGGAGGTATCCATTCTCGCCAAGGTCTGTTTTAGCACGAATTTGAGGCTTGGAGCGGCCTCAGCCTACCGACCACTCGCACTCTTCCATATAGGCGCAAAGTTCGGGCCGCCAGCCGAACGGACTCATCTTATTGAAAATGACGACATCGAAGACACAGGCATTGTCGGCGACGTGGAAAACCAAGCCGCCCGGCGGTTCCAGGACCGAGGCTTTCAGATAATAGGTCCCGACGTTTAAGCTCAGGGAGGGAATCGCGCATTCGACGGTCACGGTTCCCACGCCGCGGCAGACATAAATGCCCGCGTCATACGCCGCCAGTTGCAGGACCGGATTCTGGTACTGGTTGATAATTTGAAACGAGAAACAGGCTTGCGGCACATGGTAAGGAAAATGGATCGCGAACTTCGCCTTCCACGGCTTGCCGCTGTCATGCACCTGCCCCGGTTCAGAGCAAGTGATCTCGATGCGCGTGATCCGCGGGTGATTGGACGGTTCCGCCGTGTAGATCAGATGCTGATCTTCCTTGTTCGCCATGTAGAGATTGATTCCCTCCTGTGTCGCGCCGGTGTAGGCCAGGCCTCCCTTGCGCAGCAGAAGCACCCGGTCGGTCAGCGAGGAGATGGCCGCCATGTTATGGCTGACGAAGAGCACCGTGCGGCCTTCGCGTTTGGAGACATCTTCCATTTTCCCGAGGCATTTTTTCTGGAACTGCGCGTCGCCGACCGCCAGCACCTCGTCGATGATCAGGATTTCGGGTTCGAGATGCGCCGCCACCGCGAAGGCTAGCCGCACGAACATGCCGCTCGAGTAATGCTTGACCGGCGTGTCGAGAAATTTCTCCACCTCGGCAAAGGAGATAATCTCGTCGAACTTGCTCCGAATTTCACGCCGCGACATGCCCAGAATCGTGCCGTTGAGATAAATGTTCTCGCGTCCGGTCAACTCGTAATGAAAGCCGGTACCAACCTCAAGCAAACTTGCCACGCGACCGTTGACCGTCACCTCTCCCGTAGTCGGTTCGGTGATCCGGCTGAGAATTTTCAGCAGGGTCGATTTGCCCGCGCCGTTGCGTCCGATGATTCCGAGGGCTTCGCCTTTTTTTACTTCGAACGAGACATCGCGCAACGCCCAAAACTCCTCGATATCGGGGCTTTTTTCCGTCTTTTTACGCAGCCAGTGGCGAGGCGCGGCCAGCGCATCCTGCAGGATATGCCGCAAGCCGCGGTTATCGTGATAATGGCCGAGGTAATATTTCTTTCCCAAGCCTTCGGCTTTAATGGCGAATTCGGACATGGCGGCGGATCGATCCAGAGGTTGTCCGAAAAATAGGCGTGGGTCACGCCGAAAGGATTTTTGCCTTGAGGCGAGGAGCTGCGCCATCTCCAAAAAATCTTGCCCCTGTTCGTCTCAGGGCGCATTTTAAAGGGCACCATGGGAGCTGGCTGTCGGCGGCCCGGTTTCCCGTGGCTTCCGGTAATGAGCGCGTCACGCAAGCGTTAATCGACCGCACTGTGGCTGGGGCCAGAGTATCACCAGAATTTTTGCCGACCTTTTTGGCTTTGCTCGAGCATCAACTGCTCGTCGGCTCAACTGAGGGCAGAAAAATATGCTTAACGAAGCTACCACACTTACGGCTCCTGCCGATCTACCGAAAATCGGTTGTCAAGATGGTCCCCGGTGGGACGCATACGCTGTGATGAATCACAAACCATTCCCGGGTGCCATAAATCGCGTCCAAACGGGGTTAGATCATTTTTAGAAAACGACAGGCCTTTATTTTTGTGTATGCTGTTTTAGCGCGAGTGCTTCAGCCAAGTTCTCTTGCGCCGCAATAAAACCGGGATTCAAGCGCAGGGCTTCCTGATACTGGGTTATCGCCTCATCCAATCGTTTTTTTCGTACGAGCGCGATGCCCATATTGTAGTGAGCAGCGGCCATATCCGGATTGATTTCCAGGGCTTTCCGATAGTGGACCAGAGCGGTATCCACCTCTCCCTTGGGCAGCAGCAAATTGCCGAGATTGATATGAGCCTCGGCATAATTGGGATCGAGGGTCAGGGCTTGTTCAAGTTGAGCCATGGCGTCATCCACCTTCCCTTTTTGAGCCAGAGCCTCGCCGAGATTGCCGTGATATTCGGCAATGTCGGGCTGGAGAATCAGGGCCTGTTGGAATTGGAAGACCGCTTCATCCACTTGTTTTGTTTCGACGAGCGCCTTGCCTAAATTATTGCGAACATTGGCTGCATTCGGATCGATCTTCAGAGCCTGCCGGTATTGGACGATCGCCTCGTTCATTCGCCCCTTGAGGGCAAGAACGAATCCCAGATTATTATGGGCCATCAAACAGGTCGGATTTTGAGCCAGCGTATCGTCCCAAAGCGTTTCCCGGTTCTGATAAACCCAGACTCTTTGCCAGCTCCAGATTCCGAGAACGAGCAGCAGCCCGGCGCAAAGAGTCGATTTCAGGCCGGTTTTTTTGGGAAGGAGAAGATCAGCCAGCCGGATCAGCCCCGCCCCGGCCAACGCCAGAGGTCCCATGCTGGCCAGATATTGAAAATGATCCCCGACAAAGGAGTAGTGCCAAAAATATTGATCGACCAATCCCATCACCGGAAGCAGGGCCACCAGGAAATAGCCGAAGGCAAAAAACCAGGGGCGGGCCCACGATTCCCGTTTGTGCCAGAAGATACCCAGGACGACAATTACGGCCAGGAGCGGCAGATACGAAGCCACCTCTCCGGCATCGATCTGCCAGCGCGGGTAGATAAAAATCAAGGGATGGGGCCAGACCAGCTTGCCGAGATAAAACCAGACCACGTCGCCCGCCGTGGCGATGCGCTGCGGCCAACTTCGGATCATGGAGGCATCGTCCATGCCGCCATGCACTTTTTCCGACCAGATCGACACGACCGCCGAGATGGCCGACAGCAAAAAGACCGGCGCGGCGCTTATGGCGTAGCGCCACCGCCACCGGCCCTCCTTCCACCACGCGCACATGCAGAGTACAACCGGCAGAATCACCGTGGATGATTTGCTCGTCATGGCCAGGAGGGCAAAAAGGAAGGTTAGAAGATAATTTCGGTTCCATTCGTTGGGAACTTTGCTCTCTTGCAGCTTCAGCCATTTCAAAAAGAAAAGAATCGAGAGAAGGAAAAACAGGCCCGATTGGGTGTTTTTCATTTCGGTGACCCAGGCCACCGATTCGACTTGGACCGGATGCAGGGCCCAGAGCGCCGCGCCCAGCCAAGCGCCCGCTACCCGCAAGCGGAACAAGACCCGCCAGAGCAAGATCGCGCACAGCCCTTGCAGCAAGACGTTCACCAGATGATAGGGCAGCGGCGCCAAGCCCCACAGCGCGTGTTCCACCCAAAAGGTGGTCAGCACGAGGGGATAATACCATCCGGCGCCGGTGGTCCAGATTTCTTTGAGCCCAAACGGTCCGACAATGCAGGGATTGGCCGTGAGATGGTAATCGTCATCCCAGACATAGGCTGCGTACCAGACCGGTGTGTAAGCGAGAAAGACGGAGACGATCAGAATCAGTCCCCACAGCCAATCCCGGCCCAACCACGATGGCAGCGTCGGAGCCAGCACGACTTTCCCGACCGGCAGGAAAGCGCCGCGGTTTGCCGCTTTCTTTTCTTCGATTTCCTTTGCCATTTGGTTTGAGGCAACAAGCTTGAAGCCTTTGTCATCCTGAAAAAAGCGGATTTTGCCAGAAGCTGTCCGATAATGTGCGGCCTTATGAAGTATCGGCCGGCAGAACGAGTTGAAAGAGGGCGTATGTTCATGGCATACCCCCGGGTTGATTTTAACTTAATCCTTGCTGCCGGCGTTCTGGGCCGGGTTCAAAGCCTGGGCCAGTTGTTGCAATTGCTGGAAGCGGGACGCATTCTGCTGCCGCCATTGTTTCATGGCGGTCTGCTGCACGGTGAAGCTGTCGGTGCGATGCTGGTTCATGAAGGCTATCTGGTCCTGGATGAGCTGGTCCCGCGCCGCGAGGTAGGCTTTCAATTGGGGCGAGGCGTTGGGCGGGACGCGCGTGGCCGGCGCCACGATGGTGTTTTTGCTCTCTTGTTGGGCGACGATCTGCGCCAATTGGCTTTGCCGCTTGATCAAGTCGGCGTTTTGCTGGCGGAATTGGATGAACTGCTGCGGACTAAGCTCGCCGGTGGGGCTTTGTTTCCGTAACTGCTCCATCTTGTCCGACAGGGCGGCTTGATTCTGAAGGAATTCTTTCATTTCCGGCGAGGCATTGGGCGGGATGACGGGATGGGCGGGGTAGTACCGGGCCAGGTTATTGCCCGGCACCGAACCGACTCCCGGGTTGGCCACTGCATTGGTTTCCTGCCGCAGCCCGCGCTGTCCCTCCCAGTAGCCCAATCCAAATACCACGCCGAGCAGAACGAGAAAGCCGAGCACGACGCTCAAGGACTTCAAGGGAAATGTCATTTTCATGGGGAGGATGTTGTTTTTAGGTTTCAGGAATGGGTTGTCAAGATGGTGGAAAAGCGGGGGAACAGGATGATTTTGCGTTAATTGTGTTCATAAACTAAAGAAGTCTCTTTGTCGTTTGAGGTTTATGCTTCTATTTTAACCTCAGAACCCCCGACCCAGTGTGTCCTTGGGAAAACAATTGGTTTTTGGAATTGCTGAGGCTCCCTCTTCATCTGTCACATCTGCGGCCTTAAATTCAGCGTTTGGGCCAAAGAGGGTGCGTTCCGCCTCTGTCGGTTTTGTTTCGATGGCTGCGCGGTGGATCGGCGCTGAGTCGTAGTCCGATGTGGACGTTTCTGTACGATTTTCGAGGTCAGTTGCTTCGGTTGTTGGCGCGTCGCACCCGACGCTTAAAATTTCCCAGACGCGGTTTTCCGGTGCGGTTATGGTCAGTGCAGACGCGGGAAGAAAGCAGACTGCGAGGAATGTCAGCCAAGCAATTAGAAGAGTGGCTCTAAGGTGTGTCCACATGAACATAAGCGTCAGCCTTCACCTAAGTATTCCACTGCCAGCTTATGAACATCGTGCTTGAGCCCCAAGGCTACCGCGTGCTTTAGCGACGCAATCTGCTCCTTGGAAAAAGCAACGGGATGATCATTTACCTTTTGGCTAAATCGAACGAGCCCTATTGCCAGTTGAACTGCCTCAGACCTGATGCTTACGTTACTCACCTGCGAAAATTCAACAAAGGTGTCCAGCACCTCTTTTGAACTTCCGTGTAGGCGTATTCGAAAAAGCGCGTGTAAGGCATTGCGCGTCTGAACGGCATTCAACTTGTTATTTTTTAGAGCATCAACTATGGCAGAGTAAGCGGGTTTACCATATTTCAATTGTGGAACCCAACGAAGGACCTCTGGGTTATCCAAACTCTGAAAAAGCTCTTCTGGATGGAACGACATGTGTTCAGTAGCTAATGGGTATGGTTCGCGTCGTGATCTGCCCCGACCGTAGAGCCTGATTAAAGGCATCAATATTGTTGCCCTGCAATATTCGCTCAAACCCAGAGCCATTGGGAATGTCAATCGTTGGGGCACCACGAAACTCACCGAGCACGTTTCGCGAAGTCAAACCTAATTGATCGGCTAAGTCAGCAGGGACTTGAAATGAAAGCACCTTACCTGAGCTAGCACCATTTTCAGCGATAGCCTCTAATCCAAAATGTTGCGCTGTCGAAAAATCTTCTCCGAAGAACACAGCTCCATCGGCACCCGGCCTAAAGCCGCCTGAAAGTATCTTTGAAGCCGCATTCGATGTAGTACCATGATAAATAGTAACAAAATCGCCTCCAGCCCCTTCTGCGGCCAAAGACCGCTGGGTCGCTTCTATATTAGCGGCAAAACTATTGCCAAGAGACATATCGACGTCACTGGCGGCCAGGGCACCGAATTCCAACCCCCCTGCCACCCCCGCAAGTCCGCCAAGCAACTCGGTAAACTGTTGTTCGCTACTTATATACTGGCCGGTGACAATGTCGAAACCAGACGCTCCTTCAAATAGCATCTTCGCTTGGCCAACGATGGGTATCATATTCAGGGCCATCGATGTTATCTGCTCATCGCTTGGCTCGGTTATCCATCCCATCTTGATTTGATATTCTATGTCGTCGGCTATCGCCTGCGATTGCTGGTATTGTTTAAAGAGTAAATTCCAAAGAGGATCGCTCGAATTATTATTATTCGCCCACGGGATGTTTCCGCTCTCGTCGTCCGGATTGACCAAATCTGTCTGGCTTATCCCCCCCAAATTGGTGATGACATCGGACGAGGAACCTCCGGAATCCTGCTGAGTCATGCCGCCGAGCGAAGTGAGGGTGGTTCCGCTATCGCTCTCCACATTGCTGGCTCCCGGCGCGGAGACCCGCCCATCGGGATCATAACCGTTCACCGGATCGCCGTTGCAGTAGTCGTAAAGCGACATCGAGCCATCCTGCCCCAGCGGATCGGCGGAGAGGAAATGGCCTCCCTGGAAGTTGTAATACCGCGCTCCCATGCAGATAAAGCCGGTGGCGTCCTCGTAATGGCCGCGCCATTGCGCCTGATAAGAATGATTCTGATCAGGAACACCGCCGGGCATCGGCCCATAACCGCCCAGGGTATTGTTCCACCACTGGGGCGTTCCCGAGACCATTTCGCCGATGGCGTCGCCGAAATAATTATTGATCTCGCCGTAAGCCGAGCCGCTGCTTTCGGTGATCATTGCCTCGAGGCCGCCGCAGCCCTGCAAGCCGCCGTAGCTGCCGTTGCGGTCGGGGCCATAGACGCGCCACATGCGCGAGCCGTTGTTGTTGATGCCCAGCTCGAGGAACTCGACCTGGGGATCGTAGTAATAGGTGAGGGTGGTGGCGGAACCGGCGGACGGCTGCACGACCGTTTGGACGCGCCGCCCAAACCCGTCGTAGGTTGTCGTCCAAACAAAGTCGTTGGTGCCGGTGTTGCTCTGCGCGACCTGTACGAGACGATTGCCCGCGTCCCAAGTCAGCGTCTGGTTGGAGCCCGACGTGATCGTCCGGTTCGACACGTTACCCGCCGCATCGTAAGTTAGCGCCCACGGATTGACTCCGTTGGTGATATTGGACGCATAGGCGGCATCCAGGGTCGGGCGCTTGAAAGTGTCCTGCGTCTGCACTGAATTGCGCGAGGAGGCGCTGACCAACTGGCTGGTGCGCACTCCCAACCCGCCCTGGGTGCCGGCCGCGCCGTAGCTGTTGTTGGTATCGAGCGTGGACTGATCGAAATAATTGGTGGCCGTCTGCGCTCCGGCGGCGGTTTGCGTCCCGGTGACCAGGCCGGCGGCGTTGGTCGAAGTATAGAGGTCAAACGGCTCGGTGATGAGTTGGCCACGCGCGTCGTAACCATAATTGCGGGCCGTTTCGGCGCCTCCGGTGTAACCACCGGTAAGTTGATAATTGCTGAGCCGTCCGTCATTGCGCCACGTCATCGCCTCCGAAATCAACGTGTTGGTGGCGGACACGGTGTTTTCATCCAGGATGCGGCCCCGGGTGTCGCGCGAGGCAATCGATTGCGTCAGATAAGGCGTGGCACGCTGGGTTAGCAGGCTGTCATCCCCATAGCTATACTGGTAACTCTGGCCGTTATTGTTGACCTGGGTGAGCAGACCGGCGGCGTTGTACTGGTAGCCGTACTGATTCCCGTGCCCGCCGCCTTGCGGTGCGAGTCCGAAGTTAAGCGCAGTGCGGCGGCCCGCGTTGTCCCAGGACTGCGACCATTGGCTGACCATATTCGTCGACGTGAATGCGTTCGTGCCCGTCAAATCGTTGGTGTTCACGTAAACGCTTTCCGAACTGATCTGGCCGTAGCCGTCATAACTGCGCACGACCTGCGTGCTGCTCATTCCGGCGCCGGCGGTGGCGTAGCCCTGCGTCACCGTTTCGACCATGCCGCGGTTATCGTAGGTGTAGGAAGTGTTCTGGTTCTGATAAGCGGTGACGCCGTTGGTCGAAACAACCATGGAGGGTCGCATGCAGGAATCGTAAGTCATCGTGGTGACGACGCCGCGCGGGTCGTTCTCCGATGCAAGCAGACCTGGAACCCCGCCGTTATTCGTCGAGGTGTAATACGATAAGGAATACTGGCGCGTGGTTACGCCGCCCGTGCCGATCAATTCCTCCTGTGTCTCGCGCCCGGCCGAATCGTAGGTTGTCTGTTGGGTGACGGCTTGATTCGAACTGCCGGTGGACATCGCGCTCTGGATCGTTTCTCCCGGCGAATTGAGCGTGTAGGTGAGGCTGGTGGTCTGGCCTCCGGGCAGTGTCTCAGCCAGGACCCGGTTGAGCGCGTCGTAACTCCAGGTGGTGACCGGCGCGACGTTGCCCCCGGTATTAACCGGGACGGTTTCGCCGGTGTAGGAGATCTTGTTCCCGTCCGCGTCGTAGGCCGTCTCCTCATACGAGCCGTCGCCGTGCACCACCAGCACCGTGTTGCCCCGCGTGTCGGTGTAGTTTGTCGTCGACACAGCGGGCGCGGCGGAATTGGCCGCGCCGGTACCCACGGTCACGCTGTAGCTATTGTGATCGGGCGCATAGGAATAACTCGTATTGGTTATCGTATTGCCGTTGCTGTTCAGGACTGAAACTTGCGTGGGCCGTTGCTCGGCGTCGTAGTACGTGACTGTTTCCTCGCCCGCCGCATTGGCCACGATTAACTTCTGGCCCGCCGCGTCGTAGGTATAAAAGGATGTTTGTTGGGCCGAATTGCCCGATGCCCCAGGTCCGGTTACCGTCTTGACGCGGTTTAGTCCGTCGTAAGTCGTCTGGAACCTATAACCGCTCACGTCAGTCTTGGAAATGACATTACCGCGCGGGTCGTAGACATCGGTTTCGGTCATCAGCGCAGTGCCACCGCTCTGGGGATAGAGCGAATGGGTGACGGTCAAAGCCGCATCGTTATATTGGGTGACCCAATAGCTGCCGTTGGGCAGGGTTTCCCGGGTCGGCCGCCCACTCAAATCGTAGCGGTATTGTTTTTCCGAGGTGTCCGGCATGGTGTCGTTCATCAACTGGCCGACGGACGTGTAATTGCGGTTCTCCGCCCCCCCCAGCATGTTGATATGGGTGGCTATTTGGCCACTCGGCTCATAGGCGAATGATTCGGCCGATGCCGGGACATCGCTGGAGGAAGAGACCGTACGGCTCAACATTTCCCCGAGGGCATCATAGGTCATGAAGGTCTCGTTGCCGTTCGGATCGACCACGCCGGTGAGGTTTCCGAAGTCATCATGCGTGTAAGTCGTGGTCGCATAACCGCTTTGGGAAACGCCTGTGCCACCGGATTGTGCCGCGCTGAGCCACTTGACTTCCTGGCTTAACCGGCCCGCGCCGTCGTACTGTTTATAGACGTAATCGTTGGGCGAGTAACGCGGCCCCTGTACCCATTCGACATCGCCGTTCTGGTTGTAACCGGTGAAGTTCCAACTGACGAGGTTGCCCCACTGGTCGAAACGTTCCGCCGCTGTCTGGTGACCCAGAGCGTCATACATGTATTGGGTGCTCTGGCCGGCGGCATCGGTCTGAGAAGTCATTTCGCCGCGTAAATCATACGTGTAGGAGGTGGCCACATTCGGGTCGCTGGTCTGGGTCAACTCGGTCTTCTGGCAGAGGAAGCCATTTGAATTGTAGGTGTATTGACAAACGGATGGAGTGGAGCTTCCCGCCCCGTCGGTTCTCTGGGTCAGCAGTCCGTAGGCGCTGGTATTGGTACCCGTCACGTTGCCGTAGGTATTGCTCGTCGTTGAAATCATCGTACTCCCCGCCGATTTTGTTATGGCGGTCGGCAAATACGGATAGGCGGAATTTCCGTAGGTATTACTCGTCGTCAACTTCGCGCCGAGATTGTTCCCATCGGCCGGATCGTCGATCTGGCAGGTCATGCTCGCCAGCGTATTCGGGACCGCCGTGATTGCCCCGCCGTTGGGGAGCTTCGCCGGCAGCGTCACGACCGACGTGTCATAAGTGTTCGTTGTGGTCGAAGTTTCCGAATAGCTTGTGCCGCCGGTTAAATTACCGGTCACCGTCCGCGTCAGAAGATTGCCGTTGCCGTCATACGTATAGCTGCTTTGCAGGCCGGGCTCGTTGGTGCTGGTGGGTTTGTCGATGCTGGTGGCAAGACTCCGTTGATAACCGTTGCCGCCGGTGGTGTAGTACCAGGTTTGCTTTGTGACCGGCCCGGTGCTCGGCTGACCGATATTGGACGTGGTCTGCGCCGGATAATCAATTTCGGCAATCTGATTGGCCGTGTATTTGTAGGTCGTGACGTTGCCAAAAACGTCGGTGATGGTGTTGGTGCCATCAAAGGTGCCCGGATCGTTGGTATCGGAGGTTTTGGCTCCATAGCTGAAGGAGGCGTTCTGCACCAATGTTTCATTCGGCCCCACCGTGGCCGATTGAGCGATCACTTGATTGCTGCTGTCGTAAACGTTCTGGAGAAGGCGGCCATCGGGTTTGGTCTCCTGAGTAATGAGATGGGTCGAATCAACGGTTGCCGGAGCAGCGCCAGCCCGGAGAGTGAACGTGTTCGTCCCACTCCCTACCGATCCGACCGTGAAGGTGCCATTGATGGCGGTATTGCCTTTTGCCCCGCTGATCACCACCACGTCACCTGCAACCAAATGGTTGGTTGTGCTCGTGGCCAGCGTACAATTTGTTGTGTCGGTGGCGCTGATAATTGGTATGTTACTATCGCTCGTAATGATGGCAGAATTAGTGGTATAGGTGCCGTTTCCAGGCACCGGGTTGCCCTGCGACGCCGGGACCAGTACATGCTGATAATCGTAACTGATGGTCGAAGCATCCGGCAGCGTCACCTGGGTGAGATCGCCAAAGGAGTCGTATTGATAGTATAAGAACCGGCCATCCCCCGTGAACGCCTCGATGATATGCCCGTCCGTGTCATAATCGAACGCGACAGAATCACCGTTGCTCGACTTGATAAAATTGACCTGCCCATAGTCGGGAGAATTGGACGACGTTCCATAACAGAAGTTGTAGTAATTGCCGCGGTTATCGGTCCAGGTCTGGAGATAAGGCCGCGCCATCGAAAGAGTGGTTGATCCGTTTGTCGTCGTCGGGAACGACTGCACCATAAAATTCCGCACGCTGCCGTTGGCGCCGATCAAGTTATAAACCGAGTAGACCGTTCCGTTCACCGTCGTTGTGGAGTAATTGATTCGATTGTTGAAGAGATTGCCTCCGCCATCCGCCGTGTTGGTTAAATTGAGATTATCCGACGCCTTCGGTACCCAGTAGGAATTGGTGCCGGAACTTTGGTTGCGATAGGCAATGACCGATCCGTCGGTTTCGGCGGCGTAGATCATGGTGGGTTGGGTCGTCGTCACCGTATTGCTCGAACTGTAGGCCCCGTCGCTCGAAAACATCAGATAAGGGAAATAACTCATGCGCCAGCCGTAGCCGAAATTGTTGCCGGCGGGGTTGAATGATCCGTAAATGCGGCGGATTTCCAACGGCATCGGCCCGTTCAGCCTGAGATCAAGGGCGTTGACGTAAAACTCACCGGTAACGGCGTTAACCGGATCGTAAACCGCATCCCCCAGGCTGTGAGCGTCCGAGGTGGCGCCAGTGGCGCCGAGAGATTGCAT
Organism: Methylacidiphilales bacterium; assembly: GCA_035508775.1. Classification (GTDB taxonomy): domain Bacteria; phylum Verrucomicrobiota; class Verrucomicrobiia; order Methylacidiphilales; family UBA1321; genus JABDGH01. Next base: position 29,562 of record DATJMI010000165.1, read on the forward strand.
GAGACCGTAGTAATCGGTCGGGCCAATATCGCCGACGTCGTACAACGATTGGGTAGTTGCCGCCGTCGTTGCACCGTAGGAAGCTATATTTGTTGAGGTGAGGTAGTATTGATCGGCGAAAGTATCGAGATCGAATAGCTGCGGCGAGGTGTCCACGATGTTTCCACTCGACAGCTCCGAGGAGAGTGTTGCCACATCACTCACCGAAATAGTATCGGGGGCGAACGAGGACGTGGGGTTGATATTGTTAATCGACGTCGTATCGATCGTGCCTATGGAATTGGATACGGTGTAGGAAGCATTAGGCGTTCCGTTGAGAAGCATATCCTCGATATCACTGACCGGGTCAGTATAGACCGGAAGGTCGTAGGAATTGGCTCCGGCAAAACCTCCGTTGTCGAGGACGCCGTTGCTGCTCACCAGCAGATTGGGAGAAATGAAGGCTCCGAAAGATTCCGGTGAGATAACAAGCGCCCCAATTCCGGTATATTTCTGAGGGGTTATCCCCACCACGGGTGTGGCAACTTGGGCCGTCGCCGTGACCGGCCCCGGCGTAATATAAACCGTGGTTATCGACGGAAAGGTGGTACTGCTGTTGGTGCTCGTGAGCTGGAAGACAGACTGGATGTTTCCCCAGATACTTCCGGACGGGGCTGGTATCGCCGGATTGGCATTTGTGCTGCCACACCATTGGGCCAGATTTTGGGTGTAGCCGTTGGATGTATAGGAGTTGGTTCCCGCCGTCAGGTAATTGGCCGCCGTCAAGACGAGGGGCTGGTTGGTTCCCGAGAAGCCGGGGTTGGTGGCCATGCCTCCCAGCGAATAAGCCGTGAAGGTCGTGGCTGAATTTGTCGTGGCCACCACCGCCGTGCCGTTGATCGCCGTGTTACCGGTCGCCCCGCTAATGACGATCATTTGGCCCGGCGTCAAATTATCTGTGTTCGATGTCGTGATTACGCACGGACTGGCGTCGGTGGCGCTGGTGATGACGAGGGAGGGACTGCTTATCGTTCCTCCTCCGGCATAAACGCCGTTTCCATTAATGGCTGTGGAAGAGACCGTAAAGGTGGTCGGTGAGATGATCGAAGCGACCACCACGGGTATGCCGCCATTATTGATGGCCGTGTTGCCGGTCGCCCCGCTGATCGCGATCATTTGACCCACCTTCAAGTTGTTAGCGCTCGAGGTGGTGATTTGGCACGGACTGGTAGCGGTCGCGGCGGTGATAAAAAGAGGCGCGGTTAGCGTTCCGCCGCTCGGCCTCGGGGGATTTGTTATCTTCCCTCCTCCGGAATAGGTACCATTTCCATTAATCGGGACGGGGGATCCTCCGGGTGTCCAGCCTTGCGCCAGATCCAATAATTTCATCGTCGAGACTGCGGCATCCTGCTGGAAGAACTCATTGAGAGTGAGATGCTCATCCACCGAAGAGCCTCCAATTAATAGTGTCCAGAGATTGTAGAGGGCTGTGTTGCCGGTGTCGCCCGAATTGAGATTGTACGTGCTGTTGCTAACAAAAGCTCCATTTTCGATGACCATGTCGACACGGGGATAACACAAGATCAGGTCATTACTTGTCGATAGAACCAGCTGGTTGCTCGAATTGCGCAACGGGCTCAATTTGCTCAACCCATGCGACAATGTCGTCATGATGTTAGCCTTCGTCCAGCTTTCCGCGTTCCGCATCAACTGCGATACCTTGTAAAAATAACACTGGCCCATGAGATTGAGCAATTGCCCCTCTCCGAGTTCCGGGTTGGCTGGTGCGTTCGGGTTGGTCGCCGCCGTTTGCGCGGCGGCTTGTTGATAATTCCAATATTTTTCGGCTTGAAAGTCCTCCATTTGCTGGGTGACCTGCCCGTAGCTGAGGCTGAGACAGGCCATGTCGCCTTTGCGCAAAGGCCGGTTGTCAGTTAAAGTCCTTAGGTTGGCCGTGCCGAGAAAGAAATTCCAGGGTTCAATGGAGGGGATCCACTGGGACTGCTGTTGCAGGTTATAGGTGATGCTATAAACCAGAGGGTCGTCACTGGAAGTAAGAGTTGTATCGGCGATCTGCTGGCTCATGAGACCATCTGAAACGGGATCGGGAGTGTTGGTACCGTTATAAGCCGAGCCGCCATTAAAGGTGTAATAGTGGGGATACAAACTGCCGTTGCTGGTTGAACTCGAATTGCCCGCGTTGAACGGCTCCAACGACAGGATCATGTTATAGGTAGGATTGGGCGCATTGTTTGTCGAGGTGACTTCATCATAGAGGAGCAAGCGACGGTCATGCAGATCACAGAGACGCATCGGCCCCGTATTGATCACCGGCTCGCCGCTGACATATTGTCCGGTGCCCTTCTGGTCACTGAACACCTGGATGCTGATCGTGTCGAAAATGTTGTACAAGGCGGGGGCCAGGGCGGCTGGATTTTGGGTGTAATCGAGATTTTGGGCCAAGTTGGCATCGATCACGACTGGCGTTTGCCAGGGACGCGGAAAATCCTGCCAGCAGGTATAGTAAACCTGCTGGTTGTACCAAGTCATGCCTAACTGGTCGATGGAGAGGTTGGTGCCTTGAAGCTGCTGCTGCACGTAGAGCGGGAAAAGGACGTTTACATCGTCGGTATAGACGCCACCCGGCGTCGTCAATTGCCGGATGGTCGGGTCGTCTTCGGCGTAGTGGAGCAACCATTGCCCGCCGGTCTGGTAACCATCCGGCAGATAACTCCAGAGATCAGGGCCTTCCTGCATGACGGTGTTCTTGAGCCATGGAAAAATATTGACCCATTGGCCGTTGATATAAGCCGCCACCCACGGATAATTGACTGGGATCAATTGCGGAATGCCGTCAGGGCCCCAAGGGCCGGTAGCTCCCTGGATTTGCATCCGCAACATGCTGCTTAACTGCTGCTCGATCATCAGCATCTGGTCCTGATTGGGGAACACGTAAGCGCATGGATACCCGGCTTCGCGCAACAAATAGATCAGTAATGCGCATTGCTCCGTCGGCGATCCCTGACCTTCAAGAAAAGTGGCCATCGCATCGCGCCGCACACCCTGCGGATTGACCGACTGGTCGGTAGTATTGATGACGCCGCTATAGGCGTTATAGGTGCCGGTCAGGGAGACAGCTCCTCCAGTCAGCGCATCCAAAGTCACACTGGTCGGTGTCGGTGTTGTGGCCACCATATAGGGGGCGTTGAGTTCTGAGGCTATCGTACCGGTGCCGGTTGCACCGGTAATATAGATATATTCGCCCGGATAAAGGTTGTCCGGGGTCGTGGTAGTGAGGACGCTATTGCTTACCGAAGAAATCGCGATGCTGCTGGCCGGTAAAGGTATGATGGTCCCGCTATTGGCGTTGTAGCTACCGGTCAGGGTGACGGATCCTCCGCTCAGAGTCTGCAAGGTCAAGCTGGTCGGGGTCGAAACCGCTTTCACCATGAAAGTGCCGTTGAGCGACGTATCGGGCGCATCGTTGGTACCGATGGTCGCCCCGTTGATGATGATCAGCTGTCCCGGGGTCAGGTTGGTATTGTTCGAGGTGGTGAGGACGCCGCTGCTGTTGTTTACCGAATAAATCAAGACGAGATCGTTGTTGGTGATTTGGCCGTTGCTGATGCCACGCCATTGGAAGCTTGGATCGTATCCTATCGCGTCGCACAAGTTGATTTCATTAAGCACGTAGTTGGCCAGCGCAATGGGGTCGTTGTTCATGCTGGCCACGAATTGATCCAACAGCGGGTGATCCCGCAATTCGGGGCTGTTGTTCGTGGCCGTGAAGGCATTGCTACTAGTGAAACCGTATGTGCTGCTCCAGACGGACGATCCGGGCGGGTCCAACGTGCTTACCACCGGTGGCGCGTCGGCGATCAATTCCGCCACGCTCATTCCTTGAGTTAGTGTTGGCTGCGGTGTCTCCTGGAATTGCGGCTGGCTCACCACCGTCGGTGCGGTCGGGGGCTGATTGTCAAAATCGAGCGTGTAATCGACATTATAGACCTGATTATTGCTCGAATCGACCGCCATCGGCGAATCGGAAGCAGCACTCGGCACATCCGTGCCGGAAACAGAAAGAGAAGCTCCATTGTCGGCCGCGGTTACCCCCATGTAACTCACCTTGTAGTCGAACAATGGATTGGCCGCCCGGTGAGTGACCTGCAACGCGTAATTCACTTCCTGTCCCCAGGTAAAGGTGGCCAAATTGATCACCGGCCCCTCATACTGCACTTGAGTGTCAAAGTTGATGGTGTTGGCACTCACGGGAGTGATAATCCCGCTTGCCGCGGTATAGGTGCCGGTTAAGGAAATGGATCCCCCGTTCAGCGCAGTCAGGGTTAAGTTGGTACTCGTAGGTACTGTGGATGAACTGGCCACAAAGGCGCCGTTGAGGTTGGACGCGATGGTATTGTTCGAGCCGGTGCCCGTGGCGCTGCTGATAAAGACCATTTGTCCTGGTTGCAGGCCGCTGGGAGCCTCCGTGGTGAGAGTGACGTTTGTGCTCGCGCCCGTTGTTACGGAGGCGATGGTGATATTGCTGAAAGGAAGTACGGAGATGGATCCGCTTCCTTGAGTATAGGTACCGGTCGAGGTGACGGCCGATCCGCTTAACGTCGTCAGGGTCAGTTCATTGGGCTGGTTAGCCAATGTAGAAACCACAAAAGCGCCGTTGAGATTGGTGGCTATATTCGTGCCCGTGCCCGCAGCGCCACTGATGATAACGATTTGTCCTGTTTGTGGCCCATTGCCGGTAATAGTGAGGACATTATTGGTCACAGACGAGATCGTTGCGCTGCTGGAGGGGAGAGGAGTGAGAGAGCCGCTTCCCTGCGTGTAGGTACCGGTTGTCGAGGCAACTCCTGTTCCGCTCAACGTATTCAGCGTCAATTCGGTCGGATTAGGCGTCGTGCCAACCGTAAAGACGCCGTTGAAGGTGGTGGCTATGGTGTTGGTACTGCCTCTTACGCCACCGATCATGATCGGCTGGCCCGGCTGCAGGTCATGATTATTTGAGGTGGTCAGAATGGCGGGGTTGGTGCCACTGGAGATGGAGGAAATCGCGAGGGGCGGCAAGGTCTGGACAATGGGATAGTCCTGCACGTAACTATTAGTGACAAAATTATTCCACGTCGTGTTATTGCCTGGCCGGGGCAGGGTGAACCCTTGAGTATAGACCGGAGCGATATTGTTACTCCCACTCGTGAAAGCCGAGGCCTGATAAACTTCGACTTTCATGTCGGCGTTATTTATGGCTCCGCTGTTGGCCGTGTAACCGGTAATTCCCCCGACCGAGGCGCCGGTAGGCGTGGTCAGGGTCACATTGGTGCTGGTTTGCACCTGACCAATCAGATAGGTGCCGTTGACGGCTGTGTTGCCGGTTGCGCCGCTGATGACGACCATTTGCCCCACGTGCAGACCGGCGGTCGATGGCATCGAATAGACGCTCGGGCTGGCACTGCTTATGGAAGCAATCGTGAGCGGAACGGAAGCATTGATGGATGCGCTGCTGCCCGTGTAACTAGTAATTCCCCCAACAGAGGCGCCGGAGAGTGTTGTCAAAGTAATCGTGCTGCCGGATATCGTACCGATTAGATAGGTGCCGTTGACGGCTGTATTGCCGATTGCGCCGCTGATGACGATCATTTGCCCGACGTATAGACCGGTAATCGACGACAAAGTATAGACACTACTCGGGATGGCACTACTTATAGAGGTAATCTTGATTGGGTTGAAAACGAGCTGGCCGCCCGCCGCCACCCCGAAGTTATAACTCTGGTTGGTGTAAAGGGGGCTGCCGCTGCCCTGTCCCCCTTGATTGCCAAAAGCCACCAAAGGCGGCGCACCGCCCACCGCCGCGCCATTGATGGTCGGAATGGCATTAAAGGTACTATAATATGTCGCTGTACCGCTACCGGGATAATAATTGGTGGTCAGGGTGACGGGTCCATCGCTCAAGGTCTCCAAGGTCACGCTCGTCGACGTCGGGATTGCTCCCACTAGGAAAGTGCCGTTGAGCGATGTATCGGGCGCATTGGTGGTGGTGATCGCCCCGGTGATGGTGATCTCCTGGCCTGCACTTAAGTTCTGCTGGCCTGTGGTCGTAATGGTACCGTTGCTGGTGACAGAGAGGACAAAAGTTTCATCGATATGCTGCCACGGTTCCTTGGCCTCGTTCGGCGTTTGCAACGTGCGCAGGAACCACGGATATTGCGCATTGGAATAGAGGTTGGTGTAGTTGCTGGGAGTGGTGTTTTGTTCTCCATCCAGGTATTGCCCCTGTTCGAAATCGACCGCGATGATAGTGGAGTTAAAGATCGGCTCGGGCGAAATTCCTCGCTTGTAGAAATTGTCCCCCGTGACTTGGAATTGCGTCGTGGCGGAGGCTTGGGTGGTTTCCAGAGTTGTATTATTTTGCCATGTCGCGACGGCGGTATAGCTATAATTGCCCGGTTGAAGGTCGCTAAGGACGAATTCGTAAGTTGCGTTGCTGCTTGTCGTACTGGATGCCTCAGTCACGGTTCCCAGCGGCGTACCGGTGGCGGTAGTGCCGGGATAAAACGTGACCGACAGGATGGTCGTGTTGGACGGCAGAGCGAGGTTGGCTATAAGTAATGGAAAGGCTGGCGCCTGGAATGGCCCGGTGGCGCTGACACTGACTGCAAACGGCTCCGCGGGACCCGTCTGCGGGGGGTTGGGATCGATTCCCTGCTGGTAACATTGCAGGAGCGTGAGACCGTCCCCGTTGGGGGCCAAGCTCGCCGGATTGAGGCCAGTGGTGCCAAAATATTTGATCTGCCACAAATCGGGCAGACCGTTGTTTGCGCTGGAGTAAGAAAGGTCAAAATCAAATAGAGTTTTAAGTTGGCCTAAATTGGCCACATTACCATCGGCGGCGTTGGTTGGCAGCCAGCTTGGCACCGCAGTGTTGGGAACTATGTTGGTGTAACCACCAGCGACGAGCTGATTCCACACCATATTGCCGACATATTTGAGTTGTCCGACATTTTCAACATCCAAGTCGGAGGGTTTGTAGGGGTAGGTGGGACTGGCGGTATTAGTGGCATAACCGTTGGTGGCGTAGTCCGCAGCCCAGTTGCTTACTATGTTGTTGAGATTGTTTCCGGCGCCGCCGGGCAAATTGGCATTGAGTTCATCCACCGCGCGCGTGGTGAAGAGTTTGAGCTGGCCCTGGAGAACCGCGGCATTATCGTTGAAAAGATAATTGGTGGTGACCACGTTATTATTCGTGATGACCTGCTCCGGGAGAACGGCTCCGCGCGAGCTCCACCACGCCGGATCGTTCCACGACATCGGATCCGACGCGTAAGCGACCAGGGCAAAAAGCCCGAAGCA
>DATJMI010000166.1:0-9541 GCA_035508775.1 Methylacidiphilales bacterium
ATGATGAAAAAAACCGCATCCATTATCTTGAAAATTATCGTCGCCGCCGCCGTGCTCGGATTGATCGGCACAGCCATCGCTTCGCGCCTCAAGGATAACCCCGCCGCCCTAGCAGCAGCTTCAACTCCGCCGCCAGCCAGCGTTACGGTCAGGACCCTCCAACCGGAAAAGACGCGGGTCTGGACCGAATTTTCAGGCCGGATGCAGGCGGTCGATTACGCCGAGATTCGACCCCAGGTTAGTGGGCGGATTACGGACGTGCGTTTCAAGGACGGCCAGAACGTCAAGGCAGGTGACATCCTCTTTGTCATCGATCCGCGTCCCTACCAAGCCGCAGTTGATCGCGACCAAGCGAACGTTGTCTCGGCATCCTCGAAACTCGAACTGGCCAAGCTCGACCAACAGCGCGCCCAGACTCTCATCGTCACTCATGCCATCGCCCAAAGCGACCTGGACCGGTTCAACGATGAGGAGCGTAGTGCGGAAGCCGCCCTCGATGCCGTCAAGGCCGATCTGGCCCAAGCCCAGGTCGATCTCGAGCACGCTTATGTCGCCGCCCCAATCTCCGGACGAGTGAGCCGCGTGGAAATCACGCTCGGTAACCTCGTCCAAAGCGGTCCCAACGCGCCGGTGCTAACCTCCATCGTTTCAAACGATGGCATCTACGCTGACTTCGAAGTCGACGAGCAGACCTACCTGCAAATTGTCCGGGCTTCGGCTCAGAATGGCGCGCCCTCCGCGTCTATTCCCGTGCAGGTCCTGGCTCAGGGCGACGAGAACCATTCCTACTACGGTGTTATCGAAAGTTTCGATAACCGGATCGACACAGCCTCCGGCACCATTCGCGCCCGGGCCAAGTTTGATAATCAGGACGGCGCGCTCATTCCTGGCATGTTCGTCACGGTCAAACTTGGTAGCAGCAGCGATGTCGACGTGCTCCTTATTCCCAGCCGTGCGCTCGGCTTCGACCAAAGCAAGCGGTTTGTCTATGTAGTGGACAGCGCGGGCAAAGTCGCCTATCGGGAAGTGGAACTCGGCCCGGAAGTGGGCAACCGGCGTATCGTTGAAAAGGGGCTGGTCCCCGGTGACCGAGTCATCACCGACGGCATCCAGCACGTCAATCCAGGCGACGTCGTCGCCGCCCACGAGGCGCCAATGGACAATAATGTCACCACGGCCGCGAACTAACCGAACCCAACAAATAATCCGAAGGGGCCAAGGCATGGAGGTTTCTATGCCCCGCCTCTTGAACCGCCGATCGGACCATGAATCTTTCCGGCTTCTTTATTAAACGGCCGATTTTCGCCGGCGTGATCTCAAGCCTGATTTTTCTGGCCGGGCTTTTCTCCGTCTTCCAGTTGCCGGTCTCCGAATACCCGGAAGTAGTCCCGCCCTCGGTCGTGGTCACTGCGCAATTTCCCGGGGCGAATCCGAAGGTCATTGCCCAGACCGTCGCCACGCCGCTGGAAGAGCAGATCAATGGCGTCGAAAACATGCTCTACATGTTCTCGCAGGCCTCCAACGATGGCATCCTCACCCTTACCATCACCTTCAAGCTCGGCACCGACCCCAATCTCGCGCAGGAACTGGTGCAAAATCGCGTCAACCAGGCGTTGCCCCGGTTGCCGCAGGTCACACAGGCCCTCGGCATCACCACGGTGAAAAGCTCACCCGACCTGACCATGGTCGTGCATCTCAAATCACCCAACGAGCGCTATGACATGCTCTACCTTCGCAACTACGCGGTGCTGAATGTGAAGGACCAGCTCGCCAAGATCGACGGCGTCGGCAGCGTGCAGCTCTTCGGTTCGGGCGATTACGCCATGCGCATCTGGCTCAACCCGGAGAAAGTGGCCGAGCGCAACCTCACCGCCGACGAGGTGGTCAACGCCATTCGTCGCCAGAACGTGCAGGCCTCCGCCGGCGTGATTGGCGGACCGCCCTACAACCAGGGCGTGGAAATCCAGGTGCCGGTCAACGTCCAGGGCCAGCTCGAGGACCCGGAACAGTTTGCCCAGATGATTATCAAGCGCGATACGAACGGCGTCATCACGCGCCTGGGAGACGTAGCTCGCGTCGAGATCGACGCCTCCGAGTATGGCCTGCGCTCGCTCCTGGACAACAAGCCGGCGGTGGCCATTCCGATTTTCCAGGCGCCCGGCTCCAATGCCATCGCCATCTCCGACGCCGTGCGCGCCACGATGGAGCGGCTGAAAAAGAATTTTCCCGACGGCGTCGATTATTCGATCGTCTACGACCCGACTATCTTCGTGCGCGAGTCGATTCAGGCGGTAATCCATACGCTGCTGGAGGCTCTGGTCATGGTCGTGCTTGTCGTGATTGTCTTTCTCCAGACTTGGCGCGCCTCGGTTATCCCGTTGCTGGCGGTACCTGTTTCCATTGTCGGCACATTCGCCGTCATGCACATTTTCGGCTTCTCCATCAACGCGCTTTCGCTTTTCGGCCTGGTGCTGGCCATCGGCATCGTGGTCGACGACGCCATCGTCGTGGTTGAAAATGTCGAGCGCAACATTGAGGCCGGGCTTTCGCCCCACGATGCCACGCTCAAGGCCATGGGCGAAGTCACCAGCCCGATCATCGCCATCACTCTGGTGCTCTGCGCGGTCTTCGTGCCTATCGCCTTCATCAGCGGCCTTACGGGGCAGTTCTACCGGCAATTCGCGCTGACCATCGCGTTTTCAACTGTCATCTCCGCATTCAATTCGCTCACGCTAAGCCCGGCGCTCGCGGCTATCCTCCTGCGCGGCCATGGCGCACCGAAGGATTGGCTGACGAAAACAATCGATTTTCTCTTTGGCTGGTTCTTTGCCGTCTTCAACGCAATTTTCCGGCGCGGCTCCGAGAGCTATGGCGGGGGTGTGGCCGGCATTGTGCGAGTAAAGGCGCTCGCAATTCTCGTTTACCTGCTCCTGCTCGGCGCAACCTGGTTCATGTTCCACGCTGTACCGCCCGGCTTCGTGCCGCTGCAGGATAAACAGTATCTCGTCAGCTTCGCGCAATTGCCCGAAGGCGCGAACCTCGAGCGCACCGAGGCGGTCATCCGCCAAATGTCCGACATTGCGATGAAGGACCCCGGCGTGCAAAGCGCGGTGGCGTTCCCCGGTCTTTCCATCAATGGCTTCATCAACAGTCCCAGCGCCGGCATCGTCTTCGTAACGCTTAAACCCTTCGAACAGCGTGCCACGCCCGATCTCTCCGGCTTCTCCATCATGCGCCGCCTGCAAGCTCAGTTCAGCCAGATCAAGGACGCTTTCATCGCCATCTTCCCGCCGCCGCCGGTGAACGGGCTCGGCACCATCGGCGGCTTCAAGCTGCAGGTGGAGGACCGTACCGATCTCGGCTACGAGGCGCTCGACACCACCATGAAACAGGTGTTGGCCAAAGCCTACGCCAACCCGCAACTGGCCGGCATCTTTACCAGCTATTCGATCAACCAGCCGCAGCTCTTCGTCGATCTCGACCGCACCAAGGCCAATCAGCTCGGCGTCGATGTACAGGACGTTTTCGACACGATGCAGATTTATCTCGGCTCGTATTACATCAATGATTTTAACAAATTCGGGCGCACCTACGAGGTGGTTGCGCAGGCCGACAAGCAATTTCGCTCCACGCCCGCCGATATTTTGCAGCTCAAGACGCGCAACGAAGCCGGGCAAATGGTCCCGCTCGGCGCCATGGTCACCGTGCATGACACGACCGGACCTGAATGCGCGATGCGCTACAACGGCTTTCGCAGCGCCGACCTTAACGGCGGCCCCGCGTCCGGCTATTCCAGCGGTCAGGCCCAGGCGGCCATCGTGAAAATCCTCAAGGAGACGCTGTCCGCCGGCATGGATTTCGAGTGGACCGATCTCACCTACCAGCAAATCCTCGCCGGTGATACAGCCATGCTCGTCTTCCCTGTCTGTGTGCTGCTCGTCTACCTCGTGCTCGCGGCAAAGTACGAGAGCCTCTTCCTGCCTTTGGCGGTGATTCTCATCGTGCCGATGTGCCTGCTCTCGGCCATCACCGGCGTCTGGTTCACTCATGGCGACAATAACATTTTCACCCAGATTGCCTTTTTTGTGCTCGCGGGGTTGTCGTGCAAAAACGCGATCTTGATCGTCGAATTCGCGCGCGAACTGGAAACCCACGGCCACGAGACCGTCGAAGCAGCCATCAGCGCAGCGCGGTTGCGCTTGCGCCCGATTCTGATGACCTCGGCGGCGTTTATCATGGGCGTTGTTCCCCTGGTAATCTCAACCGGCGCAGGTGCGGAGATGCGGCATGCGATGGGCGTGGCGGTTTTTGCCGGCATGCTGGGCGTGACTTTCTTTGGCCTGCTCCTCACACCGGTGTTCTATATTCTGATGGGGATGCTGGAGAAATTAGTCGTTTCCGATCATAGCTAATCACCTAAGGCCTTGAGATGATATGTGGCCATTGCACACGGCCCGTAGCCCAAAGGACATGGATGCCAATCGCGCGGCATAGGCCAAGAGAAGCACTTTCCGTTCACGCCTGTTTGCCGCTAAGATTATGCAGGATGAGCTTACGCAAATACCTCTTGGGCTGGCTCCCCAGACGCAGTCAGCCGTTGGTCGAGTCGGGTTTCTACGGACTAGCGGCGGGGTTCTCCGCTGTCGCCTTCGAGGTGGCCATCTACCAGCTTTATTCTGCGACGCTGATGCGGTTTTCCCATTGGGAGGCGCTAAATTTTGTCTGGGCGAGTTTTTGCGTTATCGTGGGCACCTCCCTGGTTTCCGGTTTTCTGCTCGATCGGTTTGCCCCCGATGCGGCGGGAAGCGGGATTCCCCAAATGAAGTTGGCATTTTGGAAGGACTTTGGTTATGTCCCTTGGCGGGTGGCATGGGTCAAATTCGTCGCCGGGATGCTGGCGGTCGGTGGCGGTTCGAGCCTCGGAAGAGAAGGGCCTTCCATTCAATTGGCTGGGACCGTAGCCTCCAATTTTTCGGGACTTCTCGGCGCCGCAAAAACGGGTCGTCGCCGGGCCAGCGCGGCGGGCGCGGCTGCGGGTCTGGCGGCTACCTTCAATACGCCGCTCGCTTCGATTGCCTTTGTCCTTGAGGAAATCCTAGGCGACCTCAACAGCAATTTGCTGGGCAGCGTGGTGGTGGCGGCGGTCTTGGGCGCATTTGTGGTTCACGCGTTTCTGGGCAAGAATCCAGCCTTCGCCCTGCCTCCGGTTCAATCCGATACATGGAATGGCCGTCTGCTGGTGCCCGTGGTGGCAATTATCGCCACGGCGATCGGGGTCCTATTTCAGAAGGGAGCTTTGGGGCTGCGAAAAGCGTTCCGCACGTCGAGCCTAAACCGCGTCTCTCCCTGGCTGCGCCCGGCTTTCGGGTCGATCTTCACCTGGGCCATCGGCACGACAGTTTTTCTGGGCTATGGGCGGCTGGGTGTCTTCAGCCTCGGATACGGTGATTTGACGGACAGTTTAAACGGGGAGATTCTGGGCTGGCTGCCGCTGGTTTTGCTCACAGCCAAGCTGGCTGCGACCGTTTGTTCGTATGGCAGCGGCGGCTGCGGTGGTGTGTTCGCCCCCAGCCTTTTCTTCGGTGCCATGACGGGTTGTGCACTGGAGGAACTTTTTCGCACGATAGGCGTGCCGTTGGCTCCCGACGACCGGCTGCTCCTGAGCATAATCGGCATGAGCACCTGCCTTGGGGCGGTGGTGCGTGCGCCGTTTACCTCCATCCTGATTGTTTTCGAAATGACGCGGCAATTTTCACTTATCCCGGCATTGCTGGTTGCCGGAATTATCAGTCAGGCCCTATGCCGCTGGCTTCAGCCTGTGGGATTTTATGAACAAATCCTGGAGGATGACGGTCATGTGCTCAGCACCGTTGTGCCGCCGCGTGATTTTCGGGAATGGGAGGGTTACCCAGTATCGGCCATCTCCAATTATCAGCCTGTGATGCTGGCCGATTTGGAAAGAAAAACGCTCGAATCGGCTTTAGAAAAGTATCCCTATGCACGATTCGTTTACCAGATGGACGAGCAGCCCCCCGGCATCATCTTGCGGCAGGAAATGGTCGAGGCCGTGAATCAATCCCGACCCGTGCCGATCCATGCCAGCCCAACCTGCCTTCGAACCGATTCCATCGCGCACGTCCAGCGATTATTGGTGGATTCGATTCACGGCATGGTCTTAATTCTGGATCGTGATGCGGGCCGCGTCGCCGGGCTGGTAACGCTGCACGATCTCCTGCGAGCCCAGCAAGGCTTTGCCGCACAGCATGGCAATGGTTGAAACCGAAAAACTGCTTAGTCGTTCACCCACGCTACGGCTGCCGGCAATTCCTTGTTCGGGAAGATTTTCACCGGACCTGGCACAAAGAATCCACACACTCTTACGGCATTTTTTATCCACTCGACATTTGTCACCACCGCGATTTTTTCAAATGCGGTGAGGTGCCGGATGCCAATCTTGGTGTCGTCCCAAAGGGCCTCGGCGGTATAACCGGCAAAATCCTCTCCCAAGTGAAAGAAAAGCCGGACTTTGGTGTGCATCCTGATTTTTTCTTCAACGGCAGGAATCACAACCCGTTCATAGTCTTCGTGGCTGACCTTTCCATGCGCTGCCAAGGCAACGACGTTCTCCTTCATGCCATCAGCAACTAATTTAATCATAGGCTTTCCCTTTCCACTTAGAGTGCGTTTTAAAATAGATCAGATCTTCGCGGATTTCAGATATTTTGCGAAAAAATCTGACGTCAGTAGCGGCACCTGCGGATCGTGGAACCCTCCGTGCTTCGCTCCTTTCACTGTGTAGAACGTCACCGGCACACCCGCCTCCTTCAGCGCCACTGTCAGCCATACGCTCTGGGTGTAGGGAACGATCGGATCGGCATCGCCATGGATGATCAGGAACGGCGGGCAATTCTTCGTCACGTAGCTAATCGGGCTCGCGCGGCGCGCCTTGCTGAGATTGTCTTTGATCGTACAGCCGAGGAACCGCGACTCCGCCGATCCGGGCCCCATCGAAGCCGGGAGCAACCGAGTCAGATCCGTTGGGCCGAAGAAATCGACCACCGCCTGAACTCGGCTCGAAAAATTCAGATTTTCCCCCACGTCGAAATCGCGGATGTTTTCCGTCGTGCCCAGCATCGCCGCCAAATCTCCACCCGCGGAAGCTCCCCAGGCCGCGAAATGGTCCGGGTCCAGCCGGTACATTGCTGCGTGCGCCCGCAACCAGCGCACCGCCGCCTTGCAATCTTCGATCTGGGCCGGAAAAACCGCCTCGCTGCTAAGCCGGTAATTGATCGACGCTATCGCATAGCCGTGATCGAGATAACCGAGCTGATAACGTATCCATTGCCGTTTGTCCCCCGTGAGAAAGGCCCCGCTATGCACAAAGATGATCAGCGGCAGATTCTGTCCCTCCTTCGGCACGTAGAGATCAAGTTTCTGGCTCGGCGATCCGTTGGTTACATAGGAGAGATCGGGATAAACCATCGCGCTTGGGGGAATCGGCGGCAGCGGCCATTTCGTTGGCGTATCCTGCAGTTCCGCCGAGGCTGGCGCTGCCAGTAGTGCCAGCAGCGGCAACGTCGAGAGCAGGAGAGCCGGTCGTGAGCGGATCATCGTGAAAGTCAAGGAAGGAGAATCTGACACCCAGTATCACACGGGAGGTTAGTGAACGTATAGGTGATTCCAGTCATTTACGGCGAATATCGCCAAGGCCAGCTGGACGATCTCAGCCTCGTTGAAGTGGACGCGCACATCTCGTACAACGCTCTTGGAGACAGGTTTCGGCGGGTTCTCGCCAAGGGCTTCACTCACGGCGAGGGCCGCCCGCTCCCGGTCGGTGTAAAGCAGGCTCTCTCGCCACGAGCTTAACTGCCTGATTCGCTCGCTGGATTCCCCAAGGATCTTTAGAGCTTGGATATGGGAGTCCATGCAGAGCTGACAGTTGCAAATTTGGGCGACCCGCAGTCGCACCATCTCCAGCAGGCCGGGTTCCAAAGAGATTTCTTGAGCACAATTTTCGACGCAATCGGTCGGTGGCTTCCTTGAAGAAAGGGCTTGGCGAGCTGCCGGGCGTATGTTTGTGAATGATCTCATATGCTGCGATTCTTGAATGGCGCTCATTCGACCCAAATGGAAGCGGAAGGACCCAGGGGCTTCGGCTCAAAGAGCGACCAGTCCGACACCTCAGGCGCGAAAGCAATAAGCTTCGGCGTAAGAATGAGGCTCGTAGGAAACTTGATCTTGTTCTGTGGCCTGGCGTGAACGGCTCGATTCGAAAATGAAATACCGGCTGTTTGTGGCGATCCTCCTGAGGGAGTGAGGTTGGTGTGTTTCATGCCTAATCAAACCATAGCCTCGCCGTATTTCTAATATATTGTTTATGGTGATCCGATATGTTATAAGTATTGACGATGGAGCTAAGGCACCTCCGGTATTTTGTGGCGGTGGCGGAGGAATTGAATTTCAGGCGCGCGGCCATGCGTCTGCACATTTCCCAGCCGCCCTTGAGCACGCAAATCAGAGACTTGGAAGACGAAATCGGCGTGCATCTCTTTGATCGCTCGCGCCGCGCCATTGCCCTGACCGCCGCCGGGGAAAGGTTTCTTATCGACGCCCGCCGGATTTTGGCCGAGGCACACCACGCGGAAACAACCGCCAAAAAAGTCGCAGCCGGAATTGTGGGCCAACTGAGACTCGGTTTCATGCTTTCCACCGCGCACAAACTGTTGGGCGACGCGGTTCAGAAATTCAAACAGCGCTATCCCGCAGTAGAGATCAGCCTCCTGGACCTTACCAATTCCGAACAGATTCAAGCCCTAAACGAAGATCGCCTCGATATCGCTTTCACCCGCTCGCGGATTATCAAGCCGAACCTTGAGACCGAGATCCTGGTCGAAGAGCCAATGGTGATCATGGTTCCTTCCCGTGATGCCCTGGCCAAAAAGAAACGTCTCGCCTGGAAAGACCTGGCAGGCAAAACCGTCGTGTCCTTGCATCCCGACCAGGCGCTCGGCTATTACGACAATTTCTTCCTCAAATGCAAAGAGGCGAAAATATCCGTCGTTACCGGTCAATATGCCAATGACATTCACACGGAAATGTGGCTTGTCTCCATCGGAATGGGACTTGCTCCAACTTCGTTTACCACGACTCAGATTCGGCGGCCCAACGTCTCTTTTTGCCGGCTTCCTTCCAACCTCCCCAAGGTACAAACGGTCATGAGCTGGAAAAAATCTGGCCTTTCTCCGGTGAAATCCAATTTTATTGCGATCATTCGGCAACTGGCTTCGAGTTCCGGTCGCATCAGCTAATTTGTGGGGAAAGACACTGCAGCGATTACCTCACGACGATTACAGGATTGTATTAAAACTTCGGTCCTGTTCCGGTGTCTAAATTTATGAAGATATCAAAAAGACTGTGAGGTCTTTTGAGACTCTTCGGTTTCGTTCCGCAATACGGGGGCGAGGGCGGAGCGGGATTTGAAAACAACTCGCCCCCGAGGAATTTTCTACCATGAGCACTTCAAGCAGATGGGATTTTAAAG
>DATJMI010000167.1:0-10304 GCA_035508775.1 Methylacidiphilales bacterium
TGGAACAACTCCTGCGTACAATCTGTCATCGGCGTCGGGCCTCCTTTTGGCTTCTTTGGTTTCGTTTAAGCAACTCAACCTGAAGCGATTATCGGGCCGGACGCCGATGCTTTTTTGCCCGGGGGTGAAATATCCGGGCTAGAGGCTATGAATCATTCTTCCACAGCTTGGTGGGATCTCGGATACTATGGCGTTTTCTTGTGCGTTTTTCTCGAACAGATTGGAGCGCCCATTCCGGCGTTTCCGGCGCTTTTGAGCGCGGGGGCGCTCGCAGCGTCGGGAGAGCTCGCGTTGCCGGATTGTCTGCTCACCGCGGTCGCCGCGGCTCTTTTGGCGGATATCGTGTGGTATGGCCTAGGCTACGCCAAAGGCCACTCTGTTCTTAATCTGCTTTGCCGTCTGTCCTGGAAACCCGATACGTGCATCAGTAAAACGAAAGACATCTTTGCCAGGCGAGGAGTGACAACCCTTCTTTTCGCGAAATTTCTGCCCGGTTTGAGCACCTTGGCGCCGCCCCTGGCGGGCATGGCGCGGGTTTCATTGGTTCAGTTTATTCTCTATGATGCAGTGGGAACTGTTGTCTGGGCGTTTGTCCCTCTTTTGGCCGGTCTTTACCTTCATCATAGTTTGGTATCGCTCCAGACGAGCTTCGAACAAATCAAAGCCTGGCTGCCGTGGATTTGCGGAATCATCATTGTGGCTGTTCTGGTTTGGCGTTATTGGAACCGGCGCCGTTATTTTCACTCCAGCGAATCGGCCTTAAGGGACGGTATCAGTCCGCAACATTTGCAAAACCGCCTTCATCACAACGAGGAGGTTGTCATCGTAGACGTGCGGCATCCCATGGACGTTAAAGAACTTCCCATTGCTTTGCCCAACGCTCTTTTAATTCCGTATTCCGCTTTGGTCACGCGCCTGGGCGATCTTCCCTTGAGCAAAAATATCGTGACTTATTGCGATTGTCCGAAGGACGAGGCTGCCGTGGCGGCGGCCCAATTTCTAACCAAGGCAGGCGCCAAAAATGCCCGGCCTCTTTTGGGCGGACTGAAAGGTTGGAGAGAGCTTGGTTTTGCCACAATCCCTGCCGACGCCTGAAAGAATGTATCCCTCCAAAACTTCAGCAAGGTTTAACTTAAAGCTTTGAATTTTCGATAATCGAAAACGCCTCCCTTGCCGCCAGAGCGTGGAGGATGCAAAATTATCCCCATCATGGAATCCGAAGAACCGACAGGGCCCGCGCCCACGCCGGAACGGAAGCGGAGCTGGTTGCGGCCGGCTATCCTTGCCGTGGCGGTGGCCGCGCTTTTCGTTTTCGGCATTCCCATAATCGAATACGAACTGAACACCGTCTCGACTGATGACGCCTATGTCAACAGCTACGTTACTTTTGTTGCCCCGCGGGTCGCCGACCAGGTGGCGCAGGTTTTAGTGGATGACAATAACCGGGTGAAAAAAGGCGACCTTCTCGTCCAACTCGATCCCGAACCGTATCAGGTGCAAGTGGCGATCAAAGAGGCCTCAGTTGCCACCGCCCAGGCCAATCTTGTCGCGGCGGAAGCCACCGTGCGCAGTCTCATCGGCCAGACCCGCGGCGCGCGCTTTGCGTTGCAGAACGCCATCGAAGGTGTCGATAATCAGGTCGCCGTTATCGGGCAACGGGCGGCCAAGCTGGAGCAAAGCAAAGCGAATCTCGTGCTGGCCCAGGCTGAGTATAACCGCTCGGCCAAGCTTGTGCTCGAGAAAGCGGTCAGCAGCCAGGATCTGGACGAGAAGAAAGCGGCTCTCGAGGAGGCCAAGGCGGAGGTTGACCAGTCGCTTGAAGATGTTCATGAGGCGCGGGTTAGTCTCGGCCTTCCCGCCGATCCGCCGGCGGGCGGAAATTTCACGGATGTGCCTGACGATATCGATCAGAATTTTTCCTCGGTTCGCCAGGCGTTAGCTGAACTTTTGAAAGACGCCGCGCAGCTCGGTATATACCCTTCCTCCTATGACCTGACCCCCAAGGAAGTGATCGAGGATTTTTACCGGCGCGATCCGAAGGGCGACATCGACCGGATCTACGCCAAGATCATGCAGAATGCGCCCAGTTTGAAGCAGGCACAGACCGCACTGGCCCAAGCGCAGAGCGATCTCGCTCAGGCGAAGCTGAATCTGAGTTATTGCCAGGTTGTTTCTGAAATTGATGGCGTGGTGACGCGCCGCAACGTCAATCCCGGCGACAACGTGCAAGTGGGGCAGAGTCTCATGGCCGTCCGCTCGTTGCGTGACATCTGGATCGACGCGAATTTCAAGGAGACGCAACTGCGTGACTTACGGATTGGCCAGCGGGTCAAACTCGAAACGGACATCTACGGCGAGCACCATATTTTCGAGGGCCGCATTTCCGGCTTCACCAATGGCACAGGCTCGACGCTGGCCCTGCTGCCCGCCCAAAACGCCACGGGCAACTTCGTCAAAGTCGTGCAACGCTTGCCGGTGCGGATTGATGTGGTGGATTATGATCCGGATAAACTACCGCTTTTTGTTGGACTATCGGTCACGCCAACCGTCGATTTGAAAAGCCAGCCGACCGGGCCCAACGCGGGCAAGTATCTTCAGTCGGAAATCCAACTCGACGTGTCCAGTTCGGCCCCGCCTCACCCGGCCCCTGCAACGGCCACGCCATGAGGGCGGCGGCGCCGGCCATCGCCGTTCCGGCGGGTCTTGCCGGGGCCAAGCCACGGGCAATCAATCCATGGATCGTGGCGATGGCCGTCGTCATACCGGCCTTCATGGAAGTGCTCGACACGACAATCGCCAACGTGGCGTTGCGCTACATCGCCGGCGGACTTTCCGCCGCAGTAACCGACAGCGAATGGGTGATCACAAGTTATCTCGCGGCCAACGCCATCATTTTGCCGATCTCCGGCTGGCTGGCGGCGCATTTCGGACGGCGGCGTTATTTTTTGGTTTCTATTGCGGTTTTCACCATCAGTTCCGTCTTCTGCGGGTTATCGACAAGCCTCCCGCAGCTTGTTTTTTTTCGTATCCTGCAGGGTTTGGCCGGCGGAGGATTGCAGCCCTCCAGCCAGTCTATTCTGCTCGATACGTTTCCACCGGCCCAGCAGGGCGCGGCGCAGGCCTTTTTCGGCGTCGCCGCCCTGCTCGCGCCGGTGCTCGGGCCGACGCTGGGCGGGTGGATCACCGACGAGTATTCCTGGCGTTGGATTTTTTTGATCAACTTGCCGGTTGGCGTGCTGGCTTTCCTTTTTTGCCACGCTGTGGTGCGCGATCCGGAATATCTCGCAAACCAGCGGCTTGAATTGAAGAAACGGCCCTCACGCTTCGACTTTACGGGGCTCGGATTGCTGGCGCTCACGATGATCTGCTGGGAAGTGGTCTTGAGCAAGGGCCAGGAATGGGACTGGTTCAATGATCCGTTTGGGCGTGTGCAAGAGCTGGCGGCCGGTTTTGGCCTGGGCCTCGGTTCGCTGATCTGGTGGGAGACGCGCCAGGCGAATCCCATCGTTAATTTCCGTCCGCTGCTCGAACGCAATTTTTGGATTTGCTGCCTGACGATTTTTTGCGCCTTTGCCGTGCTCTATGGATCGAGCACGTTGCTGCCGACCATGCTGGAGACGCTCTTTGGCTACGATGCTTTCCATGCGGGCCTGGTTCTTTCGCCAGCGGGAATTTTCACCATCATGGCCATCATCATCACGGGGAGATTGCTGGGACGCGGCTTTGATGCGCGCTGGTTGATTGCCACGGGGCTGCTTATCGTTGCGGCGGGCAACTACTGGATGTCGCTGTTCAATCTCGACATCGCGCCGGTCCAGATCATTTGGGCGCGGATCGTGATGATCGCGGGCCTCGGCCTGGTCTTCGCGCCGCTCAATGTCGCGGCTTATCTCTACACACCGCGGGAATTGCGGGGCGCGGCGGTGGGGCTTCTCGCGCTGCTCCGCAACGAGGGCGGCAGCTTCGGGACCTCGGTTGGCCAAACCATTCTCGAACGGCGAGAGCAGTTTCACAGTCTGCGCCTGAACGAGAATCTCGACCCACTCAATCCCGCGTTGACGTCTTACGTCGCCCAAATAAAACCCGAATTTTTCCAGGCTACCGGCGATCCGGCCGCCTCGGGGCAAATGGCGCTCCAGGCGATCGAAGATTTGCGCGAACAGCAGGCTGCGTCTCTTGCTTACTTCGATTGTTTTTGGATTTTTGCCGTCGTGACGGCCACAGTGGCGTTTCTGGTGCTTTTGATGAAACATTCCACCGTGGCGAAGGGGACCCACGTGGCCGCGGAATAAACGGCGTTACTTGAGTTCGGCGGGCACAATCGCCGTATCTCTCCTTTGATTTAATCTCAAGTAAGAGACACCGACCTGATCTCCGATTTTGCCATGGACAAGACGCTTTTGGAGATCATGGACCGACTGAATGGGCTGGTGATCAAAGGTAAGCAGCACGTCCCCGATTTCCAAACCAGCCCGGGCCGCGGGACTTCCTTGCTCGATGAAATGGATGAGCACGCCCGTCGATTGCCCGAGTCCGTAGAACCGGATCACCCGGACATGCAGGGAAACTTCCTGGCCGCCAATGCCAAGATAACCGCGCCGGATTTTTCCGTCTTTGATCAGCCATGCGGCGACAAAATCGGCGGTTTCGCTCCCAATGGCGAAACAGATTCCCTGAGCCACGCTGATCACCGCGGTATTGACGCCGATGACTTCACCGCGGGAATTGACAAGCGGGCCACCCGAATTGCCGGGATTGAGCGCCGCATCGGTCTGGATGACATTGTCGATCAGGCGTCCGGTTGTCGCCGGAAAAGTCCGTCCCAGCGCGCTGACGATGCCTGCCGTCACGGTATGTTCAAAGCCATAGGGATTGCCGATGGCAATGGCGATCTGCCCGACCCGGATGGAGCGGGCGGGCGCGAAACTGGCCGCGGCCAGCGCGGGGGCGTTGATGCGAATGACCGCCAAGTCGCTGTGGGGGTCGTCCCCGATAAGTTCCGCCGGATAAGTCCGGCCGTCGCTCAGCGCCACCTCAATCGCGGAAGCGCGGGAAACGACGTGACTGTTGGTCAAAATGAAGCCGTCGGGCGCAATCAAAAAGCCGGATCCGCTGCCGCCCGCTTGCGGCGAACGGCCACTGGCTTCCTGGCGGACCCGGATATGAACCACGGCCGGCCCAACCTTCCCGACTGCGCCGATAACGCTCATCGAGTAGGCGTCCAGAAGCGACGCATCCGGGTAGGAAATGGTTTCGCTCGTGGCTGGAGGCTGGAGAGTCTCGCCCGAAGCATGGGTCTGGACAGGTTCGGCATGGATCAGATTCATGCCCAAATATTCCTCCATCTTACCCGAATGCAAGTTACTTACTAATTGTTAGCATATAACGTATTGCTACCAAGCCAATTATTGATTACCCTGGGGCATGGGACGTAAATCCACCAAACCCTCGGTCTTCGCCGCCGGCTATTCTTCCCGCGACAATCTCTGCCTTCTGAGCAACAAATGGAGCCTGTTGGTTCTCCGGGCGCTGGGCGGACAGGCTCTTCGTTTTTCGGATTTACACCAGCGGGTGGAGGGCATTTCTCAAAAGATGCTCGCGCAAACCCTGCGCGGTTTGGAGGCCAAGGGTCTCGTCCTTCGCCGGGTTTATCCCGATATTCCCGTTCGCATCGAGTATTCGCTCACCGGACGGGCGCAGCCTCTGCTCCGGCCCATTGAAGCCATTTGCCGGTGGGCGGAAAGCGGGAGCCATTTCCGCCGGCCATAAAGGCTATCCGAAAAGTAAGCATAGGTCACACCGAAAGGATTTTTGCCGTCCGCAGGATCTCGTCGCTCGCGCCTCGATTCGCCCCAAATTCGACTCGTCATGTGACCTGCGCCTACTTTTCGGATGGCCTTTAGAAACTACTTGTTCCGAATCGCAATTTCAGGTTGGTGGACCAGCGCCTGCAATTCAATCACGATATCGGTGTTGAGGACTGATTCGAGTCCGTCGAGAATTCGCACCACCACGCCGCCGTCCATCACGCGGTGATCGAAAGCGAGGCACACATCGGTGTTGCCCTCCGCGTCGAATAGCCCGAAGTAGACCGTGGCGCCGATCGCGCCCGTGGTCGTGACCGGACGAATCGGAAAGCGCGTGCCGCCATTGATGGCGAAGGTGCCGGTGTAGGCGGCCCGGCGCGGTCCGGAAAACGAATGAAGGTAGCGCCAGATCAACCACCGAAACGGCAGGGGTAGCGCGCCTCCTTTGATCAACCGGCGGAAGCAGCGGATACTCTCGACTGGCTCCGATTTCAACCGCCGGAGGTAATAGTGCAATTCCATGACCCCCATCGTTTCCGGCCTGGGCAGCATGTCGAAAAAGATCGCGTGCTCGCCCTGCCATTCGCGCTCGACCGTAATCGCAGCCACATTGATCGGGTGCTCATAGATGCGCGGCCACGGAAAACCGAAGTAGCTCCGGCGCAGATAAGGCTGGTGCCGCGCCAACAGCGCGACCGCCTTGAGGAAAAGCGCGCTCCAGCTCGGATGAGGCTTGGGACAATTTTTCAAGGCTTCGAACACCGGCCGCAGATGGAGACGGTGTTCCAGCGCGGCAATGGGAATCGTTTGGCTCAGAGCGGCCAAATCGCACATCCAACGCCGGGCAGGGGAAATGGAGCGATAGGAACCTTTTTCCAAAGGCATTTAAGTTAGTCTAACCATTTCCCAAACTGCTGGCGAGTATGGAAATGGGGGCGCGTCGGTTGGAGACAAATTCAGTTTTAACGGCCAAGCTCGCGCTTCATCGCCTTCAACGACATCGTATTTACGACATCCTCGCGCCGCAGCCAGCCTTTGCGCGCGATGGTCACGCCGTAGCGCAGCATGGCAAACTGCGAAATCCTATGCGCATCGGGATTGATCACGCATTTCACGCCCCGGTCGCGGGCGCGATGCCACCAGCGCCAGTCCATGTCCATGCGCCATGTGCTGCAATTGAGTTCAATCCAGGTCCCGGTGCGCACCGCGCAATCGATAATTTTTTCGTGGTTGATTCTGTTCGGCTCGCGCTGCAGCAGGAGCCGGCCGGTGACGTGGCCCAGCATTGTGACGTATTCGTTTTCCATCGCGCGAATGATCCGCGCCGTCATTTCATCCTCGCTTTGGCTCATGGCGTTGTGAACCGACGCGACGGCATAGTCGAGCGTCTTCAGCACATCGTCGGAAAAATCGAGCCGCCCATCCTTCAAAATATCGACTTCACTTCCGGCAAAGACGTGAAAGTCTTTCACCTGCGCGTTCAATGTCGCGATCATTTGAATCTGCTCCGCCAGCCGTTCTTCGTTGAGGCCGTTGGCCTGGAAGGATGACTTGGAATGATCGGCGATGCCGAGATAGTCGAGCCCGAGTTCGCGAGCCTCGCCGGCCATTTCCGCCAGCGTGTTTTTGCCGTCGCTCCAATTCGTGTGGCAATGAAACGTGCCGCGCAACTGAGGCCACTCGATCAGACGCGGGATCTCGCCCTTTTCCGCCGCCTCGATCTCGCCCAGATTCTCGCGTAATTCGGGCGGAATATATTGGAGACCCAGCGCGGCGAAAATTTCGTCTTCCGTGTGGCAGGGCACGAGCTTGCCCTCCTCGCCCTTTTTTCCGGGTGCGATCTCGAACAGGCCCCACTCGCTCAGTTTTTTTCCCTGGGCGATGGCCCGCTGCCGCATGGCGACGTTATGCTCCTTGCTGCCGGTGAAATGGTGCAGCGCGCAGGGGTATTCCTTGTCGCTGACGACGCGCAGATCGGCGGCGATACCCGATTCCAGCAATACGCTCGATTTGGTTGTCCCGTAGTTTGTCACCTGTTTCACGCCGGGCAGCTTGACGAAATAATCCATCACGTCTTGCGGCGCGCGCGACGAGGCGACGAGGTCGATATCTTTGATGATTTCCCGCCCCCGGCGCAGGCTGCCCGCCACGCTGAGCTGGATCACCGCTTCGTGCTCGCGCAATGCTTCACGGACCGTCTCCGCCTGCGCCCACGCATCGGCGTAGAGACGCAACGCCGCGTATTCGCGGCTTTGGGCGATTCCGGCGAGCAACTTTTCCTCGGTTTTCGCGCCGAATCCGGCCAGCTTCTGCACGCGATGTTCCCGGCAGGCTTTTTCCAATTCGGCCACGCTGGCGATACCCAGTTCCTTGTGCAACGCCATGATTTTCTTCGGCCCGAGCGCCGGGATATCGAGCAGTTCGAGCAATCCCTCCGGCACCGAAGCGCGCAGTTCTTCGTAATAGGCAAGCCGTCCGGTCTTCACCAATTCGCCGATCTTCTGGCATAACGCCTCGCCGATTCCGGGCAGTTCGCCGAGGCGGTCCTCGGCCACCAATTTACCGAGATCACCCTCGTAATTGTTCAGGACGCGCGCGCCGTTGACATAAGCGCGGGCCTTGAAAGGATTCTCGCCTTTCAGCTCCAGCAAAACGGCGATTTCCTCGAGAATATCGGCGACTTGGGATTTGTCCATGGAAGCCCCATCCTACGCTGTGCCCTCACGGAGGACAAGGTCGTGAGAGTTGAAGCATTTTGTTCAGGCTACCTCAATGCACCATCTGGCCAGCGAATCACAAATCCGCTCTTGCCCGCAATCTTCGCAAATAGCGGGCGTGGCGGTATCGGGCCAGTACGCGCTCGTCGGTCACCAACTCACCGATGATTTGTCCGGCCACCATCACGACTCCCAGCACCGGCATGACCAGCAGCAAGCCCGCGATGCCCGCCACCGCGCCGCCGAGCAAAATCATGAGCACCGTGATCAACGGATGCATCCGCAAGCTGCGACCGATGGTCAGCGGCATGAAGACAAAATCATCGAGCATGCGCACGGCGATGAATAGTCCCACCACCTCATAGGGCAGCCAGGTATTGTTTGGCGCGTCGTGCGCCGCCACCAGCACGACAAGCAAGCCGCCCCCGATGGAGCCGAGATACGGCAGCCATGCCATGACGGCCGCCATGGCCGCGAGTAAAAACGGAGCCTTCAGCCCGAGAATCCATAGTCCGAGGCCGAGAAAGAGCGTGTCGAGCGCCGTCAAGGCCAGCAAACCCTGGAAATAGCGGCGGATCTGATCTTCGACCCGGTAGAAAAGATAAAGTGTTTTTTCAAAAAAAGCGTTGGGGATCGCCCGCACCAGGAAACGTTTGAACCGCGGGCCGTCGAGCAGAAAAAAATAGGTCAGATAAGGCATCAGCAATACGGATGGAATCCAATAGGCCAGTTCCAGCGCGATATCGCCCGAATATTTGGCGGACAGACTCGTCACCTGGTTTTCCAGTTCATCACTCGAGGCCGGCGGCGCGCCACCCTCGGCAAACACGGCGCTTCCAATCTCCGGCGTATTCATCGGATGCGGTGCGGATGGACGCAAGAAGGGAAAAGATCTAAAGAATGTTCTTTCCACGTTCGTGATCAGGACGGCGCCGGTGTGTTCGTAACCGGCCAGTTTGGCCTGCCAATTGTGCGAGGCCATGGCGATTTTCGGCGCGGTGATGAAGGCCATCACCACGAGAAACGCGGTGGGAACCGCCGTGACGATAAAGACCGCGCGCGGGCGGCTCAAACCCCAGGACATCGCCCGTTTCACCAGCGGCGAAAGCAGGTAGTAGGCGACCACCGCCAGCAGAAGCGGCAGGACCAGCCACAGCATCGACTGGAACAGCACCAGCAGCAGGCAGGTCGTCAGGATAATGCCCAGCCACACCAACGGGCCGGAAGCGAGCGAACGATCCATGGCCAATCCGGGCGATTAAATGTCCTGGTCCTGGGCAAGGATCGCCTGGCGCAACCGCGCCGCCAGCACGCGCGCCAATTGGAACGAAATGCGCGAAGCGATACCCGAATGAGTTTTCACCAGCGAATAAAATTCGGCCCGGAACAACGCCACTATATGCGCGTCCTCCACCGCGCGGGCCTGCGCGGTCCGCACGCATTGGTCAAGCAGGGCCACTTCGCCGAAAAAGGAACCCGGCCCGAATTCGAGCAACTTTTCGATCTTGCGGCCAAGGCGCAAAATTTTTACCCGGCCGCTGAGGACGACAAAGAGCCCCTGTCCTTCCTCGCCCTGGTCGAAAATCACTTCGTCGGTCAAGTAGCGCCGTTCGTGCATCAGGCTATCGACCATCTCAATGTCGTGCATGGAGAGGTCCTTGAACAAAATTACGTTTTTGAGCAAGTCGAGCCGCGCATTGGGCGCGCGTTTCTGGCCGAAGAACATGCTTGGAGACTAGAAGCTATCCGCGGCGCTGTCGAGAGGAGGTGAAAGCTTCCG
>DATJMI010000168.1:0-9721 GCA_035508775.1 Methylacidiphilales bacterium
GAATCGACCTTGAAACTGCTTCCTTTGCGCCGTGCCGAACTAACCTTCGTCCTCACCGCCTTCCTCGCCGCCGGTCTTTGCCGCGCCGACAATTCGTGGGGCTCGTGGCCCGCCGGGCAGGATCCGGCCGCCGTCGGGACCAAGGTCACCCAAAATCTCCTCGACCGCTCCAAGCTCGATCTCGCCAAGGGGATCAGTTACATGGAAACCTGCAGCGGTTACGGCGCCGTTCGCTTCGCCGCCATCACCAACAACCACGATTTGCTGGGCAAAGTGATCGCGCGCTACCAGAGCATCGTCACTCCCGGCGGCGCGGCGCTTCTGCCCAAGCCGACCCACGTTGACCGCAGTGTCTTCGGCATCCTGCCACTCGAAATCTACCAGCAGAATCACGATCAAAAGTACCTCACGCTCGGCCTCAGCTACGCCGACGCCCAGTTCGCCAAGCTCAATGCCGACGGGCTTAGCTCGGAAACCCGCGGATACATCGATGACGCCTACAAACTCTCCGTCATGCAAATTCTCGCCTACCGCGCCACGCAGAAAGCCGATTACGCGGCCAATGCTGTGAAGGAAATGGACGCGTTCATCGACAAGCTGCAGCAGCCCACCGGCCTTTTCTTTCACGGCCCCGACGCTCATGTCTATTGGGGACGCGGCAACGGCTGGATGGCGGCGGCCCTCGCGGAAGTGTTGCTGAACCTCCCGGCCAACGATCCCGGGCGCGCAAAAATCGTGGCCAGCTACCAGGCCATGATGGCCGGGCTTCTTAAATGCCAAGCCCCCGATGGCCGCTGGCGGCAGGTGCTCGATGACGACAAGGCCTGGGAGGAAAATTCGTGCACCGGCTATTTCATCTTCGCTCTCGGCGAGGGCGTGGACCAGGGCTGGCTCGACGCGGCCACCTATGCTCCCGCCGTCAAGAAGGCTTGGACGGCGCTTTCCGGACAGCTCGACGACAAGGCGAATGTCCTCGATGTCGGCGTGCTGACCGAGCACTCCAATGACGAAAACTATTACCTCGCCCGGCCCCGCGCCAACGGCAATCTCCATGGCCAGTTCGCCACGATCTGGGCCGCCACAGCGTTACTGGACCAGAAGCATTGAGAACCCAATCTCAAGATTAGCCAAGGACGCGACCTTGCCCTATTTTGAGGGCACGTTCTAAACTTTTCGCTTCGCCATGGATTACAAAGACACGCTCCTTCTGCCGAAAACCGATTTCCCGATGCGCGCCGAATTGCCGAAGCGCGAACCGGCCCTCCTCGCCAAATGGCGCGAGGAAAACATTTACGGGCAGATCATGGCCGCGCGCCAGGGACGGGAGCCGTTCATCCTCCATGACGGCCCGCCCTTCGCCAACGGCGACGCCCACATGGGCCACGCCCTCAACATGGTGCTCAAGGACATCGTCCTGAAGTACCACAATATGAGCGGCCACTACGCGCCGTTCGTGCCGGGGTGGGACTGCCACGGCCTCCCCATCGAACACAAAGTGATGAAGGAACTCGGCGCGGCGGAGACCGATCCACTCAAGATTCGCGAGAAGTGTGAGGCGACGGCGCGCCACTTCATCAACGTCCAGCGCGAGCAATTCCAGCGCCTCGGCGTCTTCGGCGATTGGGACAATCCCTACCTCACCCTCGATCCGGCTTACGAAGCTGAAACCCTCCGTGTCTTCGCCACCCTCGTCGGCAAGGAACTCGTCTACCAGGGTTTGCGCCCCGTCCTCTGGAGCACCGGCTGCCAGACCGCCCTCGCCGAAGCGGAGATCGAGTACAAGGAGAAAGTCGATCCGGCGATTTATGTGAAGTTTCCGCTCACGGCGGATGCGGCGCGACGTTCGCCTCTACTCGAAGGTGCTTCTCTTCTTATTTGGACAACCACTCCTTGGACTCTTCCAGCGAATCTTGCCGTAGCAATCTCACCTAATCTCACTTATGCCGCTTATCGAATAGATGGGGAACTTGTGATTTTTCAGGACGATCTGCGCGTGCAGGGAAAAATCTTGAACTTGAAAAGGGTTGTAAAGTCTGATTGGGGTACTCAATCCTGGAAAGGCTCCGAACTAGTAGGTTTAAAATATCATCATCCATTTTTGGATAGAGAAGGTACTGTCTTCTCCGCCGATTTCGTCACCGCCGACGCGGGCACGGGCCTTGTCCACATTGCGCCCGGCCACGGCTATGACGACTACCAACTCGGTCAGCAGCACGGCCTGCCGGTGCTCGCGCCCGTCGATGACCGGGGCTGCCTCACCGCCGAGTTCCTCACCGAAAATAGCGAGCCTGAAGTCCGCGCCTTGGTCGGCCAATACGTCTTCAAAGCCAACGCGCCCATCATCGAATTGCTCAAATCGAAAAATGCCCTCATCGCCCAGGAAGATTACCCCCACGATTACCCCCACTGCTGGCGCTCGAAAACGCCCATCGTTTTCCGCGCGGTCAAGCAATGGTTCATCAAAGTCGATGCCTTTCGCGCCGACGCGCTGGCTGCCATCGACGGCGTGAAATGGATTCCCGATTCGGGCCGCAACCGCATCCGGGGCGCGGTCGAAAGCCGGCCCGACTGGTGCATCTCGCGCCAGCGCACCTGGGGCATTCCGCTGCCCGTCTTTTATGGCGAGGGCGAGCAACCGCTTCTGAGCGAAAAAACCGTGCGCAAGTTCGCCGGCATGGTTGAGAAAGAAGGCTCCGGCGTCTGGTTCGTCCGCTCCGCCGACGAACTCGCCGCCGCGCTCGACTTGCCGCTCGGTCTGAAAAAAGGCCGCGACACCCTCGACGTCTGGATCGACTCGGGCACAAGCTGGGCCGCCGTTTCGCAAAAGCGCCCGGAACTCCGCTTTCCCGCCGATCTCTACCTCGAGGGCAGCGACCAGCATCGCGGTTGGTTCCAGTCGTCCCTCCTCACTTCGGTCGCGGCCACCGGCCAGGCGCCTTACCGGGCCGTGCTCACCAACGGCTTCGTCGTCGACATCGAAGGCAAAAAGCTCTCCAAGTCGGGCACCGGCTACCAGAAGCCGGTCGATCTCATGACCCTGGTCAACGAACACGGCGCCGACGTCCTACGCCTCTGGGTCGCCAGCCAGGATTACCAGGACGACATTCCGTTCTCCCACGATATTTTCGCCCGTGTGGCTGATACCTATCGTTCGATTCGCAATACGTTGAGAATTCTCCTCGGGAACTTACATGATTTTGATCCTGGCAAAGACGCCGTGCCGCCGGAAAAGTGGACGGAATTGGACAGATACATTCACCGCAGCTATCGCGCCCTGGTTATGACGTGCGTAGATGGCTTTGCTAAATGCTTATTCTTATCCGCTTATCACAACATCAACCGGTTTTGTACGACCGACCTTTCCGCGCTCTACGTTGACGTTCTCAAAGACCGCCTTTACTGCAATGCCAAGAACGACCTTGCGCGTCGCTCTGCGCAAACGGTCATGCATGAAATTCTCACCGGCTTGACCACACTCCTGGCTCCATTGGCTCCATTTACCGCGGAGGAAACGTGGCGGGCGCTTGGCCACGTGAATTCGGTGCATCTCGAAAAATTTCCCAGTGTTTCACATGAATTCGACACACCTTTTGGACAGAGATGGGCTAGACTTCGCGAACATCGTTCGACCGTAAACGAAAAACTCGAAGAGGCCCGCCGCGACAAAAAAATCGGCAAGAGTCTCGAAGCGCGGGTGGAAATCGCCACCCGTCATCCCGAGCTTACTGCCGATCGCGGGTCCGAGGGATCAGTTCAGCCTTCCGTCCTGGAAGAACTCTTCATCGTCTCCAAAGTCATCATCAAGCCCACCAACGGCGAAGAAAAAATCACCGTGACCCGGGCGGAAGATCACGGCATGAAAAAATGCGTTCGTTGCTGGAAATACTATGATCATCTCGGCAACGATTCGCGCCATTCCGAACTCTGCGACCGGTGCACCAAGGTCGTCGTCGATTGGAAGGGATAATCCCGCCGGGCACGGAATTAAGACAAAATAATATCGACCCCGGCGAGACGGCCGCTTAACCGGTCCACCAGGGAGGGAAAGAAGCGTTTCAAGCCGGTGCGCGGCTTGGATTTTCCCATCACGACCTGGGTGATGCCGTAATCCCGGACGAACGAGGTGAGCGCGGCGGCGATATCGTTGCTTTTCAAAATCAAAACGGTTCCGCCCATTTTTTGGGCGATTTCGAGCGTGTCGGTGAGACGGCGATGAGTTTCGGCCGGGATTTTGTCGGGCGCTTCCTTATCGGTGCGGACATAGACAACATACCATTGGGCGTTCAATTGATTGGCCAGCCGGGCCGTTTTGCGCAAAAGCGTTTCGGGATGGGGACCGCGGCTGCTGATGGCGACCATGACTTTGGACATGGAGCTGGGCTTGTTGCCGCCGGGCATGAGCAGGCGCTGGCGGCGATCCAAAAAATTGGCGACTTCGCTGAAGGTGATTTCCCGGAGGCGGGTCAAATTCGTTTCGGTGAAGAAACCGCCCATGGCCTGTTCGACGCGGGCAAGCGGATAGATTTTTCCCGCCTTGAGGCGGTCGATCAGGTCCTCGGCGGGCAGGTCGATGTTGATGATCTGGTCGGCCTGGGCGACGATGGAGTCGGGGATGCGTTCCTTGACTTTGATGCCGGTGGCCGCCTCAATGACGTTGTAGAGCGACTCCAAATGCTGGACATTGAGGGTGGTGATGACGCTGATGCCGGCATCGAGTAATTCGAGGACGTCCTCGTAGCGTTTTTGATTTTTGCTGCCGGGCGCGTTGGTGTGGGCGAATTCGTCGACGAGGACGATGGTGGGCTTGCGTTTGAGGATGGCGGCGAGATCCATCTCACGGATTTCGATGCCGTGATAAAGCGTGACCCGGGGCGGAATGACTTCGAGTTTGCCGATTTGCGCCGCCGTTTCGGGGCGTTCGTGCGGTTCGACGTAGCCAACGACAACGTCGACACCGCGCTGTTTGAGGCGATTGCCCTCGACAAGCATGGAATAGGTTTTGCCGACGCCGGCGGAAGAACCGAGATAGACCCTCAGCTTGCCGCGAGCCTGCCTCTGAATGAGCTGCAGGAAATCTTCGGGGCTTTGGCGATCCTGAACTGGAGGGTCTTTCTCCACTAAATTTTTTATAGGCTCATTTGTATTTTCCGTCCAAAGCCAAATTGAGTTTGATGATGTTGACGCCCGGATCGCCGAGAACGCCAAAATCACGGCCATCGGTGTATTGATCGACCAGTTTTTTGAGATCGTCTTCACTCATGTCGCGCGCCTTGGCGACGCGGGGGAGTTGGAGCAACGCGTTTTTGACGCTGATATGAGGGTCGAGGCCGCTGCCGGAGGCTTCGACGGCGTCGGCGGGGAGAGGCTGGGTATCGGGAAGGTTGTTGGCTTTGCGGTAATCGGCGATGCGCTGCTGGACGGCGTCGTGCAAAGCTTGCGAGGTGGCGCCGTAATTACTGCCGCCCGAGCTGGTGGAATCGTAACCAGTGCCGGCGGCGGAGGGACGCGGATTGAAGTATTTGGCCGCGCTGAAAGTCTGGCCGAGCAGGATGGAAGCGATGGGCTTGCCATCAGCGCCCATCACCAAACTGCCGTTGGCTTGCCGGGGGAAGAGCGCCTGCCCCACGCCGAAAATGACCAGCGGATAGAGGAAGCAGCAGACAACCAGCATGACGAGGGTGACGATGACCGATGTTTTGATTTCGTGGAGGATGTTCATAAATGCAGAGAATGGGTTAGATGATGTGAAGGAAGTTGATGATCACATCGATGATTTTGATTCCGATGAAGGGCGCGATGACGCCGCCGACTCCGTAGATGAGCAGATTGCGCCGGAGCAGGGCGATGGCGGGCATCGGCTTGAACTGCACGCCGCGCAAAGCGAGCGGAATCAGCAGGACGATGATGATGGCGTTGAAGATTACCGCGCTGAGAATGGCGCTCCCGGGACTGGCCAAATGCATGATGTTTAAAGGTGAAATGGACGGAAATTTGTCCATAAGCATGGCGGGAATGATCGCGAAATATTTGGCCACGTCGTTGGCGATGCTAAAGGTGGTCAACGCTCCGCGTGTCATGAGCAATTGTTTGCCGATTTCGACGATTTCAATGAGCTTGGTGGGATTGGAATCGAGGTCGACCATGTTACCTGCTTCCTTGGCTGCCTGGGTGCCGGTGTTCATGGCGACGCCGACGTCAGCCTGGGCCAGGGCGGGGGCGTCGTTGGTGCCGTCGCCAGTCATGGCAACGAGGCGTCCGCCCAATTGTTCTTTGCGAATCAGGGCGAGCTTGTCCTCCGGCGTGGCCTGGGCGAGGAAATCATCCACGCCGGCTTCCTTGGCGATGGCGGCGGCGGTGAGTTTATTGTCGCCGGTAATCATGACGGTGCGGATGCCCATGGCGCGGAAGCGGGCGAAGCGGTCGGCGAGGCCGCCTTTGACGATATCCTTGAGATAGATCACGCCGTAGACCGTTGGGCTTTTCTCACTGGCGCCGGCGGGCCGCGCGGCCACCACGAGAGGCGTGCCGCCGAGTTTGGAGATTTCGTCGATCTTGGCGCCGACGGCGGCGGGGAATTCCAGACCCACGAATTTCCTGACCGCTTCGGCGGCGCCCTTGCGGTATTCGATGGAATCGAGGTCGACGCCACTCATGCGGGTCTGGGCGGTGAAGGCAACGAAGTTGGCATGGGGCAATTCGTGCAGGGTGCGGCCCCGCACGCCTTTTTCCTTGG
This sequence comes from Methylacidiphilales bacterium, assembly GCA_035508775.1. Lineage (GTDB taxonomy): Bacteria > Verrucomicrobiota > Verrucomicrobiia > Methylacidiphilales > UBA1321 > JABDGH01. The sequence goes on from DATJMI010000168.1 coordinate 6,734, forward strand.
CGAGAACAACGATGCTGCGGCCCTCGGGGGTTTCGTCGGTAAGCGAGGCAAGCTGCGCGGCATCGAGGAGATCGGTCATGGCGATGCCCGGCCCGGGAAAAAATTCGACCGCCTGGCGGTTACCCAGCGTGATGGTGCCGGTTTTGTCGAGAAGGAGGACATCGACGTCGCCCGCCGCCTCGACGGCGCGGCCGCTCATGGCCAAAACGTTCTTTTGCACGAGCCGGTCGATGCCGGCAATGCCGATGGCGCTGAGCAGGCCGCCGATGGTCGTCGGAATCAGGCAGACGAGAAGGGCGACGAGCACGGTGATGGAAAAGGCGACCTGGGAATAGATTCCGTAAGGCAGCAGCGTGACGCAGACGATGAGGAAGATGGCGGTCAGGGCGGCCAGCAGAATTGTCAGCGCGATTTCATTCGGCGTCTTCTGGCGTTTGGCGCCTTCCACCAGGCCGATCATGCGGTCGAGAAAGCTGTGGCCGGGATCGGCGGAGATGCGCACTTTAATGACGTCGGAAAGGACCCGCGTTCCCCCGGTCACGGAGCTGCGGTCGCCGCCGGCCTCGCGAATGACCGGCGCCGATTCTCCCGTGATGGACGATTCATCCACGGTGGCCGCGCCTTCGATCACCTCGCCGTCGCTGGCGATGATCCGGCCGGCGGCGACGGAGATAAGGTCTCCCTTGCGCAAAATCGCCGATTCGACTTCTTCCCAGGAGCCGTTCCTCAGCAGCCTAGCCATCGTTTTGGTACGCGACCGCCGCAAGGCGTTGGCTTGCGCTTTTCCGCGACCCTCGGCCATCGCTTCCGCGAAGTTGGCGAAGAGAACCGTAAACCAGAGCCAGAGGGAAATCTGGACGGTGAACGCCTTGGGTTCTTTGGAGATGAAGATTTCCGCGGTGGTGATCGCCGCGCCGATCATCGTGACGAACATGACTGGATTTTTGACCATCACGCGGGGATCGAGTTTCCAAAACGAGTCGGACAAAGCGGGAACAACGACGGCGGGATCGAAAAGAGAACGGGCTTTTGCGCTCATAGGAATGAAGGGGTGAGTTGAGTAGTTAGAACAATTTTCCGGACAACATGAGGAAATGCTCCACCACGGGGCCGAGGGTGAGGGCGGGCACGAAATTCAAGGCGCCGACCAGAAGAACCGTGCCGATAAGGAGCATAATAAAGGTCGGTCCCGAAACAGGGAAGGATCCCGGTCCGGGCGGAATGAGTTTTTTAGCCGCAAGAGAGCCGGCCATGGCCATGATGGGCACGATCATGAGAAAGCGGCCGATCAAGGCGCCGACGGCCAGGGTGGTGTCGTACCAGTAATTATTGGCGTTGAGGCCGGCAAAAGCGCTGCCGTTGTTGCCGGTGACGGAAGTGAAGGCGTAAAGCATTTCGCTGAAGCCGTGCGGGCCGTTGTTGTTGAGACCCGCCTTGCCCCAATCGCTGACGCAGGCCCAGGCGGTAAAACCGAGAATGTCCCAGGCGAGAACGAGCAGCACCAGCATCGCCATTTTCACCTCGAAGGCTTGGATCTTCTTGCCGAGATATTCAGGGGTACGGCCCACCATGAGCCCGGCGATGAAAACCGCCGTGACCACAAAGACGAGCATGCCGTAAAGACCGGCGCCGACGCCGCCGAAAACGACCTCGCCCAGTTCGATATTAAAAAGCGGCACCAAGCCGCCAAGAGGCGTAAAGGAATCGTGCATCGAATTGACCGCGCCGCAGGAGGCATCGGTTGTGAGCGTCGCGAAGAGAGCGGAATTCATGACGCCGAAGCGCACCTCCTTGCCCTCCATGTTTCCATCGGCGGGATCGACTCCGAGTTGGGTCAGGATCGGATTGCCCGCCGCTTCGTAGTGCCAGCAGACGAGAAACCCGGCCAGAAAGAGCAGCGCCATGGCGACCCAAACCGACCAGCCGTGTCCGGGACTCTTTACCATCAGCCCGAGGTAGTAGGTCAATGCGCTGGAGATGGAGATGAATGAAATCATTTGAATGAAATTCGAGAACGGTGTCGGATTCTCGAAGGGATGCGCGGCGTTGGCGTTGGTATAGCCGCCGCCGTTGGTGCCGAGTATCTTGATGGCCATTTGGGAAGCCATTGGACCTTCCGGAATGGTTTGGACATCGACCTCCTGCGGCACCATGACCGGATTGCCTTTGGCGTCTTTGACCGGATTTCCACTGGCATCGGTCTTTTGCACCTGAACGGTCTCCTTTTCAGTCAGCGTTGCGGTGTCAAACGGCTTGAAATTTTGAATCATGCCCTGCGAGACAAGAAAAAGAGCGAAAACCAGGCAAATGGGCAGCAGCAGGTAGTAGGTGATGCGAACCAAGTCGACCCAGAAGTTGCCGACAGTGTCCGAACAATGCCGGACCAAACCCCGGACCAGCGCCGCCGCAATGGCAATACCGACTGCGGCGGAAAAGAAATTCTGGCTCGCCAATGCCACCATTTGCGAGAAATAGGACATGGTCGATTCGCCGCCATAGCTCTGCCAGTTGGTATTGGTGTCGAAGCTTGCCGCCGTGTTGAAGGCAAGGTGGTCGGGCACGTTGGGGAAATTCTGGGGATTGAGCAGATGCTGGAGCGGAAGAACCGCCTGCAAACGCAGGATCGCGTAGGTGAGCAACATGGTGACGAGGCTGAAAATCAGCATGGAAAGGGTGTATCTTTTCCAATGCTGTTCCTTGGCGGGATCGACGCCGCCGAGGCGGTAGGTGAGCCGCTCCAACGGTCCGAGGACCGGATCGAACCAGGTGCGCCCGCGGGCGTCGAGCACCTGCATCAGATAAAGTCCGAGCGGTTTGGTGACGAGCAAAAGGACGCCGAGATAAAGCGCCAACTGAAGCCATCCCAGGGTAGATTCGTTCATAGAAGAGAGAGGTTAGAATTTTTCCGGCCAGAGCATCGCCACGATCAAATAAATCAGGGCGACCAGCGAGATGAGTCCGACAACGAGTGTGTCCATAATTGTTTTC
>DATJMI010000169.1:0-12077 GCA_035508775.1 Methylacidiphilales bacterium
AAAACTTTACCCTCAGAGTACCGAGGCAAATTTAGCTCAATTCGTCCTCGCTCCGTGAGATTGCGCGCGCGGAGTCGTCGGCAGAATTCCTAACCAACACAGAAATTCCGGAACCGCTCCGCATCGACGGCGTAATGGGGGAACAACTGCGGCATGGCCCGCATCGAAAGACTGAAGTGACGCGAGGTAATTTCCCCGAACACGTCGCGGAAATCGGTGGTGATCGCCAGATCGCGGTTCTGGAAAAGCCGGTCCGGCGCCAGCGTCGGCCAGTCGCCATAAACTTTTCCGCCCTTCACCGGGCCACCCATGGCGAAGAAACAGGTGCCGTGGCCGTGATCGGTGCCGCGATTTCCATTCTGATGCACGGCGCGCCCAAATTCGCTCATCGTCACCAGCACCACGTCGGCCATCCGGTCGCCGAGATCCTTGTGAAAGGCCGCCAGCGTATCGCCGAATATTTTGAGGCGATTAGCAAGCTGTCCCTGGACGCCGCCCTGATTGGCGTGCGTATCCCAGCCGTCAATCTCGGCGAAGGCGACCTGCAAGCCGACGTTAGCCTTGATCAATTCGGCGATCTGTTTCAGGTTCCGGCCAAAGGCCGCCGCGGGATAGACCGCGCCGTTGGCCGGTTGGTAATTGGCCGTCCTGGCGCTTTTGAGCATGGCAATGGCATCGAAGGATTCCTGGGCCGTGCCATGCAAGACGGTGTCCACCGCCGCGCTGTACATGCTCTCGAAGCCATTGGCCGTTCCGCTCGGCCCGGGCAATGTCACTGAACTGTCACCCGCGATTCCAAACGTATCGAGATCGCGGATGGCCAGCGAATCCTGCTCGCCCTGCAAGCTGCGCGGAATCACCGATGTCATCGAAACCGCGCGGAAGGCGGTTACCTTCGCGCTGTCTTCCGGACAGCAGGCAATCAGCCGGTTCAACCAGCCGTCCTGCACGCTTCTATCCTCATCCACGCCCGATTCCATAAGATCTTGCGACTCGAAATGAGAGCGGGAGGCGTTCGGCGAGCCGCAAGCTTGAATCGCCGCCAAATTCCCCTGCTTAAAGAGCGGCAGCAGGGAGGAAAGCGACGGATGCAACCCGAAGTAGCCGTCGAGATCCAGCGCGCCATTGGCTCCCCGCGATGGGGCCGCGATACTGATCTCATTCCGATTCTGGTAATAGAAGGGATCCCCATAGGGCACCACCATGGAGAGACCATCCACCGCGCCTCGTTGGAAAATGCAGACAAGGATTTTGTTGCCGGTGGACGATCCCAGGTTCGCGGCGAAAGCCGCCTCCCGGAGAAAGCCGGGACCCCAAAAAGGCCCCGCGCCCAGACAGACAAAAGCGAGCCCGCCCTGCTTTAAGAAGATTCTGCGATTAACGTTCATGATGTTATTTCCTTTGGAATTCGGGCGAGCCGATGATGAGAGCGATGAGCTTGGCCGGGTCCACCGTCTGGCTTTCCCCCTCGGCCGGCAATGCCGTCTTCATCAGCACGTTCTTGGTTGCATCGGTGATTTTGTCCTGCAAAAGCGTGGCCACGCACCGGTTGAGAACCTCGGACGGTTTATCGAGATCGGTTCCGGCCAGGATTTTCTGCGGATTGAATTGGACATCGCTCAGCCGCTGCTGGGTCAATGCCAGCGCGAAGTTGAGCCGTTCAATCAAAGCGCCCGGGCTTACCCAAACTTTGGAGACTTCCTTGTAACCAGTCGGCGGGGTGCAGGCAAAAAGCGGCTCGCCTAATTCCACGATATGCCAGTTCAAGGACTGCCGTTTGGCATGGGAAAGGCGGTCCCCGGCGGCGGTCCTGCCCAGAATCGCGGCGCCTTCCATCGTCGGGACCACTTTGTCCAAAGGAGGCCTGAGCTTCGGAACAATGGTCGATTCCGACGCCCGCACGGCCGAGACGGCAAATTCGAGGGGAGACTTGATCTTGTTGCCGAAGGTTTCGGGCGACAGAAACTCAGGACTGGTCAGAATCGCCTCGGTCACCGCCCGCAGATCTCCGCCGGTATCGCGAAAGACCCCCGCAACCCGGTCCACCAGAGCCGGAGGCGGATCGTCGCTGACGAACCGCTGGCACATTTCCCTGGAAATGAAATGGGCGCAGGCCGGTTCCGAACAAAGAATGTCGAGCACCGTTTCCCCGTCCTGCATGCCGCCGCCGGCGGGAATCTGATGGCCCAGCACCACCTTGGGGCCGTTATCGTGCAGGCGCGGACGGAATAGAAATCCGCCGGTCTGCCGGTCAATCGTCCAGCCGGTAAAGCAACGCGCCACTTCCTGGACGTCCTTCTGGGTGTAACCGCCATCCACACCCAGGGTATGCAGTTCCATGATCTCGCGCGCGTAATTTTCGTTGATCCCGCCTTTCATGAGAGACTGGGATGCTCCCCGCTGCGCCGTAGCGCCCGGAGTCCCTCCCGTTCCGGGCCCATTTTGCATGAACATCGCCTGCATAAGTTGCTCCTGCGGCGAAATCATGCGGGCGGTGGTGTTGGTCGCATTGTCGAGGTAGAAAAGCATGGCCGGACTTTTGGCCGATGCCTCGAGCAGGTCGCGGAATTTGCCCCAAATGTGGGGCCGGATCACGTCACGGTCGTCTGCCACCTTTAAGACCCGGCACGGGCCCTTCTTCATGTCGATGTTGAAATGGTTGTTCCAGAAATCGACCAGGACTTCCTGGAGCTGCCGGTTCGAATCGATCGCCCGCACCAATTTGGCCTCTTCGAGCTGTCCAATCGCCGCCACCGAACGCCATTGGTCCACCTGGTTGATCAGGTTCATGATGTTGCCCTGATTCAGCGTGACATCCTGGTTGGGTGGCGTGGGCGCCTGCGCTTGGCCGAAGCCTGACTGCGTCTGCTCCTGGGCCTGGGTGTTGGCCGCCGCCTGCTTTTGCTTGGCCTTGATCCGTTGCTGGTCGTCGTAAAAAAGCTGCGCCAATTCCTGGGGAGTCCTCTGGAGCAATTCAAACTGGGCCACTTCATTTTCCACCGCGGAATCGTCGATCAATTCGGGATGGAGTTGCTGCTCGATATAATTGCGCAGCCCTGTTTTCTCCACCATTTCGACGTCGCCCGGACGCGGCCCAAAGGTGATGCGGTTAAGGACGTGCAAAATTTCGTCGTGGCTGGACGGCGCCGGCCCTTCCTGCGCCCGCGCCATCCCGGCCGAAAGAACCATGGCCACACCGGCGGCTACGATCCAACCGGCTTGACCTGAACGAAACGGAACCATGATAAAGCCCTAGACGAAAGCTACAGCCTAAGGTTACACCTATTTCGTTGCGGAGCTGAGACTTTTTTTCAGAACCTATCCCCCCCCCAATCTGGCCCAAATGATGGACCGGTATCGCTGGTCGCAGTCTTGATAAGCGGACCCGAAGGATATTTCAAATTAGTTTAAACCGCGCCAGGTCTTGCGCATCGACCAGGCCGACCGGCTTATGCTGCCGGTCCACCACAACCAGGTCGTCAATCCGGTTGGCGGCGAACAAATTCAGCACCTCTACGGCCAGTTTATCCACCCGCACCGTGATCGGCTTCGCCGTCATGACTTCCGCCAGCCTGGCTTGGCCGATATGCGCATCGGCCTGATAACCGCGGGTAAAATCGCCATGGGTGTAAATCCCTCGCAGCCGCCCCCACCCATCCACAACAGTCACCGCGCCCGCCCTTTTCTTGGCCAAGAGCGCCAGGGCCTCGTTCACGGTGGCCGTTCCCGGCAAAATCACCATTTGCTCCACCGGACGCATCACTTCCTGCACTTTCAGAAGCAAGGTGCGGCCCAGACTGCCTCCCGGATGAAACGTCGCAAAGTCGTCCTTTTTGAAGCCGCGCGCTTCGAGCAGGACCATGGCCAGCGCGTCGCCCACCGCCAAGGTTACCGTGGAACTCGAGGTCGGAGCAAGATTCAGAGGGCAGGCCTCGCGCGGCACCTGCACGCCGATGTGAATATCGGCCTCGCGCGCCAGCGTCGACTTCGCCCTGCCCGTCAGCACCACGATCCGCGTCCCGATCCGCCGCAAGCTCGGCACCAGGCGCACGACTTCCTCGGTCTCGCCGCTGTAACTCAAAATCAATACCAGATCACCCGGCGCGATCATCCCCAGGTCTCCGTGCGAGGCGTTCACCGCGTCGAGCACCACGCTGGGCGCGCCGGTGCTCGATAGCGTCGCGGCGATCTTGGCTCCGATCTGACCCGACTTCCCGATGCCGGTCACGATGATTTTACGCCCCGACTCGATGGTTTCGCGCATCGCCACGACAGCGCGGCCGAAATTGCCGTCGAGCCGCCGCATCGTCGCCTTAAGGGCATTTGCTTCGAGTTCGATGACCCGTTTCCCCTGGGCGATGTAGGCTTTGAGGTTGGATGGCGAGGAAGATGAACGATTCATCCTCATGGGTTCGCAAACACCGCTCCCGAAAGCAATTAAAACTTTGCCGTCGGAGTTGTTCACGCGATGGTACACAAAAATCCTTTCTCTTCCGATTTTCCTGCTTTCATTTCTTTAAGCCGTGCACCGCGCCAACCTGCCTCCCGCCGTTCTTCTGCTCCGCCAAGCCCGCGCCCTGCTGGCCGGGGCCACCATCCTTTGGGGCCTGAGCTTTCCCCTCACCCGCGGCCTGGAATTGGCCCAGCGCGCTTATGCTCCCACGGTTTCCGATTCCGCGCTGGCTTGCGCCGACATGGCCGTCCGCTTTGGCCTCGCCGCCCTCTGTTTTCTGCCTTTCCATTGGCGCCAGCTTGGCCGGATTACTTTTCTTGAGTGGAGCCAGGCCATCGGACTGGCCCTGCTGGCCGGCATGGGCCTCTACCTCCAGACCCTTGGCCTCGCCTGGACCGACGCATCCGTTTCCGCCTTTCTCACCCAGATGTATACCTTGCTGGTTCCCCTCATCGTCGCGGTGCGGGACCGCCGTTTTCCCACGCCGCGCGTGATCCTCGCCTGCTTTTTCGTTCTGCTGGGCGCCGCTCTTTTAAGTCCCGGTTTCTTCGCCCATTGGCGCTTCAGCGCGGGCGAATTGGTCATTGTCGTCAGCACCTTCTTTCTCGCCGGTCAAATCGTCTGGGTGGAACGTCCCGCCTATGCCGAAAACCGGGCCGGACTTGTCACTTTTCTCATGTTCGGGCTGCTCGCCCTCGAGTTTCTTTTTGCCTATGGCCTGACGGAGAGCGGAATCCACGGCGCCCATCAGCTTTTCGGCGCTTCCGTCCTGTGGGGGCTGATGCTGGCACTGGTTTTCTTCTGCACCGTCTTCAATTTTTACATCATGAACTCCTGGCAGCGCTGCGTCAGCGCCACCGAAGCCGGGCTGATTTATTGCCTCGAGCCGGTCATCGCCAGCGTCCTCTGCGCTTTTCTTCCCGGCTGGATTTCGGGCTTCGCCGGCATTCCCTATCCCAACGAAGCGCTTCCCTGGACTCTCTTCGTCGGCGGCGTTCTCATTATTTTCGCCACCATCATTGTGGCGACGGAACCGCGGGGGAAAAATTAATCATCGGGGTTATCCCGCGTTGACTATGAACATCGCTGCCCAGAAGCCAGTGAAAAGGCATACGGCCAAGCTCAACAACCCTAAAATTACGAAAGCCACTCGCCATTCCCATCCACGCGCGCACAAAACGGCACAGACGGCGCAGATGAAATCAAAGAGAATAAAGCGTTCGACGACATACACCGCCCAAGCATTATCGGGATCATCAAAACGTTTCGGCGGATAATAGGAACAAACGTAATAACCCCAAAGGCCTATAAGAAAGGGACACGCCACAAGTAGGACGACTGAAAGAAAAAGCCCGAACTTTCTGATTTTCATGTTGGTGCGGAGAACACCAAAGTGATCGCCTTAGAAAAGCTGATTCGTTTCGACTTCCCCTTGGCCGCCTTTGACTGCGATTTCTTTGGCGGTGTTAATCATTTTCCGGCGGCCTACAAAAATTCGCGCGGATCGGTGATATGGCCGGTGATGGCCGAAGCCGCCACGGTGTAAGGCGAAGCCAGGTAAACTTTCGATTCCTTGTGGCCCATGCGGCCGGGGAAATTCCGATTGGTCGCGGAGATGCAGTTCATCGGCTTGTTGATCCGGCCAAACGTATCGACCGGGCCGCCCAGGCAAGCCGCGCACGAGGCGTTTTCGGTCATCTGCACGCCCGCCGATTCGAGAAGACTCCACACCGTTTCGTCGCCGAACTTCGTGCCCTGGAGGTCGGCTACGACGTCGGGGGTCGCCGGGACGCCGAACGTGTCGATTTTCACCTTGCGGCCTTTCAGCACCTCGGCGAAGGCGAGGAAATCGGACGTCTTGCCGCCCGTGCATGAGCCGATGTAGGCGCGGTCGAGCTGCACCTTGCCGAGTTCCTTCGCCAGGGCGCGCTGCCCGGGATCGGGATGCTGCGCCACCGTCGGCTCCAATTCGGAAAGATCGACGACTTGGTCGTAAATGAAGATCTGTTCCTTATCGAGCTCGACCGGCGTGTAGTCCGCCTTCGTTCCGTTGCGTTTGATCCGCTCATCCACATAGGAAAACGTCTTCTCGTCCGCCGGGAAAACGCCGTTCTTGCCGCCGGCCTCGATGGCCATGTTCGCGATGGTCATCCGGTCATCCATGTTCAATTCGTGGGCGCCGGGGCCTTCGTACTGCATCGCCCGGTAAGTCGCGCCGTCGAAGCCGATCTCGCCGATTACATGCAACACCACGTCCTTCGCCATCACGCCCTTGGGCAGTTTGCCTTCGAGATAAAAGCGCATGGTTGGCGGCACCTTGATCAGGAGCTTGCCCGTGCCCATGACGAAACCCGCGTCGGTGTTGCCGATGCCGGTGGCGAACATATTGAACGCGCCCGCCATACAGGTGTGGCTGTCGGTGCCGAAGAGGATTTCGCCCGGGCGCGTGTGGCCCTTGGCCGGCAGCGCGGTGTGACAGACCCCGGCGTACCGCTGGCCGAACTGGCGCTTGAGCTGGCCGCGCGAGGCGTCGAAAATCCAGTGCCCGTTCGGATCGTCGATTACGTCGTAAAAGTAGGGCAGGCCCTGCTCCTGCACGAAGGCGCGCAGGATATCGACATTGCGGTTGGAAAGGGAGTCGGCGGTGAAAATGTAGTGGTCCGGGATGATCACAATCTTGTTGCGGTCCCACACCTTGGCCTTTTTGCCAAACTCGCGCTTGAACACGCCGATGGTGCCCGGCCCGCACACATCGTGGGTTAGGAGGATATCGGTGTTCACCCAGACATTTTCGCCTGGCGACACCGCCGCCTTGCCGCTGGCGCGGGCGAGAAGCTTTTCCGTCAAAGTCATAGAACAACCAAACTACCCCACTTTGGCCGGCTTCACAATGGGGAAGAATTGGACCGGTAGCCGCGTTCCCCTCCCCTATTTCTTCCCAAGATGCCCATCCGCAAAATCGAGAAACCGATCCCAATCCGCCGGGAGAATATCATGTTTGCCGGTGTGGCAACTGAAACCGATGTCGTGCATGACCGCCTGGTCCAGCGGCGGCATCGGAAATTTGTTCAGAAAATCAGAAGTCAGGAACGGTCCGCTCCCGCCGGACGCGGGAAGCGGCGGCAGATCCGTCACGACGCTTTTTTCTCCAAAGAGCCGGTAGACCGGCGCGGCGGCGATGGCCGCCTCGAACTCGCCGTGCGGATCGGACCAGAGATCGAGGCTTCCGGTGTTGAGATAAAGCGGACGGGGCGCGATCAACGAAACCAAAAAATGCGAATCGACCGGCATGCCGGCGTCGACCGGGATTCCCTCGGTGTGGCTGGCGTAGTTGAGAAAGTTGGGACAAAACTGGTAAGGGAAGCTTTTGCACATGGTCGTGACCGTTTCGCCAAAATTACGCCGCGCCAACGACGCGCCCATTTCGCCGGAACAACTCGCCACCACCATGGCAAACCGGGTGTCCTGCGCTCCGGCCCAAAGCGCGGTTTTGCCGAGGCGCGATTGGCCAAGCATGATGACCCGCTTCCGGTCGACATCCGGATCGGTCACGAGATAATCGAGGACGCGGCTGGCGCCCCAGGCCCACGCGCTGATGGCGCCCCAGGCGTCGGACGCGCGGTCCGGCCCAACTGAATCCGGGAACATCCCGCGCACGCCGAGTTTTCCGCCCGTTCCGTCGGCGAAATCGGGCTCGATGTCGTTATAATCGACCACGGCCACGCCATAGCCACGGGCGATGGTTTCCGGAATCTTCCAACTGTGCGAGGTGCCGCGCGTGGCGTCGGTGGGCATCTGCCGGGTCTCTTTCTTGCGATCCCACGTTTCGTAGATTTTCACGTCAGGATCGGTGGTGGTCTTGTAATTGCCGGAAAAGCTGAGGCAAAGAAACACCGGCGCCGGGGCTTTGGCCTTGGCCGGGGTGTAGAGTAAAACGTGGAACACCGGGCCATCAGGGTGGCCGGGGAAGGAGATGTCGATTTGCTTCCGGATCGCCGCGCCTCCCAGCGCGTGCCGGTCCACGTCCCAGACATTAAATCTCATTTTCGGCGGCGCGGGGCTTTTCCCGTAGATCTGCTCCCGGTAGAGGTTCAGAATTTCGGGCCGCCGCTGCTCCAGCCACGTTTTCGCGTCACGGACGGGCGCGCCGTTCCGCAACAGGAGCGGATCGGGCAACGTGTAAGTGCCCGCCAGCGCCTCGTTGGTATTGGTCGCGATCTTCGGAGCGGTGGCCGGCGGACTGGCCGTGGTCGCGTTCGTGTCCGTGCCGGCGGCGAAAGCCATGCTGGAAGCCAGCGCCGCCAGGAAAACCCACCCGGCCATCTGTTTGGTAAAATGGAAGACGGTCATCATCCGCCTCATCCCTATTTAGCCTGCGCGGGATCGTCCTGCGACGGAATCTCGGGCGAATTGAAAACCACAAGATTTTTCACCGAATCGAATTTCACAATCGGCACCCCGGAAGCAAGCGAGGCTTTGAAATTGTCGATCCCCAGGCCGTCCACGTCGATGCACGACATGGCCGGACGCATATCGTTGGTGTCGAACGAAACGTGAACATTGGCAAGCTCCAGATCCTTCACATGCCGCGCGAAGAGGCCATAAGCCGGCATCACGCCGAGACCCTGCGGCTCTGGATAGCCGGTTGCCAGCTCCTTCGGGACTCGCGCGGCGTTTTCCTTGGTGCCGCCGCCCTTGAAGGTAATCCGGATGTTGTCGAGCCGCACGCCTTCAATCGGTTGCCCGGGAATGCCCGTGATCTGAATGCCACTGGTGGAACTGTCGACGTTCGCGACCACATTGCTGATCAAGATATTCTTGGCGATGCTCGGAGTGGGGGGATTTCCGGCCGCGCCGCGATTGCGGCTGCCGGTGGTGATATAAATCGGGCAGTTGGCGATCCCCATCATACTGAGATTGCTAACCGTGATGTTTTGCATGATTCCGCCATCGACTTCCTCCAACGCCAGGCCGCGACAATCCCGGAACGTGCAGTTGGTGATGGTGCAATTGCGAAAGCCGCCGGTCGCCTCGGTGCCGAATTTAATCCGGCCGGTTTTGGACTTGCTCGGCTTCATCGTGCCATCAAGCAGGGTTCCCTCCGCGAAACCGGAGACCTGGCAATTGCTGATGGTCAGGTTTTCTGTGAGCACATTATGGCCCAGGGCAAAGGTGCTTTTCGGGCAAAGGCCATCGTCGTTGGGAGAATTGATCCGGCAGTTGGAAACCGCCGTGTTTTGGCAGCAATCGATATCCATGCCATCGCGGTTGGTGTCGATGGTCACATTGTCGATGGTCAATCCGTTGCAGCCGGTGACCAAAATGGCGAAATGTCCGCCGTGAAAGATGGTGACATCCCGGATTAGGCAATTGCGGCAAAGCTTGAGGCAGATCGCCTTGTTGCCCACCCGGCGGTCGTCTTCACTTAAGGCAACGGGGGAGGAGCCGTTCTTGGGCTTGGCAAAACCATCCCATTGATCCAGCATTCCATCACCCGAAACCAGCCCATCGCCCTTAACCTTTGCAGCTCCACCCCGAATCATGCCGGGGCCGGTAATGGAGACGTTCACCAGGTTCTCGCCCCAAATCAGGCTGTTGTGAAAGAAGGTGTGGCCGCCGTCCTGGTAAGCCGGCCCCTGGAAAGGCTCCGCCGGATCGTAGACCTTCATGGACTGCGGCGCGCCGAGAACAACGCAACCGGCATCGAGATAAAGATGGATGTTGCTTTTAAGATGAATGCTGCCGCTCAGATAAGTGCCCGCGGGGAAAAAGACCGTTCCCCCTCCCGTGGCGGCACACGCGTTGATCGCCTTATCAATCGCGGGACTGTCCAACGTCTTCCCATCGCCAACCGCGCCATAATCGCGGATGTTGAAATAGGCCCGGTTTGTGCCCGGTTCGGCCATGACCGGAGAACGAAATAACGGGAGCAAGAGACAGGCGCTCACTAACACGACAAAGGCAGCAGAAACGAGATATAGGAGTTTTTTCATAAAAAGCTTCAAATGTTTCAAAGAAGGCATTAAACGTAATTGCCGTCTGTGGCAAGGGAAAGAAATTTAATTTGAGGAGCTGGGCGCAATCTTGCGGTCCGGCCCGGGACCCGAGCCAGGCGAACGCCCGCATGATCAATTTTGAGATGGATTCGAGTCTACCGACCGGTAGGTAACTTTCAATTTGACTCACTTTCCGCCACTGCCATCATAGGTTTCCCATGGGCAGCCGCACTCCTTCCGATCCGCGCCAGCGGCTGCTCGAAGCCGGTTTGAAGCTTTTTGCCAACCGGGGCTATGCCGGAACGGCCGTCCAGGAAATCGCTGAAGAGGCGAAAGTGACGAAACCGACCCTCTACTACTATTTCGGCAACAAGGAGGGACTCTTCCGGGCCTTGGTCGATCAGGCCATGAGCGAACGCCTGCGCCTGATGCGGGAGGCGGCGCCGCCGGGGAAAGCCACGGTCGAGCAGCTTACCGACATCATCGTGGCGGTGACCGCCTTTGCGCGGCGGCAACCCGACCTGCTTCGGCTCTGCTTTTCCATCGCGTTTGCCGCGCCGGAGGAATTTCCGGCGAGCTTCAGGAAGGCGCCGCATAAGATGATGGAATCGTTCCTTTTCGTGCGGAAAATCATCCAAACGGGACTTGAACGCGGCGCGCTCAATGCCGCCTTCAACCTGAATGAACTGACGCAGGCCTACTTTCACCTGATTCAGCATTCAACCGTCCTGACGGTGTTCGAATCGAAGATCAAACGGGAAAAGCCGCCTCTGCCGTTGCCTCCGCGCATGGCGCCCCGGCGCATGGTGGAACTTTTCCTGACCGGAGCGGCGAGAAAAAAGATACCGAAATCCAACGGCAAAGCTCCGGCGCGGTTCAATCGGTTCACCAAAGTTGCCGCCGTGATCATGGCTATTCTCGGCTCGGCTCTCCTCAGCGCAAACAGCCAGACAACAAACCCGGCTCCAATCTCCACCGAAACGGCGATCACCAACGCGCCGCCCGTCGGCGCCACATCCAACGCGATGGCGCCCGATGCAACGGCAACAAATGCCGTTTTCCCCGCGACCGCGCCAACCCCGGTTCCAGCCGATACCAGGCCGGTGCCCAAAGCGGTCAAGGCGAGCCATCCGGAACTCGCCACCGTCTCGCCCATCGCGGCAAATTCGCGCAATCCCCGCGCGCTTGATCTCCAGACCTGTTTTCAACTGACCGCGGTCCGGGACGATTCGCTCAAAATCAGCATGCAGGATATTTACGTGGCTCAGGCGCAGATGAGCCAAACGATCGCCGCGCTCTGGCCAACCTTCAATGTGACCAATCAGCAGGAATTTATCCACTACAACAATTCCGCGAACAGCGGGTTCAGTTCGTTGGGCTCGTTTGGTTCCTTCGGCTTCCCGGCCACTTCGGAGATCGCCGGAAACCGGAACTACACGTCGCAATCGAATGTGACGATGAACTATACGATTTTCAACGGCGGCCAGAATTGGAACAACGTCGGAGCCAGCGCTGCGGCGGTGGCGGCCAAGAAAGAGACCCTGGCGCGGGATTACCAGACGATTTACCAGGACGTGGCGCAGGCGTTTTACGATGTTCTGCAATACGAAGGCGACCTCGTCATCGAG